>JAEUQF010000425.1 GCA_016789745.1 Bryobacterales bacterium
GGCATACACGCTGGAACATCCCGAAGACCCGTTCCCCGAATTCTCCGACACACTCCTGCTGGACGGCACCGATCTAGGGCACCCTCTGCTCCCGGCCAGCCGCTGCGTCCGCAATGCCATTCGTCTGGACGCCGCGTTAGCGCTGCTGGTGGTGAGCGGATCCAACATGTCCGGCAAGAGCACGTATCTGCGGACCATTGGCGTGAACGTTGTGCTGGCGATGGCGGGTGCGCCCGTGCGGGCGAAGAGGCTCACGCTGGCACCGCTGCAGGCGGGCGCGTCCATTCGCGTGAATGACTCCCTTCAGGGCGGTAGTTCCCGTTTCTTCGCCGAAATCCTGCGGCTGCGACACATCGTCGATCTGACGAAGGGTGGGCCTCCGGTGATCTTCTTCCTCGATGAATTGCTGAACGGCACCAACTCCCACGATCGCCGAATCGGGGCCGAAGGCATCCTCAAAGAACTTCTCGATCGCGGAGCCATCGGCCTGATCACCACCCACGATCTGGCGCTGACCGCCATTGCCGACGCGCTGGCGCCGCGAGCCCAAAACGTCCATTTCGAAGATCGGCTGGAAGCCGGCAAACTTCACTTCGACTACAAATTGCGGCACGGCGTCGTGGAAAAGAGTAATGCGCTGGAGCTGATGCGGTCCATCGGGCTCGACGTCTGATACAGTTGCGAAGTGTCGTTCCCCCGCCGCCATCTCCTTCCGACGCTCGGCGCAGCCCCGTTTGCCGCTCCGGGACCAAGCCGGAAGCGTCCCAACTTCGTCATTCTGTTCACGGACGACCAGCGCTTCGACACCGTTGGCGCTCTCGGCAACCGGCATATCCGAACACCGAACATGAACCGCCTGGCTCGAAACGGCACGGCGTTCACACACGCCTGCATCATGGGCGGCACCCAGGGCGCGGTATGCGTCCCCAGCCGCGCCATGCTGATGACGGGGCAAAGCCTGTTTCGCGCGGCGCGCAACACCGGCGCAACCCCTGGCGATAAATCCACCCCTGGCGACTTCGATCTGTTCCCGGAACTGCTGGGCAGAAACGGCTACCGGACGTTCGCCACCGGCAAGTGGCACAACGGCCCGAAGCTGTTTCACCGCGCCTTTCAGGCCGGCGACAACATTTTTTTCGGCGGTATGAGTGACCAGTTGAAGGTGCAGGTGCAGCCGTTCGACGCCAGTGGAGCCTACCCGAAGATCAACGCGCACACCGGACCCAAGTTTTCGAGTGAACTGTTCGCCGATTCCGCCATCCGCTTCCTTGACAGCCAAGCCGATACCGCAGAGCCGTTCCTCTGCTATTGCGCCTTCACCTCCCCGCACGACCCGCGCATGGCGCCGAAGCCGTATACCGATCTCTACTCACCCGACCGCATGCCTGTGCCGCCCAACTTCCTGCCGGAACACCCGTTCGATAACGGCGAATTGAAAGTGCGCGACGAACTTCTGGCCCCTTTCCCTCGAACGCCTCGCATCGTCCAGGAACACACCGCTGCCTACTACGCTATGGTTTCGGAAGTCGACGCGCAGATCGGGCGAATCATTGATGCCGTCGCGCGCAGTCCGCGGGCGGCCGACACCTATATCATCTTTGCGGGCGACAACGGACTTGCGGTAGGCCAACACGGGCTGTTTGGTAAGCAAAACGTATACGATCACAGCGTGCGCGTCCCCTTGATCGTCCAGGGCCCCGGAGTCCGGCGCAACGCCCGCAGCGATGCATTCGTCTATTTGTTCGACGTCTTTCCCACGCTATGCGCAGCGGCGGATATCGTTACACCGCCCACGGTGGAGGGACAAAGCTTCCTCCCGCTATTGGATGGGAAGGGAAAACCGCCGCAGTCCCGGAACGCGATGTTCTTTGCTTACCGCAACTTCCAGCGGTCGCTCCGCACGCGGGATTGGAAGCTCATCCGATACACGGTGAACGGCAGCACACGGCACCAACTGTTTGACATGCGGCACGATCCCTGGGAGACACGCGATCTGTCCGGCCGGTCCGAACACCGCGACAGGGTCTCCCGTATGGCCGCCGACTTGGAAACGACCGCCAGGGGCCTATCCGACCCCTTGGCCTGATCTGCTAGACTAAAGGATTCGTAAAAGGGTTCCTCTCACGTGGATAAGCAGTTACGCGAACAACTGAAGCACGACAAGTTTGTCGAAGAGGTAGGGCACACCGTCCACTACCTGTCGGATCATAAGGCCGCTGTCCAGAAGTACGGCGGCATCGCCGTTGGTGTCCTGGTGCTGGCGATCGGTGTCTATGGGTTCATGAGCTGGCGCGAAAGCAGCCGGCAAGAGGACCTGCGCCAAGCGGCGTTGACACTGGACGCCTTCATTGGCGATCAGAGCCCAACCGGCGGGCTCGCATTCAAGACGCAGGCCGAAAAGGACGCTGCGATCCTGAAGGCTATGACCGAAGTCGCCAACAAGCACGAAGGCTCGAAGGAAGGGCAGTTGGCGCAAATGTACGCCACCCAACAGCTCTGTGACCAAGGCAGACTGGCGGAATGTGAATCCGGCATGCGCAAGATTGCCTCTGGTGGCGATCAGAACGTCGCGTCCCTGGCGAAACTATCGTTGGCCGAATTGCTGCTCGCGCAGGGTAAGGCCGGCGAGGCCGAGACCATCGCCCGCGAACTGGTGAACAACCCGACGGCTGTGGTGTCCAAGGAGCAGGGTCAGTTGGCGTTGGCCCGCGCGATTGCCAAGTCCAAGCCGCAGGAGGCACAGATGATCCTGCAGGCGCTGCAGGCACTGGACCGCCCGGCCGTGACGCGTGCCGCTGTCGCCCTCATGGGCGAAGTGATGGGCCAGCAACTGCCCCGCTAATTGCCAGAACCTGTGGAACCCCAAGCGCTCGTCGGGCTGCGGTTTCCCGTATCCCGCACGCGAGGACGGCGTTATCCAGAATTTCCCCACCGGTTCCGGAATGATTTCCAGCGTGATCGCGACCGCATCGTGCATGCACGGGCGTTTCGCCGCCTGGAGAACAAAACACAGGTTTTCGCGCCGGCCAAGTCCGACCATTTCCGCAATCGCCTGACCCACACCATCGAGGTTTCGCAGATCGCCCGGACGGTCGCCAGCTACCTGGGACTGGACGAAGATCTGACCGAAGCGCTCGCTTTAGCCCACGATATAGGCCATCCGCCGTTCGGCCATACCGGCGAGCGCGAACTCAACCGCCAGATGGAGGCGTTTGGCGATCGCTTCGACCATAACCTGCACGCCCTCCGCCTGGTGGAGCACTTTGAGCAGCGCTACGCTCTGTTTCCCGGCCTTAATCTCACGTTCGAAGTTCGGGAAGGCATGGTGAAGCACTCACGGGATTTGATTCCCGGTGAGGATCCCACCCTCGACGAGTACCTGCCCCACGAGCGCCCCCCGTTGGAGGCGCAATTGATCGATATCGCCGACGAGATCGCGTATAACACCGCCGACCTGGACGATGCGCAGTCCGCCGGGCTGATTACGGCCGATGACCTTGCGCGTGAGATTCCAGAGTTCGCGGCGGTGAAGGAGACTATCGATACCCAGTACCCCGGGGCCAACGAGCGGATCCAGTTTCTCGAATGCGTCCGGCGGGTGATCGATATTCTCGGTTCATCGCTGATTGAAGGCACGTGGCAAGCTGCCATCGCCTCCGGCGCCGAAACCAGTGACGACGTCCGCCGCCAACCCGAGCGGCTGGTGCGGTTGTCAGCGAAAGGCGAGCCACTGAACCGGGCGCTGAAGGCGTTTTTGATGCGCCACGTCTACGAACATCCCACGCTGCTGGAAGGCCGCGAAACCTCTACGTCCGCAGTGGGCGACCTGTTCCAGTTCTTCCTGAGCCAGCCCGACCAGCTGCCCGAGAACTACCAGGAAGAGGCCAATTATCAGCCTCTCCACCGTCTCGTCTGTGATTACATTGCCGGTATGACGGACGGGTACTTCTGGCGGGTACACCAGTCCATGCTGGGCGGCTGATCTAATTCAATGGGAGCGGCGTCAAGGTGCCGTTCTTCTTCACTCCCAACCGGATCGGGCGAATCGCGCCGCTTGGCGGCACCGTGATCTCGGCCCACAACTCCTCGTCTGGCGCGCGACGCGAAGGGTCCGCCACGGTTGCGGGGATGAAGTAGGCGAGGGGCGCAGTAAGCCTCACGGAGAATCCCTGGTAGATGCCAATGGTCTCGGCGCCGTCTTTCCGGTCCGCCAGCAGTTGCCCGCCGGCCACCCGCAGCGTCACGCCCGACATCCCGCCGCCAGACGTCCAACCCGTGCCGGGCGTAGCGTCCACCCGAATCCGCACGTAACGTCCTCGGATCGGTAGGCTGGGGTCGAAGGGTGCTGCCTTCACCCAGACCCGCGGTAACGTCTGCCGGTCGTAGAGGAACTTGCCTGCCACGCTCAAGGTCAGGATCAGGTGCAGAGCCGCCAGGATCAATCCGCGTGTCTTCATAGACCCGATCTCCCGTCGCGCACGCTGGCCACCAGCCGGCGGCGTAGTTTCTCCATCCCCCAGCCACCAGCCAGGAACAGTATCCCTAGCAGAATCAGTGCGAAAGATCGGTCCAACGCCGTCAGCACGTTGGAGAAATAGAAGAACAGTACGGTCAGCCCAAAGCCCGCCATGCCGACGTTTATCCGCTCCACCCGGCGATCAAACAGCCCCCACGCCACCATCCCGACGGCCCCTAATCCAGCCCAACCGTAGAGCAGCAATTCGTGCCTGGTTTCGCCAATCACGGTATAGAGCAAGGCCCAAATCGCCGCCACGGCGGCAGGCCACCACAACTCGCGGCGGAGCAGGAATCCCAGCATCGCCCCCGCGGCTGCCGGCAAGATGAGGCGCCCCGCTGTCACCTCGGTCCGAGAGTTGTACAGCAACGGAACGATAACCGCACACACCAGCACCGCCACCGACCCGATGACATTCAGACAGACACGCCAAGTGCGGTTGCCCTCCGGCTTGGCCGCGCTCATGTAGGCGAACGAGAGTGAAAGCAGGAGCAGAGCCGATGCCACGCCGGGCGACGGCAATCGCTCGCTCATCTCCGCGACCACCCACGCCGGAGCCAAGAGGGCCAGCGCCGCCACCTGCGGCCAGGTTCGCAAGAGCAGCACGCCGGCAGCCGCCCCCACCGCCCACAGCAGGATGGCGTTCGGCCAATGCTCCTCAATGTGGAAGATCTGCCCGGTCATAGCGATGGCGCCGCCGAGCGCAACTGTTCCCAAGGCGTGGAGTGTGGTCGCCAAGCCGGGGAAATTCGCGGAGGTGAAGGCGCCCCCCACGTGAAATCCACCGAGTGCGGCCAACACCAATGCCAGACGCGCGCCCGGCCCCAATTCCTCCCAATGCGCGTTCACGAAGAGAAGAACGCCGGCACCGAGCAGAACACCACCGAGCGACAAGGCCACCACCACGGGCCACCGGAGGCCGCCTCCACCATTCGGAGATTCACCTTGCTCTGCTTCGAATTGCTCAATGCGGGCAACGGTTTGCGAGTCAACGAGACCCGCGTCGGTCCAGCGCCGGAGGTGATGCTGCCAGGAAGCCACAAGGACGGGGACAGGTTAGCAGGAAAGAAAAGGATTGACAAGGTCACAAAACGAACGCATGATTGAATCAAACGAACGCTTGAAACAATTGTTTTACATGAATCCCGAGAAATCTCCACCGCTCTCCACCAAAGATCGCATCCTCGACGCCGCAGAGGTCCTCTTCGCCGACCTCGGTTTCGAGGCCACCTCCCTCCGCACCATCACCCAGATCGCCGGCGTCAACCTGGCGGCTGTGAACTATCACTTTCAATCCAAGGAGGCGCTGCTGCTGGCGGTCCTGGGGAGGCGGGCCGAGCAGGTGAATGGGCGCAGGCTGGAACTGCTGGATCGGGCAGAGGCGAAAGGCGACGCCTCCGTAGAAGAAATTCTGGAGGCCCTGTTCCGGCCCGTGCTTGAGAGCGGCCCGACCCTGCCGCGCCTGCTGGTCCGGCTGCAGTATCTGGAGTCGCAGGATCTGTTCCGTAAGGTTTTCGATAACTACATGAAGGCAGTGAAGCACCGGATGCTGGCAGCGATGAGGAAGGCGGTGCCACATCTGGAGCCGGCCGACATCATGCTGCGCGTGGTGTTCAGTTTCGGGAGTTTCGCCAGCGTGCTGATTGCGGGCGTGATGACGGAGGTGGTTTCGGAGGGTGGCATGAAGGCGCCTGAGTTGGAGGAACGGTTACAGGCGATGATCCAATTCGCAGCAGCGGGAATGCGGGCGCCCGTGGTTCGAAAACCCGCAAAGACAGGGGAACGCATATGCGTGGAGTAACCATGTGGCTGGTGTTCGCCAGCCTCGCCGTGGCACAGGACCGGTTGCCGCTCAGTCTGCGGAAGTCGGTGGAGATTGCGCTGGCGCCGGACGGCAATACGCGGGTGGCGATTGCTCGCGAACAGATTGCTGCAGCCGAGGCACGCCGCCAGCAGGCACGGTCGGCATTGTTGCCGAACATTGACGGGCAGATCAGCTACCAGGACGTCACGCGCAACCTGCGGGCGTTCGGCATCCAGTTCCCCGCCCTGCCGGTTCCCGGCTTTAGCTTTCCCACCTTCGTCGGCCCGTTCGGCATCTTCGACGCGCGCGTCAGCGCTACGCAGAATCTGCTGGACGTGTCGAGTTGGAAGCGTTTCGAAGCGGCGAAGAGCGCGATCACAGCGGCGAAGTTGGAAGAAAGCGCGGTTCGGACACAGGTGACGGACAACGTGGCTCGCGCCTATCTGGCGGCATTGCGCACCGAAGCGCGACTGGAAGCCGCGCAGGCAAACGTGAAACTGGCTGAGGCCCTGCGCGAACTTGCCGATTCGCAACGCAAGGCGGGCACCGGCACCGGCATCGAAGTCGTTCGCGGCGATGTGCAGTTGGCCAACGAACGCCAACGGCTGCAAATGGCGGAGAACGACCGCAACCGCGCGCACCTGCAGTTGATGCGCGCCATGGATCTGAAGCTGGACACCAAGTTGGAACTGACCGACAACCTCGCCTACGGGCCGGTGGAGCCGATGAGCATCGACCAAGCCATCGACCAGGCTTTGAAGGCTCGCCCCGACTGGCAGGTGCAGCAGCAACGGGAACGCATCGCGAGGCTCAACCAGAGCGCGATCGACTGGGAGCGCGCGCCATCGGTCGCGGCCTTCGGCGACTACGGAGCCATCGGAACCGAAATCGGCAACTCGAGGGCAACACGTGCAGTGGGCATTTCGCTACGCATTCCGATCTTCTCGGGCGGCCGTAGGGAAGCACGCTCGGCGGAAAGCCGCGTCCTCGTCCGCACCGAAGCCCTTCGCACCCGCGACCTGCGCCAACAGATGGAATTGGAGTTGCGACTGGCTTTTGAATCACTAACGTCGGCTGACCTGCAAGTGAAGACCGCCGAGGAAGGGCTGCAACTGGCGCAACGGGAACTGGAGCAGGCGCAGCGGCGCTATAAATCCGGCCTGACAAGCAGCCTGGAAGTAACCGACGCGCAAACGCGCCTCATCCGCGCGCAGGACAACCGCATCGCCGCGTTGTTTCAACATAATCTCGCCCGCATTGAGTTAGGAACGGCCGTGGGCGCCGTTGAAAGGTATCTGCCGTGAAGAAGATCATTCCCATTCTCATCATCGCCGCGGGCGTGGCAGGCTTGGCCATCTATCGTTCCGGCTCCTTTGTGAAGGAAGACCCGACGCGCATCCACTTATCGGGCAACATCGAGTTGACGCAGGTGGACCTGTCGTTCAAGGCGCCAGGCCGCATCACGGAGTTGCCCGTGAAGGAAGGCGATCGAATCGCCGCCGGCGCACTGGTGGCCCGCATTGACCGCGAATCGCCGGAGCGCCAGAAGGACCGCGAACAGGCAGGGCTGGAAGCGGCTCAGGCCGCCTATACCCAAGTGAACACCGCCATCGACCTGCAGCGCGCCACGCTGGAAGGCGAACTGGCGCTGCGCCGTGCCGAGGTGCAGGCCGCCGAAGCCCAACTCGCCGACCTGCAAGCGGGCTCCCGGCCGCAGGAGATCGAAAGCGCGCGGGCGCAACTGGAAGACGCGCGCACCTGGCACGAGCAGGCCAAGCGCGATTGGGACCGTGCGCAGATCCTCTATAAGAACGAAGACATCAGCACGCAGCAGTACGATCAGTTCCGCACACGCTTCGACAGCACGGCACAGACGCTGCGCCAAGCGCAGCAGCGTTTTGATCTGGTGAAGGAAGGTCCGCGCAAACAAACTATTGAGGCAGCCAAGGCTCAGTTGGAGCGCGCCCGTGCCGCTCTGAAGTTGGCCGAGGCATCGCGTATCGAACTGCGCCGCCGGGAACAGGAACGTGCTGTACGCCAAGCCGACATCCAACGCGCCAAGGCGGGCATTGCCATTGTCGATGCCCAATTGAATGACACCACAATCGCGGCGCCGATCAGCGGCGTCGTCATGGTGAAATCGGCCGAACTCGGAGAAGTGATCGCCGCGGGCGCAACCGTGGCCACGCTGGGTGACCTGGAACATCCCTGGCTGCGCGCCTACATCAGCGAAACGGATCTCGGCCGAGTGAAGCTGGGCGCCAAGGTACGCCTGACCACGGATTCGTTCCCAGGCAAGGAATACTGGGGCACGGTGAGCTACATCGCCTCCGAAGCGGAGTTCACGCCGAAGCAGATTCAGACGCGCGACGAGCGGGTGAAGCTGGTCTACCGCATCAAGGTGGATGTCGCCAACCCGAATCAGGAGCTGAAAGCCAACATGCCGGTGGATGCGGAGATCGTGCTGTGAACGCCGCGCCCATCATTACCATCCGCGGCCTGCACCGCAAGTTCGGCGATATCGAAGCCGTGCACGATCTCAACCTGGAAGTCGCACGCGGCGAGATCTTCGGCCTGGTAGGACCAGACGGCGCCGGCAAAACTACCACGCTGCGCATCACCTGTGGCTTGATGCATGCCACCGCCGGAGAAGTACGCGTCGCCGGCCATGACGTGCGCGCGGAAGTCGGCGCCGTCAAGGACCGCATCGGCTATATGGCCCAGAAGTTCGGCCTGTACGGCGACCTGACCGTCGGCGAGAACCTGCGCTTTTACGCCGACCTGTTCGGCATCGACAAACAGCAGCGTGACACGCTCACACCGCAGTTGCTGGAGATGACGCGGATGAGCCCGTTCGTCGATCGCCACGCGGCGAAGCTGTCGGGCGGCATGAAACAGAAACTGGCCCTGATGTGCACGCTGCTGCACCGGCCCGAGGTGCTGTTTCTGGATGAGCCGACCAACGGCGTCGACCCCGTCTCCCGCCGCGATTTCTGGGCCATCCTCTATCAACTGGTGCACGAAGGCATGACGGTATTCGTCACCACGGCCTACCTGGATGAGGCCGAACGCTGCGACCGCGTCGGTCTGCTGCACAAGGGGCGCCTGATCCTGCTCGATTCGCCCGCGAGGCTCAAGAACAGTTTGCCGCTCGCTTGTTTCGAGGTGCGCGGCGACGATCTGCGCTCCTATCGCGAGGCGCTGCGCCGTGCAGCCAACGTGGAGGACGTGGAACTGGCCGGCAGCTCCATCCACGCCTTCGCACCGCAGGGCACCGAAGAAGCCGCGATACAGGCGATCGTGCCCGGTGCCCGCGTGCGCCGCATTCTGCCCTCCCTCGAAGACGTCTTCATCGCCACGGTACGGCGGGAGGAGAACCGTGCAGCGTGAAACGGCGGTTCGCATCGAACACCTGACGAAGCGCTTCGGCGCCTTCACGGCCGCGAGCGACGTCACGCTGGATGTCGCACAGGGCGAGATCTTCGGCTTCCTCGGACCAAACGGCGCCGGCAAGAGCACGACCATCCGCATCCTCTGCGGGCTGCTGGCACCCACCTCCGGCCGCGCCGTGGTGAGCGGCTTCGACGTAGCGAAGGAGCCAGAGAAGGTGAAAGCCAGCATCGGCTACATGTCGCAGAAATTCTCCCTTTACGATGACCTCACGGTGGAAGAGAACCTGGAGTTCTTTGCCGGTGTCTACGGCGTACCGGCCGACAGACGCGCCGCCCGTATGCAATATGCGCTGGACATGGCGGAACTCGCGGATGAACGCACGCGCCTCACACGCCTGCTGGCAGGCGGTTGGAAGCAGCGGCTCGCCCTAGGCTGCGCCATTCTCCACGAACCACCGGTCATCTTCCTGGACGAGCCCACCTCCGGCGTAGATCCTGTCGCCCGCCGCGCCTTCTGGGATCTCATCAACGACCTCTCGCACCAGGGCAAGACAGTCTTCGTCACGACCCACTACATGGAAGAGGCCGAGTACTGCAATCGCATCGCGCTCATGTACAAGGGCAAGGTCATTGCCCTCGGTACGCCCGCCGCGCTGCGCGAACAACTGCGGTCGGACGAGTTGCCAGAGCCCACCATGGAAGACGTCTTCGTGCGGTACATCGAACAGGAGGATGCGAAGGCATGAACCCGCGCCGCACTCTCGCCATCTTCCGCAAGGAACTGCTACACATCGTGCGCGATCCGCTCAGCCTGGGCATGGCGCTGGCGTTGCCCATGCTTTTGTTGATCTTATTCGGCTACGCGCTGTCACTGGATGTGGACCGCATCCCGCTGCTTATCTGGGATCAGGACAAGACGCCGCAGAGCCGAGCCCTCCTGGACCGGTTCCGCGGCTCGCGCCTGTTTGCCGTTCAGGGCGACATCGACAGCTATCGGCCCGCGGAACTCGGTTTAGACCGCGGGGATGTCCTGGCGGTTCTCGTTGTGCCTATAGACTTCGGCCATAAACTGGCGGCTGGCCAGCAGACGCCCGTGCAGATGCTGCTGGATGGCAGCGATTCGAACACAGCAAGTATTGCGCTCGGCTATGCACGGGCCATGGTGGCAGGTTACTCGAGCGAGGTGCGTACCGAATACCAGGTGCGCAACGGCGCCGGTGAACTGAAACCGCCGGTCGATCCGCAGTTGCGCGTCATGTTCAACAACGAATTGAAATCGAAGAACTACATCGTGCCCGGACTGATTGCGGTAATCCTCATGATGATTGGCGCCATGCTGACCTCGCTCTCCATCGCCCGGGAATGGGAGAACGGCACCATGGAGGAGTTGCTGTCGACCCCCGTGCGGCCCGCCGAACTGGCATTGGGCAAGCTGGGCGCGTACTTCGTACTCGGCTTCGTGGATATGGTGACGGCGGTGCTCGCCGGTGTGTTTGTCTTCGGCGTGCCGCTGCGCGGCAGCCTGCCGCTGCTGTTCGTCAGTGGCTTCACGTTCCTGTTCGGTGCCCTTAGCTGGGGCCTGCTGCTGAGCGCCATCACACGCAATCAACTACTGGCCTTTCAGATGGGGCTGATCAGTTCCTTCCTGCCGTCGTTCCTGCTGTCCGGTTTCATCTACTCCATCGACAACATGCCGCTGCTGCCGCAGGTGATCAGCTACGTCGTTCCGGCCCGTTACTTCGTGGCGCTGCTGAAGGGCATCTTCCTCAAAGCCACCGGCCTGCAGATTCTCTGGATGGAACTGCTGTTTCTGGCCACGTATGCGGTGATCGTGTTTGCCCTGCTGACACGCAAGCTGCGGGAGAAGATCGCATGAACCCCGCCCGCGTGAAAGAGATCGTCCGCAAGGAGTTCCACCAGAGCTTCCGCGAACCGCGCCTGCGCGCCATGATGATCGTACCGCCGATCCTGCAGTTCCTCGTCTTCGGCTTTGTCGTGAACTTGGACGTGGAGCGGTCGCGACTGGCTTGGCTCGATCAGGACAATACACCCGCCAGCCGCGAATTGCGTGCCGCCTTCGAAGGCTCTACGTACTTCGAAGTCACTCACACACCGGCCACCCAGAAGGCGTTGGAAGATTTGCTGGACCGCGATGCCATCCATTCCGGCATCGTCGTGCCGCCGCAGTTCGGAGAAGACCTCGCCCGCGGACGTGCCACCAGCATTCAGATTCTAGTGGAAGGCTCCAACTCCAACACCGCGTCCATCATCGCCAACTACGTCCGCGATGTCGTGCGTACCTTCTCCGCGGGGCAACTGAATGAGTGGGTACGCCAGAAGCGCGCCGGGCGGCCCGGTGTGATTCGCCTTAACGCGCCCGGCATCGACCTGCAGCAGCGCGTCTGGTACAACCCCGAACTGCGCAGCCGCAATTACTTCATCCCGGGCGTTGCGGTGAATATCATCACGCTGGTCACCCTGATGCTGACGGCCATGGCCATCGTACGGGAGAAGGAGATCGGCACCATGGAGCAACTAATGGTGACGCCCATCCGACCGTCTGAACTCATGCTGGGCAAGACGCTGCCGTTCGCGTTGGTCGGCCTCTTGGATTTCTCGCTGATCGTAGCGCTGGGTATGATCGTGTTCCGCATTCCCTTTCAAGGCAGCGGGCTGCTGTTGCTGCTGGGCGCCATTCTGTTCCTGTTCAGCACGCTGGGCGTCGGCATGTTCATCTCGACGGTCTCCCACACGCAGCAGCAGGCCATCATGGCGACGTTCTTCTTCTTTCAACCTGCGTTCATGCTGAGCGGCTTCGCCTTCCCCATCCGCAACATGCCGGAGATCGTGCAGTGGATCACGTACCTCAACCCGCTGCGCTACTTCATTACCATCTGCCGCGGCGTGCTGTTGAAGGGCAGCGGACTGAACGTGCTGTGGCCGGAGTACCTGGCGCTGGCCGTATTCGGCATCGCCATCATGAGCTTCAGCGCTTCCCGCTTCCGGAAGCGGCTCGATTAACCGGCTTGCTCCCCGGCATCAGGCCGTCCGCACCCACGGGCTTCGCACTCTCGCGCACGCGATTGAACTCATCTTCGCGGCTCTGCCAAAGCTCGCCCAACTTGCGAGCTACGGCAGGCTGTTCGCCGATCAGGTTGCGGCTCTCGGCACGGTCCTTGCGCAGGTCGTACAACTCCCACGGACCGCTCTTGCCCGCGGCCACCAGCTTCATGTCGCCCACGCGCACGGCGCGGTTGTTGTTGTGATGGAAGTAGAGATACTCGCGCCGCAGCACCCCATCTTTGGCGAACGCCGGTGCCAGGCTCTTGCCGGCGAAGGCAGGCGCACCCGCGGGCACCGCGCTATCGGGCTTGCCGCCGCCCAACTCCACCATCGTCGGCACAATGTCCACCAGGTGGCAGGGATCCTGCCGTAGCTCGCCCTTCGCCTTGATCCCGTTTGGCCAATGCACGATATAGGGCGACGCGATGCCGCCCTCATGCACCCAGGATTTATGCAGGCGGAACGGCGAATTCCCCGCGCTGGACCAGCCAGGGCCGAGACAGAGATGGCTTGCCGCCGATCCGGCCGGCGCCGTAGCATCGTGGCCATCGGCGCGAATCAGCAACTCCGCGCTCGCCCCGTTATCGGATACGAACACCACCACCGTGTTGTCCAACTGCCCAGCCACCTTCACCTGATCCAACACCCGGCCGATCTCCATGTCCATGCGCGTGATCATCGCCGCATGAATGGCCATCTTCAATCGCTGAAACTTCTTCTGCTCGGCGGTGAGCGAGTTCCAGGGCACCGCGCGCGTCACTTCCCCTGGCCCGATCTGCGAGGTCAGTTCCGCGTCCGATGTGTTCCACGGTGGCCACACGCCGGTCTCCAACTTCGACAACTCGCAGTTCACCAGGCCCATCTTCCGCATCCGCTGCCAGCGGCGTTCGCGCGCCACATCCCAGCCTTCGGCGAACTTGTCTTTGTAGCGTTCAATGTCTTCCTGCAATGCATGCAAGGGGAAGTGCGGCGCATTGAAGGCCAGGTAGAAATAAAACGGATCCTGCGCATGCTCGGCAGCGTGCTGCTTCAACATCCGCACCGCATGGTCGCCGATGGCCTTCGTCATGTAATAGCCATCGCCAGGCTTCACGGCAGGCAGTTCCTGGTCATCCAACAGATGCTGGCGCGGCGTGAAGTAACGGTTCAGATCCATCACCGTGTAGGCATGATCGAAGCCTGCTCCGGCCAGCGGCTTGAAACGAATATGCCACTTGCCGGCCTGATAGCTCCGATAACCCAGCGGCTTCAGATATTGGGGCGCAAAGCGCGTCCATTCCGGAATGCTGCCGAAACTCATCACGTCGCAGGACGTCTGCTGTGAGTAGCGGCCAGTGAGAATGCAGCTGCGCGACGGCCCGCAGCGCGCCGTCGAATACCCCTGCGTGAACCGCAATCCGCCCGCGGCCAGCCGGTCCAGGTTCGGCGTATCGATCTCACCGCCGTAACAGCGGGCGTCCGAATAGCCCATGTCGTCGGCAAGGATGATCAGGAAGTTCGGCTTACGGGGCGAAGCTTGCGGCATCGCCGCCGCCCCCGTCATCTGCAAAAATCCGCGGCGCGTTAGCTCCACCAGGGTTCTCCCTTCTTCAACTGCTTGCGCAGAAACGGCTCGGCGATATCCAGGCCAAGGCCGGGCTTGTCGGGCACACGCAGCAAACCATCCTTAACTGCGGGCGGCGCTCCAGTAGTCATCTGCTCGCGCAAGCGCCCCGGCCGTCCCAGCCAGCTTTCACTGCGATAGAAGTTCTGGACTGCCATCGACAGGTGCGCCGAGGCATACGTGCGCACCAGCGTGCCGACGTTGTGCAGCGCGATCGGATTCCTCGTGATGGCGCAGTATTCGGCAATCTTCCGGGCGCCAGTAATTCCGCCGGCGAAGGAAACATCGGGATGCGCAATGTCGATGGCACCCGTGTCGATAAAGGGCTTAAACTCCCGCAGGCGCTCCAGCTTTTCGCCCGTCAGGATCGGCACCCGCGAATTGCGGCGATACGTCAGCCAGCCATCGGAGTACGGCACATTCAGTGCGTCTTCCACGAACATCACGTTCAACGGCTCTACGGCCTTTGAGATGGCAATGGCGCTGGGCGTGTCGAACTCGCCATGGCAGGCCACCCCGATGTCGAGCGAGTCGCCCGCGGCTTCGCGCACATTGGCGAACGCACGGTACAACTTTCGCATCTCCTCACTCGTCACCGTGGGATGGAACGGGCGCTCAATCGGGAAGGCCTGGTCGATGTTGAACTTGAACGCACGGAAGCCCTCGGGCTGTGCTTTTACATAGGCCACCCAGTCGCGGCACTTTGCCTTATCGTGCATGTCGTCCAGTGCATCGCCATGGGAATACATCGGGCACGCGTCGCGAAAGGACCCGCCTAACAGCTTGTAGACCGGCTGCCCGGTGATCTTGCCCGCCAGGTCCCACAAAGCAATGTCGATGCCGGCAATGGTCGCCATCGGCGCCATAAACGGATGCTGCAGCGACGTCATGCGGTAGAAGTGCTTCTCGATCGCAAGTGGATCGGCACCGATCAGGCCCGCCGGACCACCCACATACTTCGATGAGCCGGGGAACTCGCCCGTGGCCATGTGCACCAGGTGCGACCGCGCCATCGCTCCATTGGTGCCCGTTTCTCCATAGCCCACCAGCCCGGCATCGGTTTCGATTTTAATCAGGCAGCCATCGAACTGGAAATCCAGTTGCATTGCCTTGATCGCGGTGATCTTCACCTGCCCGGCGAACGGCGCGGCGAGAGCTTTGTAATGAGAAAGCCAGGCTCCGGCAGGAGCCGCGATGGCAGCCTTCAATAACTGCCGGCGAGACCAACGTGACGACATGGTTCAGCCAGCATATCAAGCCGGCAGACCGTTTACCCCAGGCCGCTATAATACGGGATTACCATTACTATGAAAACCCGGCGCCTGCTTGTCGCCCTTGCTCTTCTTGCGGCTCCGTTAGCTGCCGAACCTCCCTCCGCGGTCGCCATCCGCAACGCTCGCATCATCACGGTCAGTGGGGCTACGCTTGATCGCGGCAGTGTGGTGCTGCGCAATGGCCTCATCGAATCGGTGGGTGCCAGCACTTCCATCCCGGCGGATGCCTGGGTGGTGGAAGGCGAAGGACTCACCGTCTACCCCGGCCTTATCGACGCCCTCAGCACAGTCGGCCTGAACACCCCTACGCCCACCATCCAAACCACCGGACGCCGCGGCGGAGGTCCGCCCACTGGCGACCCTGCCCCTGCCGGCCCCGTTTCGCGCGGCCCCGAGGACCGTCCGCTCAATACCAGCTATCTGCTGGCCGCCGACCAGATTACGCTCGCGGACCGGCGCATCGAAAGCTATCGCAACATGGGGTTCACCTCCGCGGTGTCCTTCCCCACGCGCGGCATCTTCGCCGGGCAAGGCGCGGTCATCAACCTGAGCGGCCAGCGTCCGAGCGCCATGGTCATTGACCCATCCGCCGGCCTTTACCTCACCATGCGTCCGAACGGCTTCGGCGGCGGGTTCCCCAACTCGCTGATGGGCGTCATCGCCTATATCCGCCAGATCTACCTGGACGCCGGGCAATATAAGGAGGCCAAGGCCATCTATGCGGCACATCCTGCCGGCAACAAGCGACCGGAATACGACAAGACGCTGGAAGGCGTACTGGCGGCCACGCGGATTCTGCTGCCCGCGCAAAACCCCAAAGAGATCCACCGCATGTTGCGCTTTGCCACCGAACTGAAGCAGAAGGCGCTGCTCTATGGTCTGCAGGAAGGCTTCCTGGCCACCGATGTCCTGAAAGCGCGGAACGCCGCCGTACTGCTGAACCTGCGCTGGCCGGAAAGGGCTCGCGACGGTGATCCGGAAGCCGTGGAGAGCATGCGCGCGCTGGAGTTTCGCGACAAAGCCCCCACCACCGCGGCTGCCCTCGCCAAGGCCGGCGTCCCGTTCGCCTTCTACCTGGGCGGTCTGGAGCGCGCCTCCGAGATCAACGCCGCCATCCGCAAAGCCATGGCCGCGGGTCTGACCGAAGCCGACGCCATAAAAGCCCTCACGCTGTCCGCCGCGCGCCTCTTCGGTGTCGACGACCGACTGGGCAGCATCGAACCCGGTAAGATCGCGAACCTCGTTGTCACCAAGGGGCCGCTGTTTGAGGACCGCACCGAAATGAAGTACGTCTTTGTCGACGGCGTTAAGTATGAGCCGGCCCCGGCACCCGCCGCGCCTGCCTCGGAGGCTACCCGATGAAACTCGCTTCCTTATTGCTGCTGGGGTGTGGTGCGCTCCTCGCCGCGCCGCCCATCGTGATCCAGAACGCCAACGTCCTTACGATTACCAAGGGCTCCTTCAAAGGAGCGGTCGTGATCAAGGATGGCAAGATCGTCGAAGCCGGCGAAAAGGTGATCATCCCGCCCGGTGCGCAGGTCATCGACGCCGGCGGCCAATACCTGATGCCCGGCATCATCGACTGCCATTCGCACATCGCCGCGGATTCCATCAACGAAGGCTCGGTGTCCGTCTCGTCGATGGTTGGTATCGAAGATGTGCTGGACCCCACTGCCATCTCCATCTATCGCGCCCTGGCCGGCGGCGTCACCACCGCCAACATCCTGCACGGAAGCGCGAACTCCATCGGCGGCAAGTGTTCCGTGATCAAAACCCGCTGGGGGAAGGGCGCGCAGGGCATCCTGTTCGAGGGCGCTAAGCCCGGCATCAAGTTCGCGCTGGGCGAGAATCCCAAGCGGCAGGGCAATACGCCGAACGTGCGCATCCCCGGTGCTCCCATCAGCCTGCGCTACCCGGCCACCCGCATGGGCGTGGAGGATGTCATTCGCCAAGCCTTCACCGAAGCCAAACAGTATCAGAAACAGTGGAAGGACTACGAGGCGCGTAAGGCGTCGGGCGCCGCCGTCATCCCGCCCCGGCGCGATCTGAAACTCGAGCCCCTGGTGGAGATCCTGGATGGCAAGCGTCTGGTGCACGCGCACTCCTATCGCGCCGACGAGATCCTGATGCTGCTCCGCGTCGCCGACGATTTCGGCTTCAAGATCAAGACGCTGCAACACGTACTGGAGGGCTATAAGGTAGCCAAGGAAATCGCCGCGCACGGTGCCGGCGCTTCCACCTTCAGCGACTGGTGGGCCTACAAGGTGGAAGCCTACGACGCGATCCCCTATAACGCCGCCATCATGGTTCGCAAAGGCGTGCTGGTTTCGCTGAACTCCGACGACGCCGAACTGATGCGCCGTCTGAATACCGAGGCCGCGAAAACCATGAAGTACGGCGGCCTGACCGAAGAAGAAGCCCTGTCCCTGATTACCATCAACCCGGCTAAGCAGCTTGACCTGGATAACCGCATCGGCTCCATTGAAGCCGGGAAAGATGCCGACCTGGTCTTATTCGACAAACATCCGCTCTCCAGCTTTGCCAAGGTGCAGAAAGTGCTCATCGACGGCACCGTCTATTTCGACCGCGACACGGACCTCAGCGATCGCAACCGCCGTCAGTTAGAGAAACAGAAGCTGCTCGACAAAGAAAAACAGAATCAACCCAAGAAACAGGGTGGACCCGGCCGGAGGCCCGCATAATGAGACGCATCTTACTGGCTGTGCTTGCAGCCCTGCCTCTGATGGGAGCCGCTGATGATACTTTTGCCATCCGCGCAGCTACCGTACATCCTGTATCCGGACCCAAGCTTGAGAACGCCACGCTCCTGGTAGTGAATGGAACTATCGCCGAGATCGGTAATGCGAAACTCGCCGTACCCAAAGGTACCCGCGTCATCGACGGCAAAGGATTGCACGTCTACCCGGGTATCATCGATTCCTCCACGCAGGTGGGTCTTTCCGAAATCAGTTCGGTGCGGGAAACATCCGATGTCTCCGAACTCGGCGATTTCAAGCCGCAGTTGCGCGCCGCGGTTGCCATCAATCCGTCGAGCGAACATATTCCGGTCATTCGCGCGAACGGCACCACTACGGCTCTGGCTGTACCCGGCGGCGGTCTGATCGCCGGACAAGCTTCGATGATGCATCTGGACGGCTGGACCTGGGAAGATATGACGGTCCGCCGGGATGCCGCCATGGTGCTCAACTTCCCGACGCTCAGTGCCTCTGGCGACCGGTCCTTCGCGGACGCCCGGCGCAACTATGACCAGCAGATCCGCAACCTTTCCGCATACCTGGAGTCGGCCCGCCGCTATCAGAAGGCCAAAGCGGCTCCAGTGCCCGATTTCAGGATCGATCTGGCTCTGGACGCCATGCTACCTGTACTGGAAGGCAAAGTGCCGCTGCTGGTGGGCGCCGAACGCGAACGGGCCGTCCGGGATGCCATCGCCTGGGCCGACCGCGAGAAATTGAAGATCGTCCTGTTCAACGTCCGCAGGCCAGGTAAAGCGATGACAGAGATCAAGTCCCGCAACATACCGGTGATCCTCGGCCCCACCCAGGAGCTACCTCTCGAAGAGGATGACCCCTACGACGAAGCCTTCACGGTACCTTTGGAGTTTCATAAAGCGGGGGTGAAGTTCGCTTTCGGCACCTTCGGCAATCAATTCGCCCGTAACCTGCCCTACCAGGCGGCCACCGCCGTTGCCTTCGGCTTACCTTACGAAGAGGCTCTGAAAGCGATTACCATCAACCCGGCGGAGATCTTCGGGATTAGTGCCATCACAGGATCTGTCGAAAAAGGTAAGTGGGCCGATCTCATTCTGACGGACGGCGATCCGCTGGAAGTAAAGACGCAGGTGAAGCGTATGTTCATCAAAGGTAAGGAAGTGGACCTGGACAGCCGGCATACGCGGCTCTATAAGAAATATATGGCTCGTCCGTAGTCCCGATTAGTCAACGAAGCCGCGCCAGACGTTGCCCTTCTCGTCGCGCAGCACGATGCCGTAGGTATCGGACATCCCTGTGATGGTGCGGCCGTCCTCATCGCGAAAGCGGTAGCAGATGCTGTCGTCGGGTAGCAGTTCGGCCTGCCCGCGCCAAATGTTGCCACGCTCATCCCGCAGGCGGATGTACTCGCCATAGCCGGATCCACTCACCGTGCTGCGTGGCATGCGAATGGAGTCGAAGCGGTAGAAGCCTCCCGGAACAGACGAGCGGCGCTTTCGTTTGATCACGTCTCATTATGCGGACCCGGCCCGCTACGGGTGGATCCGACACACACCTTAGCCGGACTCAAGAAATTACTGGACCTTCTTCGGCAGGATCTGCGGCCGGATCACCGCTATCCGGTGCGGCGCCATCACTTCGGCTAACCGCTGGAGCATCTCCTCGCCTTTGTAGGTGCCCGTAATGGCACCTCCGGAACCAGCGAAATTAGCCGTAGCACCGACGCTCCGTGCTAGCCGGATCATTTCCAGGTTGCCTTCACTCACCCGGTACAGTTTCGCCCGCAGATCGAAGTTCGCGTCGATCAGGTGATCCAGGGCCGTCACATCGCCGGCAACCAGGGCATCACGCGCCTGCTGCGCATAGGAAGCCCAGGTACGCATCCCCTCGACGATCTCCGGATCGCCATTGCGCCAGCGCTCCCGGATGTTCGAATGAAATACTTCCGTTCCTTCACTCAGGCTGGTGCGGTAGGCCACGTACAAAGGCGGCAGTAATCCCGGATCCAGACGTTCGTAGTTACCATAGCCGCGCGACTCCATTAAGTCCCGCTGAAAGTCCATAAACACCAGGCCTTCGTAAGACTGGATCACACGGTCTTGCGGTCCTGCCGGAACACCGAGTTCGCGCGTCTCGGTTTCCAGCACCAACTTGGCCTGCACCGGCAGCGGGATGTCCAACTCGTAATACTGACAAAGCGCCCGCAGCGCAGCCGTGATGATCGCACTGGAGCCGCCCATCCCTAACCGTAGCGGCACGGTTGTCTCATACTCCAGCGTGAAGTTCCGGTCTTCGAGTGCAATCCCCTGCTCGCGGCAGTAATCCGCCAACCGCACCACCAGAGCCTGGATAATGCGAATGCCGCCATAGTACCCGCGCCAGCGAGTGGTTTGATAAAGGTCATCCAGGCTTTCAAAAACCGGCGAATCGGCACGGCCCGGCTTGATTTCCAGCCGTGCGCTAGGATACAGGATGACCCGCGCGCGAAAGTTTCGTACCAGGAATGCGATGGTCTTTCCGAAGAATCCATCGCTTGGGTTTCCTACCAATCCGGCACGAGCATAGGCGTAGGTTTCAATCATCAGGAACGAGTGTACCGTATTTGTGAAAGCCGTTATTCAAAGGGTAAGTCGAGCCAAAGTCACCGTCGATGGCCAGATCAGCGGGCAGATCGGAACGGGTTTGCTGGTGTTGCTGGGTGTATCCAAACAGGACCAGGAATCCGATGCGCTCTACTTACTGGACAAGATCGTCCATCTACGCATTTTTCCCGACGCGGATGGCCGAATGAACCGCAGCCTTACCGATGTCGGAGGTGCGCTGCTGGTGGTTTCTCAGTTCACCCTCTACGGCGATTGCCGCAAGGGCCGCAGGCCTGGATTTGACTTGGCGGCGCCCGCCGAACAGGCTCGTTCCTTATATGAATACTTTGTAAGTGCGGCCCGCCAGCGCGGCCTCTCGGTGGAAACGGGAGTCTTTCAGGCACACATGGACGTGGAACTTACCAATGATGGTCCGGTAACTTTCCTGCTCGAATCCCCACAGAAATCATAAACGGAGTTTGACAGCGGGATTCTATTTACGAGATATTGGGTTTGCTACGAGGCGTCCCATGCCCAGACCAAGAAAAGCCATCCAAGATCCCACTTTCCTAACTGCAGCACTTGAAGGTCTCGAATTACAGAAGCAGCGAATTGAAGAGCAGATTCGCCAGGTTCGCGCCATGCTCGGCAAGAAGGGCCCCGCTGTTTCCGCCCCGGTTGTTCCCGTTGTGGAAGAGAAACCTGCCCGCAAGCGCAACCTAAGTGAGGCCGCGCGGCGCCGTATCGCCGCCGCACAGAAGAAGCGCTGGGCCGCGTTCCGGAAGGAACAACCGCAGGGCGAATAACCTACTCCTAGAGGCGCTAGTTTCCAAACTTCCACTTAGTGTTGTTTCCGTTCCGGGTCCGCTGCCCGCGGATTCGGAACGTTGCCCCTTCGTCTCCGCCAAGCTGATCCCTTACCGTTGGGAGACGGCGGATTGTGGGCTTGCCGGCACCCCGGTTTTTTTCCCGCTTACCACGCTCACAATTCCCTGTCCCCAGCCACGTCAAAATGGCGCAAGAATCGCTTATACTTGAGTCTTTGCCCGCCCTTCGGCGGGTGTTGTTCATGCGAAGGTAGCATTCCTCATGGCAGCGGTGAAACTGGAAGCTCTAACCCGGCACGACGCCTCTCAATCCCCGGAGGCCGATCTTGCCCGCAAAGCCTTGACCTACATGACGATGATGCGCGAAGTAGAAGAGCGCATCGAACGCCGCTTGTACCGCCAAGGCAAGGTCCTTGGTGGTGTCTATGTCGGCCGCGGCCAGGAAGCCATTCCGGTCGGCGCCGGGTTGGCCGCCCGCCCCGACGATGTTTTGTTTCCTTCTCACCGCGATCTGGCGTTATACCTGATGCGCGGCGTCACCCCCGGCCAGATATTCGCCCAGTACATGGGCCGCGTCGGTGGACTTACTCGCGGCCGCGACGGCAACATGCATATGGGCGACCTCAGCAAGGGGCTGGTCGCCATCATTAGTGCGATGGCCGCCAGTGTCCCTGTCGCCGCCGGTGCCGCCATGGCCCTCAAATACCAAGGCCGCGACCAGATTGTGATGGTGTTCTTCGGCGATGGCGCCACCAGCCGTGGCGACTGGCATGAGGGCATCAACCTCGCCGCCGTCCAGAAAGCGCCGCTCGTGCTGTTCTGCAATAACAACCAGTACGCGTATTCCACCCCGCTCGACAAGCAGATGGCCTGCGCCAATGTCGCCGACCGCGCCCCCGGCTACGGCATCCCTGCCGAAATCGTCGACGGCAATGACCCGCTGGCCATCTACGAAGCCGGACGCCGCGGCGCCGACCATGCCCGCATGGGTCTTGGCCCTTATCTGATCGAGTGCAAGACGTTCCGCATGACCGGACATTCCGCCCATGATCCGGCCGACTACGTGCCCAAGCAGCTATTTGAAGAATGGTCGCAGCAGTGCCCCATCGTGCGCCTGGAAAAACGCATGATCGAGGAGGGCTGGGCCACCAGCCAGGAAATCGCCCAGTTGCATGAACGCATCCGGTTGGAAACCGACCAGGCCATCGAATGGGCGGAGCAGAGCCCGTACCCGGATCCGTCCACGCTCGAACTGGACGTCTACGAGACGAAGGGGTAATTCATGGCCACCACCTATCTGGAAGCGATTCGCGAAGGCCTCTTCGAAGAGATGGACCGCGACCCGAACGTCTTTCTCCTGGGGGAAGACATCGGTATCTACGGAGGCGCCTTCAAAGTCACCGCCGGTATGCTGGACCGCTACGGTCCGCGCCGCATCGTCGACACACCCATTTCCGAATCCGCTATCGTCGGTGCCGCCATCGGCGCCAGTTTCATGGGCCTTCGCCCGGTGGCCGAGATGCAGTTTGCAGATTTTATCTCCTGCGGCTTCGACCAGATCGTCAACTTCGCGGCCAAGTGCCGCTACCGGTGGAATGCGCCCGCACCCATGGTGGTGCGCGCTCCTTGTGGGGGCGGCATTCACGGCGGCCCCTATCACTCCCAGCAGAATGAAGCCTGGTTCGCACATACCCCCGGACTGAAGGTTGTTCTCCCCGCCACCGCGCGAGACGCCAAGGGTCTGATCAAATCGGCTGTTCGCGACAACGACCCGGTAATCTTCTTCGAACACAAGGCGCTCTACCGCCGCGTGAAGGAAGATCTGCCCCAAGGCGATTACACTGTCCCCCTCGGCAAGGCAAACATCCATCGCGAAGGGCGTCACCTGTCGGTGATCACATACTCGGCTATGGTACACGTGGCCGATGAAGCAGCCAGCATCGTTGCCAAGGAAGGCCTCTCGGTGGAGGTGATCGACCTACGTACCCTCACACCGCTCGATGAAGACACCATCCTTGCCAGTGTTCGCAAGACCTCCAAAGCCATCGTTTTCCATGAGGCAACGCTCACGGGTGGTTTTGGCGGGGAGATCGCCGCTCGTATCACGGAGAAAGCTTTCGAGTACTTGGACGGTCCGGTCATGCGCCTGGCAGCGCCCGATACCCCCGTCCCCTTCAGCCCAACGCTCGAAGAGGCCTATCTGCCCAACGTAGACAAGTTGGTGGCCAAGATCCGCCAACTGGCGGCCTACTAGTTTACAGTCATCGCCAACTCCGCCTGCGCCACCTTCGGACGCGCCGGCCGCTGGATCAGGCGCCGGGGATCAAACAAATGCTGGGGCTTGAATGCTTTTCGCGACCAGCCCGCCCCTTCGTCAAACTGCAGCCCAATGAAGTAGCCAATCTCGCGGTATACGCAGTAGCAGACCTTCCCGCTCATCTGGCCCTTCGGATAAGCAATCCGCAGCACGGTATTGAGCGGAATTGGCTGATCCAGTTGTAGGCACGCGCCGGAAAGGGAGATATCCTCGAGGTTCGCCACCGCGCGGCGGTTCCGTCCGGACTCGTCGGTCCATTGGATGTTAATCAGATCCGCGCAGAGCATTCGAGGTTGTAAGCGCCTGTCGTGCATACCCTTTTATCGGTAGGGGTAGCGAGCGAGGTTAGCGTTCTAGCGTCGAAAAATGCACCTAAGCACCTGCGGGTGTCCCCTTAGGAGACAGGTACTGGTGGACGTTCAAAAATAGTCTCAAGACAGCCAAATGCCGACCGATGAGTCTCTTAATGAGTGTATGGACTCTTCTGCTACTGCCCGCGCTCGCCCAAAGCCCCCCTCCTTCCGCCGCTCCTCCGGAAGCCCCCAAACCGGCCCCAGCCCCCCAAAACTCCGGCATCGAACGCCAGCGCGACTCCATCCGCAAACAAATCCAGTCCGCAGCCCAACAGGGCGGCGCCCCTGCCTCTTCCAACTCCTTCTTCACCTACGCCTGGACCCCGACGCCTCTTTCCACCACACTGCCCCCTCCGGAAGCCGGCACCGCGACGGAAGGCCCGCCGCCAGCCACGCCAACGGCTTCCAACATCTCCGCCGCCTGCGATCCGCTCACCGCCCAGGTGCTGGATCCCATTCTTGATAAAGCCTCCAGCCAGCACGGCGTCGAACGGAACCTCCTGCGCGCCATCATGGAACAGGAAAGCGCCTTCCGCCCCTGCGCCGTCTCACCAAAAGGCGCGCAGGGCCTCATGCAGCTAATGCCCGCTACGGCCTCCGAACTCCAGGTCTCGGACCCCTTCGATCCAGAACAGAGCATCCTTGGCGGCGCACGCTTCCTCAAGCAGCTCCTGGAGAAATACAAAGGTAACCTCAGCCTTACGCTCAGCGCCTACAACGCCGGTCCGGCCCGCGTCGACAAGGACGGTCGCATCCCCGACGTTCCGGAAACCCAGGACTACGTCCGCCGTGTGCTCGCGAAACTCGGCAAAGTGCCCGACATCCAGACGTTCTGACACCCCCTTGCGATCGGGAATCATACCTGCGTAGCCTAGCGAAGGTGATCCCACTCCTGCTTCTGCTGTCGCCCCTGGCGCTGGCTGCCGCCGGCCCCGAACAGGTCGTCGTTTATCGCGAAACCGGCCGCTTCGGCGGCTGGCCCGCCAATCACGGCATCTGGTCCTGGGGTAACGAGATCCTGGTCGGCTTCAGCGCTGCCTGGTACAAACCGCGCGATCCCGGCCGGCACCAGATGGACGGCGATAAACCGGAGGAGCCCCGGCTGGCACGGTCGTTTGATGGGGGCCGCACCTGGACGGTCGAAGCCCCGCCCAGTCTGCTCCCGCCTGCCCAGGGCGGCCGCAAACCCGTGCCGCTGTCCCAGCCGATCCCGTTCACCGCCCCTGGTTTTGCCATGACCATTCGCTTCCTCAACATCCATCAGGGCGCCTCCCTGCTCTACTGGTCGCAGGACAGAGGTAAGACTTGGCGGGGCCCGTTCGAATTCCCTACCTTCGGCCAGCAAGGAGTTGCCGCCCGCACTGACTATGTCATCGACGGCCCACAAACCGCCACCGTCTTTCTCACGGCGTCGAAGTCGAATGGCAAGGAGGGGCGCCCGTTCGCCTGCCGCACCACCGACGGGGGCCTCACCTGGCAGATGCTCGGCTGGATCGGACCGGAACCCTCCGGCTTCGCCATCATGCCGTCCTCACTGCGTCTCGGCCCCAAGGAATTGCTCACCACGGTGCGCGTCAAGCTCGACCTCGACCACAACTGGATCGACGCCTGGCGATCCACCGATAACGGGAGAACCTGGAAAGCTGAGGGTAAGGTAGGCTACACCGGCGGCTTCAGCGGAACCCCGCCCCACCTGATCCGCCTCCGCGACGGACGGCTGTGCCTCACCTATGCCTCCCGCAACGCGCCTTATCCGATTCTTGCCCGCCTCAGCAGCGATCAGGGCCGCACCTGGAGCCCGCCCCAAACCCTCCGCGCCGACGCCATCGCGTGGGACATGGGGTACGTGCGCAGCGCACAGCGGCCCGATGGTAAGGTGGTAACGGTCTACTACTATAACGATTCACGCCAGCCGGAGCGGTTTATCGCCGCCACCCTCTGGCAACCCTAAGGAGGCACTGTTTGCTTCGACTTGCAGTCGTTGGCATTGGACGCATCGGGCGCATGCACGCGCTTCATACCCAGGAGGCGGCCATCGAGTCAGACCAGGCCCAACTGTCCGCACTCGTGGACAGCGACATCGATCGGGCACGGCGCACCGCCGAACTTCTGGCCCCGGCACAGAAAACCGCCATATCCGTCTTTGCTACCGTGGAAGACCTGATCGATTCCGGGGTCGCGGACGCCAGCGTGGTGTGTACGCCTACCGATGCGCACCGCCAGCATGCCACTCTCCTCGCCCAGGCCGGGCAACGCATCCTGCTCGAGAAGCCTCTCACCGGCACCATGCAGGCCGACCGTGAGTTCGCCGCCTGGCTGGATCAGAATTATCCTCACGCCGTCATGCTGGCCTTCCAGCGGCGATTTGACGGCGCGCTCCAGTATGCCAAGCAACTGATGGAATCCGGCACCGTGGGGCGCGTCTTCAAGGTGGTTTCGTGCTTGGAAGACTCCAGCCCCGCCCCGGACGGCTACAACTCCAGCGGCATCCTCCCGGACATGTCCGTCCACAATGTCGACGAGATCCTCTGGCTGACTGGCCAAACCCCGCAGGCCGCCGCCGTGATCGGCAACTGCATCTACAGCCGCAAGCTCAGCACTGCCGTCGAAGACTACGACGACGCGATGCTCTATCTCTGGTATCCGGACGAATTGGAGGCCCAGGTTACCGTCAGCCGTAATCACGTATCTGGTTATCGCGTAGAAACCTGGATCTACGGGGAGCGAGGCCAGATCCATGTTGGCCGGTTCGAACAGAACCACCATGAAGTTGTGGTGGAAGCGTATGGCCGCCGCCACCGCAAAGAGCCTCTCGCCTTCCAGCGTTTCCCGCAACGCCAGTATGGCGAAGCGATGCCGGAGTTCGCCGATCGTTTCGGGAACGCCTACAAAACGGAAGTCGCTGAGTTCCTCTCGAAATGCGTCGCGGGCAAGGAGTTCTCCGTAACGCATCGCGACGGGGTGCGGGCGATGGAGGTGATCGACGCAGGCATGCGGGCGGTTATCGATCGGAAGTCCGGCGCTCGGGTAGCCCTATAGCAGAAATGCCCACCTCCAGTAGAGGTGAGCATTTGCGCGCGACATAGAGCCCTGGTTCTACCCAGGGGATGTATTGGGAGAATCGATCCGACGGCATCGCAAGCGCGTCAAATCCTCTGTTTGATTTGGATCTTACGGCGAACGGGAAGGTGAGTCAAGAGAAAAAGCCGGGCCCGCAAAAACGCTCGTAAGGCAATGATCTACTTACCTTTATCGAACCAAGCCCGCATCAACGCCCTGTGGAAAACCCGTGCAAAACCTGTGCAGAACCCCTCCATTTCTCCTCTAACTTTGCACTGGCATTGAGTTTATCTTCTAGCGTGACGCTGTCTTTTGAAACAGACGGCTCCCCTGGTGAATCCAATTGCTTCAGAGATTCGTTGTACGTTGTAGAGCTTCCGAAAGGAGAACAAGCTACATGCACACCGCAACACATCGCACTTCCAGACGTAATCTTCTCGCCTTGTTCGCCCTCCCGCTTGCGGCGCAGGAAAAAACTTCCGAACTCAAGGCGACGCCAAACCCGAACGAGCGTACCACCCTGCGCATTGCCCGGGAGGTGCAGCGCGAGATCCTCCGTTTGCCAAATTACGGTCTTTTCGATGATCTCCGATTCGGGATCAAGGGCGACGAGGTCATCCTTAAGGGATTTGCCTCCAGGCCGACCCTGAAGGATTCCGCCGAACGGGTCGCCAAGCGGGTAGAAGGCGTCGGCAAAGTTACAAACCAGATTGAGGTCCTCCCCCTCTCGCGGCAGGACGACGACATCCGCGTTCGCACCTACGTCGCCATCTACGGGCACCCCACTCTGTCGCGCTACAACCCCAACCGTGGTGCGCCGCTGTTCCAGTCCCGGGCGAGCCTCGCCACTGGCATTACCAATGATCCGCCTCCGGGCTGGCATCCCATCCACATCATCGTGAAGAACGGGAATGTATGGCTGGAGGGCGTAGTGGACTCTACCGGCGACCGCACCATTGCCGAGTTGCAGGCCAACACGGTTCCGGGCGCATTCCAGGTAACCAATAACCTCCAGGTGCCGAACCGCGAGATGCAGGAGTTAGGAAAAGGGAAATAGCAACGGTCAGTAACGGTCGCTGAGGTGGAGCATCGTCATAGGCTCCTCATCCTTGCCGCCGGCCATCCGGCGCCGCAGAAACCGCATCCCGAAAGTCATGATTCCGGCCATGGTGGCAAGTGCCAGAATGACGCCAATCAGCGAGAAGATCGCCACCAGCATATCGCCGGCCTTCGCCGCCTCCCCACCCGGCTTGTGCTCGTTGATGGTGACGTTCGCGCGGTAGTTCACCTGCGAAAGCAATCGCTGGGCGTCGTCGGCGTTGCCGGCCTTGGCGATAATCGCCAGCAGCGGACCGGCTCGCTTCACCAACGCCCCGTCCACCTTCTCGAACTCCGGCTGGCGTTCGCGCGCCATCTGATTGGTGGGGTAGTAGAACACTCCCATCGTCATTTCGGTGTTCCGCACCTTGTAGCGTGCCACAATCGCTTCCGTACCGAAGTGAAAACCGGCAGTTGAGGGTGACATCGCCGGGAAGAACTTCTCCAGGCTGGCCGGACCATTGATGAACCGGTCCGTGCCGGCGATCCGTCCTTCCTGCGGCACGTACTCCAGAACAGGAGGTAAGCCGGACTGGTCCAACTTCGGCAACTGGAACAGGAAAATCTTCAATTCATCCAAGGCCGGCTGCGCACCCTCGAAGTGGATCAGGTAATTGCCGTGGGTCATCCAGACCGACTTGGCATCCGCCACCGCGAACTTCGAATACTGGCTGAAGTCGTTCGGAGCCGTCTTGGCGCCCGCCGGCTTCAACCAGCGAAACGCAGCCTGCGCGCCCGTCGGGTCCTTAAGCTGCCAGGCGGTCGCCGTGAAGGGCTTCGGGCCGCCTTCGTATTTGCCGGTTTCGGCTTCCACTAGGCCGTACTCGTCCCAGACGGCCTTATCCGCAACGGTCAGCTTCTCCAGGGTGACCCGTTTGGACTTGCCAAGATTATCGGTAAGCAAGGCCGCCGGCAAGGACGCGGCAGTCGTCAGCAGAATCAGGATCCGCAGCATTTTTTGAACTTCTTTCCGCTTCCGCAGGGACAGGGATCGTTGCGCCCTACCTTGGCGTTCCGCACTGGGGCCGAATCGGCGGAACTGGTGCTGGAGTCGCCACCCAGAAACTGCATCGCCTCCATCTCACGGTCCTTCTTGCGCTGGATGTTGCGCGTGAAGTCCTGCATGGTGGCTTGGGCGGCAGCGCGCTGCGCCTGCGTCACGCCCACCGGTTCCGGCGAAACCTCGTCGTCCCCGGGATCAACTTCGTCCCCGTCCTCCGGCTGGAACGGCATCACCGGACGGGCAGCGGCCATACCCGAGTAGTCGCTGTCGGAACTGGTTTGCAGGAAGTACAGATAGCGCACCGTTTCGTCTTCGATGCGATCCATCAACTCATTGAAAAGATTGTAGGATTCTTTCTTGTACTCGACCAGCGGATCCTTCTGGCCATAGCCGCGCAGGCCGATGCCTTCCTTCAGGTGATCCATGGACAGCAGGTGGTCTTTCCACTGCGTATCGATCACGTGCAGCATGATGAAGCGCTCGGTTTCGCGCATCACCGGCTCGCCCACCAGCTTTTCCTTCTCTTCGTAGCGGGCCACCAGCCGGTCGTAAACCAGATCTTCCACCTCGGTCCGGCTCAACTGCGCCATCTCGTTCTCGGCGATGCGTACGCCGAATTGCGTGTTGACGTCCGTGGTGAGGCCGGTCAGATCCCAGGTGTCGGGATGGGCGTTCTCCGGGCAGCGGGTATCGATATAGCCGCCGACAATCCCCTTCACGATCTCCAGAACCCGCTCTTTCTGGCTTTCCCCTTCGAGCAGCGAGCGCCGCATACCGTACACGGCCTGGCGCTGCTTATTCATCACGTCGTCGTATTCCAGAAGGTGCTTACGGGCAGCGAAGTTCTGGGCTTCCACCGCCTTCTGTGCAGCCGCGATGCGTTTGGTGATCAGCCCGCTTTCGATCGGCACGTCTTCTTCCATGCCGAGTTTCAGCATCAGGCCCTGGATCCGGTCGCCGCCGAAAATGCGCAGCAGATCGTCCTGCAGGGAGAGGAAAAAGCGCGAACTGCCGGGGTCGCCCTGGCGGCCGGCGCGACCGCGGAGCTGATTATCGATACGCCGCGACTCGTGTCGCTCGGTGCCGACAATGTGCAAGCCACCCGCCGCCACCACCTGATCATGCTCGGTATCGCACTGCGCCTTGTACTTCACATACAACTCATCCCAGCGCGCATGCGGAACCCGGTAAAACCGGTCTAAGTGCTGGAAGTACACCCAGTGCTCGTCGTTCACATACGAAGCCTGCTCGGCCGGGATGTTCTCGGCCAGGTTTTTGTCCAGGCAGGCTTCCTTGGTCATGAACTCCGGATTGCCGCCCAGCAGGATGTCGGTACCGCGGCCGGCCATGTTCGTGGACACCGTGACCACGGCCTTGCGTCCGGCCTGTGCCACCAGGAACGCCTCGCGCTCGTGGTTCTTGGCGTTCAACACCTCGTGCTTCACGCCCATCCGCTTCAAAATGGCGGACAGTTTCTCGGACTTCTCCACCGAGATCGTACCCACCAGAACCGGCTGGCCCCCGTCCTGGCGTTCCTTGATCTCCTTGGCCGCATTCCGGAACTTCTCTTCTTCGGTGCGGTACACGATATCCATCGTGTCCTTGCGGACCATTGACCGGTTCGTCGGAATGACCACAACGTCCAGGTTGTAGGTTTTGCCGAACTCCGCCGCTTCGGTTTCCGCCGTACCGGTCATGCCGGACAGCTTCTTGTACATGCGGAAGTAATTCTGGAAGGTGATGGTGGCGAGCGTCTGGTTCTCGCGCTCGATCTTGACGCCTTCCTTGGCTTCGATCGCCTGGTGCAGGCCGTCGGACCAGCGGCGGCCCGGCATGATGCGGCCCGTGAACTCGTCGACAATCACCACCTCGCCATCGCGCACCAGGTAATCCTTGTCGCGGTGGAACAGCACGTGCGCCCGCAGGCCCTGCTGCACGTGGTGGTTCATCTCGATATTGGCTGGATCGTAAAGGTTGCTCAGCCCCAGCAGCCGTTCGCACTTCAGCACGCCTTCTTCGGTCAGCGCCACGGACTTGTGCTTTTCGTCCACCGTATAGTCGCCGGTGGTGTACTTCTCGCCCGGCTCCTTGCCTTCGATCACCTCGCCGCGCACCAACTTCGGAATGATGGAGTTGATGCGGTAGTACTTGTCCGTTGATTCTTCCGACGGGCCGGAGATGATCAGCGGCGTGCGGGCTTCGTCAATGAGGATCGAGTCCACTTCGTCGACAATCGCGTAGTGGTGCGGCCGCTGCACGCAGTCCGTCATGCGGAACTTCATGTTGTCGCGCAGGTAGTCGAAGCCGAACTCGTTGTTCGTCCCGTAGGTGATGTCGCTCGCGTAGGCAGCCCGGCGCTCCTCGTCATCCAGGTCATGTACGATCGTGCCGACCGTCAGCCCGAGGAACTTGTAAATCTTGCCCATCCACTCGGCGTCGCGTTTGGCCAGGTAATCGTTCACCGTCACCACGTGAACGCCCTTGCCTTCGAGCGCGTTCAGGTAACACGGCAAAGTCGCCACCAGCGTCTTACCTTCACCGGTGCGCATTTCGGCGATCTTGCCGCGGTGCAGTACGATGCCGCCGATCAGCTGCACATCGAAGTGGCGCATCTTCAACACGCGCCAACCGGCTTCGCGAACCGTGGCGAAGGCCTCCACCAGGATGTCGTCGAGCGACGCACCTTGGGCGAGGCGTTCCTTAAAGCGAACAGTCTGGGCGGCCAATTCGGCATCCGACAGCGCCTTTATCTGAGGCTCAAGCGCGTTGATCGCACCAATCATTGGCATGATCTGCTTAATCTCGCGCTCGTTCTTGGTGCCAAATATCTTGGCCAGGAGGGTGTCCAGCATAGACAGTGCTACGTATCCATTCTAGCAGGGAGACTTTGGGCGAACCGCAGGCGGGAAACGGCGGCCGCCGCAATCACTGTCAGATTAGGTGCGGGAATCCTGTTCCCGGTTTCGACTTTTCGTCCGCGCCTACCGGAAGTACCCGTTCACGTCCACAATCACGTTGGTCGTATTGGTGACGTAGATCGTGAAGGAGCCCAGGTTGCCCGCCGGCACAATCGCCGCGTTCGCCGTTACCCTGCCCGTAAAAGAATTGAGCGTCGAAACCACTGGCTGCGCCTGCCCTGCCGGATATACCGACAGGTAGCCCAGCGGCCCATTAGGCACCACCGTAATGTTCAGCGAATAGGCCTTCGCGTCGGCTGGGCCCTGACACCCGGAGCCGTTCACCGACATCGTCCGCGTGGATCCGCCCGCAATCGCCGGCGGTCCATAGGAGCCCACTTTCCCACTGCCCACGCGCGTATCGGCCACCCGGCAAGGCGTAACCGGGAAGAACTCCGCACCCGCCCCCGGTGCGAAATAGCCGTTGATGTCCACGATCACGTCGGTCAGGTTCGTCACAAAGACGTCGACGGTACCATTCGATCCGGCCGGAACAATCGCCGCATTCGACACAACACCACCGTCGAACGCATTCAACGTAGAAACCAGCGGTTGCCCTGCGCCGGTCGGGAACACCGACAGATAACTCAGCGGCCCGCGCGGCACCACGGTGATATTCAGCGAGTAAGCCTGCGCTGTAGAGGGAACACCACAGCGGCTCTGCGGGATCGCCACCGTGCGAGTACTGCCTGCGGCCATCACCGGCCCGCCAAACAGGCTGGGCGCGAACCGCGTATCCAACACCCGGCAGGGCGTCAACCCAAAGAACGGGATCGGATTCGTCAGAATCGCCTCCCGCAGATCCGGCGCCGTGGCTGCATCGCGCTCCTTCGCCTTCCCCTTTACCGCCGACGCCCGCCGCGCCGTGCGCAACTGCTCGCGCCGCCCGGAGGCATCTTTGATCTTCATCGAGGGCACCTCATCCTGCGCCAGAACTACCGCCGCGGCGGCCAATACCATTAGTAACGTCATGGCTGTGCTCCTCATTCGAAGTACCCGTTGATGTCGATGATCACGTGCGTGTTGTCGGTGACGAACACGCTGATCGCTCCGCTGGTGCCCGCCGGAACAATCGCCGCGTTCGCCAGCACTCGCCCGTCGAACGAATTCAGGGTCGATACCAGCGGCTGCGGTTGTCCCGCCGGCCATACGCTCAGGTACGACAGCGCGCCATTGGGTACCACCGTTATGTTCAACGAGTAAGCCTGCGCGTTGGCGGGAATTCCGCAACTGCTCTGCGGGATTGGGATGTTGCGCGTCGCACCGCCGGTGAAGATCGGCGGCCCGAAGGCCCCTGTCTTGCCCCCTCCGTCCCGTGAATCCACCACGCGGCAGGGCGTTACCGCGCGGAACTTGGGTCCGGCCGAGATCACTGTTCCGTCGGACTCCAGCAACAGCGTAAAGGCCCCCACCGCCAGCTCGTTGTAGGTGCTGGCTTCAATGGTGTACGTGCCCGATTGCGTCACCGTCAGGAAGCCGCTCGCCGGGATACGCGAGTTCAGGTTCCCGGCACTGTCGTCATCTTCCGCCACCACGCTGCCGTCCGGCCCGATGAGCGTCAGATACGTATCGAGCGACGCCGATTGCATGGTCACCCGTAGCCGCTGCCCCACCACCGTACGAACCGTATAGCGCTTCACGTAAAAGTCGCCGCCCAGCGGGGAGAAGCAGTCAGTTGTCGTCAGCGCTCCGGTAACCGGCGTGTCGAACGAAATCGGTGTGATCGAGCAGTTGTTCACCACGCGCAGCGTCAACGCGAATGACCCCGTGGCGCTCCCGCTGCGGGAAAATGACGTCGCTTCTATGGTGTACGTCCCGGTGGCAGTCAGCGCGAAGGACCCCGTGTCGCGCGGAATCCGCGAATTCGTGTCCGTGCCGCCATCGTCATCCTCAGCCACCACCGCTCCATTCGGTCCCACCAGGTAGAGGTAGGTATCGAAAACGCCGGACGTCATGTCGATCGTGATCGTCTGCCCCGCGGTTCCCTCGAACCGGTAGCGATTGGCATACGCGCCCGGCCGCAGTTGGCTGGCGCAGGAGGTGTTGCGCAGAATCCCCGTCAGCGGGGACCCCGGCGCTATCGACTCCGCCACGCAGCTGGAAACAGGCGCGCCGGCCTGCGACACCGTGAACGTCCGCCCGGCGATGGTCAGCGTGCCACTCCGGGCGGTGGGCGCCGTGTTGGCGGACACCGTAAAGGTCACCGTGCCGTTTCCCGTACCGCTGATTCCACCCGTAATACTGACGAACGAGGCGCTGGTCGACGCCGTCCAGGCGCAGGTGTTCGCCGATGCCGTGACCGAAACGACGGTGGCGCCGCCAGTGGATGGAAAACTCTCCGCGCTAGAACTCAGCGAGAACGTGCAGTTGGCCGACCCGTCTTCCAGATAGCTGCTGATCAGCGGATAGATCTCGGCAAACCACTCGCCGCCGCCGGAGATCTGGTTGTTCGATAGGGCTCGGCAGGGGTCGGCGAAATTACTGGAGTTGCCGCGCGCATGCAGTCCGCGCACCACGCTCGGCGAACTCATCCACGGGGAACCGGAGCTGCCCCCTTCGGTCAACCCGGCCGTCGGCGTGAAACTGAACTTCGCCCCATTGTCCGCCGTGATCCGCGCGGTGGTGCTGCGCAGATATGAGCCGTCCGGGTGACCCATCGCCGTGATGGACGTGTTCACCGACGCCTTCGTCGTATCCCAACCCAGGAAGAGCGAGCCCGCCGGGGCCGCCGGAAGCCGCACAAACGCAAAGTCCAACACCGAAGGCGTTCGCCCCGCCAGGTAGGTAGAGCCAAGCGTTGAGCGCGGCGGCAGCGCGGGCGCCAGCCCATTGCAGCTCGACGTGCGGTAGCGGAAGAACGTCTCCAGCGTATTCGCCACGGTCTGATTTGGAATGCAGTGATTGTTTGTGATCAGGTACGGCACCAGGCTGCTGGAACGTGTATTGATCAGCCATCCGGTACAGACATAAGTGCCTCCCTCATCCTCCAGGCGGATCCGTGCCACCGCCTCCATCGAATCGCGGTAGGACGTGTTGCACATCGCATCCACATGACACGAAGCCACCGCCCGCTCTTCTCCCGCCTTTACCGGCAAGTCCTGCAACGTAATCGAGGCCTGCCCCGATTTCAACCCGCCGAAGCCATGCGACAGGCGGTCGATGGAAAACGGGACCCGTTCTTCGGTCCCGGCAGGCTGGTACTCCAACACCACCGTGTCGCCTTCCACCGAGCCGGCCCAGAACTCGCCGTCGCCCTTGTGCCCGCGGCCGGCATAGGGCCCGTGGACGCTGGTAGCGCCGCGCTCGCCTGCGGCGAACAGGAACACTTTCCCTCCCGCGATCGAGAAGCCATCGAAGTGCAGACGCACATCGCTCGCTCCGCGCGACTGCAGCACCAGCAGCCAGACCCTGGCACCGGACGGCGTCGTCACCCAGCGCCCGTTCTGCAGGGCTGCCGCCGGAACAGCGCGATGGAAGCCAACCTGGTTAGCGGCCCGCGGCACGGGGCTTGCCGCTACTCCCAGCGAGTAAGCCGGCGGAAGCGGCAACTGCGCAGCCACGGCAAGCGGCAGTTCATCGGGCGCGCTGGGCGCCAGCGCCGGACTGCGCGCCGGACCTTGCGGCGCTACGGTTTGCGCCTGCGCCGCCAACGTAAGGAACACGAGCAACCAACGCACGGGGTATCTCCTGAACAGGTGTTTCGCAAGATGTACCACAGCAGTGTACAAAAAGCGACTCTTTTTCGGGATCAGCGGAAATAACCGTTGATATCGACAATCACGTGCGTGGAGTTAGTAACGAAGACCGACACGCCCCCCGACGCCCCTGCCGCCACCAGCGCCGCATTCGCCGTCACCCGCCCCGTGAAGGAGTTCAGCGTGGACACCGGAGGCTGCGCCTGCCCGGCCGGATACAGCGTGAGGAAACTCAGAGGCCCGCCGGGCACCACCGTCACATTCAGCGAGTAGGCTTTCGCGTCGGCCGGGACACCACAGTTGGCCTGCGGCAGCAGCAGTGTCCGCGTGCCTCCGCCTTCCAGCACCGGCGGCCCGAACGAGCCGCTCTTGCCACTGCCCGTCCGCGTATCGGCTACGCGGCACGGAGCCAGTGGGTAGTAGTCCGCCCCTCCGGTCCCCGGTCCGAAATAGCCGTTGATATCGACGATCACATCGGTGGTGTTGGTTGCGAATAAGCTGATGCCGCCTCCGGCCCCCGCCGGTACAATCGCCGCATTCGACACGACGCTGCCTTCAAACGCGTTCAGCGTGGACACCAGCGGCGGTGCGCTTCCGGCCGGGTAAACCGTCAGATAGCTCAGGGGCCCGCGGGGCACCACCGTGATGTTCAGGCTGTAGGCCAGCGCCGTCGACGGGATCCCGCACGCGCTCTGCGCCACTGGCACTGTCCGGCTGGCGGCCGCCCCCAGCACCGGTCCGCCGAAGGTGCTGTTCGGATTCCTGGTATCCAAAACGCGGCAGGGCCTCACCGGAAAGAAAGGCAGCGGGTTGGTCAGGATCGCCTCCCGCAGACCCTTCGAGGATGGCGAGGAAAGCTGCTCCCGGGTCGCCTCCGCCCGCACGTCTAGCGCGGACTTCACCTTCGCCGCCGGGATCTCCGCCTCCTGGCCGTGCGCCGACAGTCCCGCGGCGGCGAAAAGCAGTGCGATGGCCCTCATTCGTAGTACCCGTTGATGTCGATCAGCACGTGCGTGTTGTCGGTGACGAAGACACTGACCGACCCGTTGGTCCCCGCCGGAACGATGGCGGCATTCGCCACCACGCGCCCATCAAAAGAATTCAGCGTCGATGCCACCGGCTGCTGGCTGCCCGTGGCCCAGATCGTCAGGTAGGAGAGCGGCCCGCTGGGCACCACCGTCAGGTTCAGCGAATAGGCGCGGGCTGTCGACGGGATTCCGCAGGGGCTCTGCGGAACGGGAACGTCGCGCGCCGCCCCGCCAAAAAAGATGGGGGGCCCGAAAGCGCCGCTCGTACCCCCTCCGGTTCGCGAATCCACCAGCCGGCAAGGCGACACGGCACGGAACTTTGCACCGCTGGTCGTGCCCGGACTGCTTGGAGGCGGCGTCACCGGTGGCGGAGCCACGACAGCTTCCTGCTCCAGCCGCAGCACATAACCGCCCGTCGCCAATTCGTTGAACGTGGACACTTCCAGAGTGTAATGCCCAGCCTGCGGCAGTGTCAGAAAGCCTGACCGCGGAATGCGCGAATTCAGGTTCCCGGCGCTGTCATCATCCTCTGCATAGACACTGCCATCGGGGGCGAGCAGCGTCAGATAGGTGTCCAGAATTGGCGATTCCACGGTGATCCGTACCTGCTGTCCGGCAGTGGCTGGAAAGGTGAACCGGTCAGCGTAGAAGTTGCGACCCAGTGGCGAGAAGCAATCGGTGGTGGAGAGCGCTCCGGTCAAGGTGGTCGGGATCACCAGTGCCAGCACCGAGCAGGATCCGGCGGTGCGTACCGCAATCGAGAAGGGGCCGCTCGCCCCATTCTTGAGAAAGGAAGTCGCCTCAATGATGTAGGTGCCCGTGGCTGGCAGCCGGAACGTGCCGCGGTCGCGTGGGATGCGGGCGTTGGTGTCAACACCGCCATCATCGTCTTCGGCCAGCACTGTACCGTTGGGCCCAATCAGGTAGAGGAATGGATCAAACCGTGTTGCCGACAGTTCCACGGCGATGGTCTGCCCGCCCAAGCCGCTGAATTGGAAGCGGCGCGCAAAGGCCCCGGGCCGCAGCTGGCTGGCACAGGCGCTGCTGTTCAACGTCCCGCCTGCCATCACGCCAATCGCCAGCGGAACTGGAACACAGGCTGCTGCGGACGCGGCCTGCGCGACCGTAAAGGCGCGCCCGGCTACAGTGAGCACGGTGCTGCGGGCCGTGGTTCCCCCATGCGGCGCCACAGTGTACGTCACGTTACCTGCTCCCGTCCCTGTAGCCCCACCGTTCACCGAAACCGCGGAACTGTCCGTACTTACCGCCGACCAGACACAATTCGCGCGCGAAGTCGCGACACCGATGCTGCCCGTTCCGCCGGCCGGAAGAAAACTCGATTCAGTTCCGCTCAGCGAATACGTACAGGCGGTGCTGGCATCCTCCAGATAGCTGCTGATCAGCGGATAAATTTCGGAGAACCAGGTGGCGCCGCCAATCACTTCCCCAAACTGCAGCGCCCGGCAGGCGTCGGCGAAACTGCTCGCCGTGCCTCTGACGTGCAAGCCCCGCACCACGTTCGGCGCACTCATCCAGGGACCGCCGTCGCTTCCCCCTTCGGTCAGCCCGGCGGTCACGAAAACACTGAACTTCGGGCCGTAGTCCACACCGATCCGCGCCGTCGCCATCCTGAGAAAGGAACCTTCCGGATGGCCCAGCGTCGTCAGATTCATGTTCGCCGGCAGTTTTCCCGGATCCCAACCCAGGAATAGGGCTCCTGCCGGGGTCGAGGGCAGTCGCAGCAGGGTGAAATCCAGTTCCGAACCGGGGCGCCCGGTCAGATAGGTGGCACCCAGGGTCGAGCGCCCGGGCAGGGCTGGAGGCGTCCCCGCGCACCCCGCCGTACGGTACCGGAACACCGTTTCCAAGGTGTTGGCCGCCGCCTGGTTCGGAATGCAGTGATTGGCGGTCATCAGGTAGGGGATCCGGCTGTTCGCCCGGGTGTTGATCAGCCAGCCGGTGCAGAGGTAGGTCTCACCGCCGCTCTCGATCCGCAGCCTTGCGATGGCGTCCATCGAACCGCTGTAGCTCGGATTGCACATCGCATCGATCTGGCAACTAGACACTGCGCGCTCGCGGCTGGGCTTCTCGTCCGACGCTGGCCAATCTCGGTAGCCGTGCGACAGCCGGTCGATGACAAACGGCAGCGACTCACCCGGGCCTTCTGGCTCAAAGGCCACCACGACCGTGTCGCCTTCGACCGATCCGGCCCAGAACTCGCCGCTGCCGGCATGGCCGCGACCGCTATACGGACCCTGCACAGTTGTGCCGCCGCCGTCCGCGGGCGAATACACGAACAGCTTGCCATGGCCGGCGGCGAAGTTGGCCACATGCAGGCGCACGTGGCTTGCGCCCGGGGAACGCAGCGCCAGCAGCCAAAAGCGCCCACCGGTGGTGTTCTCAAACCAATTCCCGCGCAGCAGCGCCTCCGGCGGCACGGCTCGATGAAAGCCAATCTGGTTGTCGGCACGCTGAGAGGGTGGCTCCGCATCGCCCAAAGCGAACAGCGGCGGGGTAGTTCGCCCGGTTATGCCGAGGGGCAGTTCCGGTAGAACCTCGCTAGCAACAACCTGGGGACCACGCGCGGCACCGTGCGGCAGAATGGCCGGTTCCTCGGCCAACGCCACAGCAGAGAGGAGAAAACACACAACCCACCCATGCACGCAGGGATACTCCGCACCAACGGCTCAGGATGTGCCGTTCGGCACACCACGCGTATGGATCACTATAACGCGACTTTTTCGTTCAGGTTCTACCGGCGCAGAAACTGCGCCACGGCGGACAGCAGTTCTTCCGACGGAATCGGCTTCACCAGGTAGCCCTGCATCCCAGCCTCCATGCACATACGGCGGTGCTCCTCAGAGGTATTGGCGGTCAAGGCGAGGACCGGCGCCGATTCGTAGCCCGGAATCTGGCGGATGTGTTGCGTGGCCTCAATGCCGTTCAAGCCCGGCATCTGCAGGTCCATGAGGATCAGATCGTAATGCCGGCGCGAAGCCGCCCGGATGGCTTCCTGCCCCGATGCGGAGCATTCCACCAGATACTTGCCGCGGCGCAGCACGTGCGCAAAGATGCGCTGCGCCACTTCGTTGTCCTCTACGAGCAGGATGCGCGCGGAGGCATTCAACTCGTCAGGATCCGACGTGGCCTGCGGGTGCTGTACCTGCAGTTCGGTAACGCGGAACGGGATCTCCACGAAGAATGTGGACCCCTCTCCCACCGTGCTATCCGCCCAGATCCGACCCTTCATGAGCGTGGTCAGCTTCTCCACCAGCGCCAGGCCCAATCCCAGCCCGTTGTAGGTTCGTGACAGCCCGCTATCCAACTGCCGGAAGGAATCGAAGATATGCGCCAGTTGATCGGCCGGAATCCCAATCCCGCTGTCCATCACCTGCATGCGCAACCGGATGGCGCCGTCCTGCATTCCCGCCGACGAGACACGCACTTCCACTTCGCCCTGCGGCGTGAACTTGATCCCATTCGAAATCAGGTGCGACAAGACCTGCCGCAGCCGTAGAGCGTCACCAATCACGATTTGCGGAACGCCGGATTCCACCGTCGAAAACAGGCGCAGTCCCTTCGACTCCGCTTTGAATTGATGCTCGGCAATCGCCGCCGCAATCACCTCGGCCACATAGAACTCGGCCTCTTCCAGCCGCACCCGGCCCGAACTGAGCGCCGAATACTCCAATGTCGCGTTCAGGACTTCAAACAGCGTCTCGGCGCAATCCCGCGCCGCCGACACATACTCCCGCTGCTCTTCATCCAGCCGGGTTTCCAGCAGCAGATCCGTCATGCCCATGATGCCGCTCAGCGGAGTGCGGATCTCATGGTTCAGGACAGCCAGGAACCTGACCTTCAGGTTCGTGAGTTCGTCGACGTCATTTCCACCTCGTTCCGATAGCCGCGGTAGAACCACCGGGGGGGCACCGGAACCCGAAACACCGATTCGCCTGTCCGCCGGGGCCGGTAGCCCGGTGGCATTGTCTTGTACGGCGTGGGCCCATTGACTCATCGCTGCCAATTCC
>JAEUQF010000432.1 GCA_016789745.1 Bryobacterales bacterium
TGAGCCCGAAGCCGCCGGTCTTGCGAAGGTCCGAGAGCGAGAACGCGCCCACCGTCGGATACACGTTGCCGACATCCAGGAACGCCACGCCATCCAACCGTTTCCCAAACAGCGGGAAGCGCAGTTCCTCGTTCAGCACCACCATCCCTTCGCCGCCCAGTGGGATTCCCAGGGAAGCACCCGGCCCAACCGTATTCTGGGCGAAGCCGCGAATGGTGGTACCGCCGCCGGCAAAGAAGCGCTCCGACAGAGGCACTTCCTGATCACCCAGACCTCGCGACAGGCCCACGCGCACGCCGGTGGCGAAGACCAGCCGCGGCCGCAGCAGTTCATTGGTGAACAGTTCCAGCTTCGGCTTCTGCAAGGCGAAGTAGCGGAAATACTGGCCGAAATACTTGATGAAGCTCAGCTCCGATCCCAGCCACGACGGCGAGAACTGCAGCGCGTGCGAGAAGAAGCTGCCGCGCGTGGCATCCAGAATCTCATCGCGCGTCTCGCGGGAGAACGTGGTGGTGAATGAGCCGATGCGCAGCGGTACATCGAACAGCCGGTCCGCGCCGGTATCATACGTGCGGCTCTTCTCAATGCGATAGCCGTAGTTCAAAAGGTAAATGCCCTTCAAGAGCGCTTCCTGCTGCAGTGAGAAGCCCAGACGGTCAACGTTGAACGGATCGGCATCTTCGGTGGCCGGATTCGATTCCCGGCGCAGGAACGGGCTGACAATGGTCCGCAGTGGAAATCGCTGCAACTGTGGCTGGCTGAAGTAAACACGCGCCTCCTTCAACTGCGAGTCATAGCGGGTGCGCAGACCCAGCACGCGCGCACTGCCCAACGAGTTCCGATTCGAAAAGTCAGCGATGATGCCCGGCCCGCGTTCGGTATCAAAGAACGCGCCATACCGGAATTGGAACGGCTGGATCTCGCGCACCCTGACAGTCAGGCGCATGGGCAGCGTACGCTCGTCGCCGCCATCCACCGCTTCACGTTCAATCTCCACCAGCGAAAAGGCGCCGGTGTTGTACAGGTTGCGGCGCGATTCGCCCAGTTTTTTCAGGCTAAGCGGCTCGCCTTCTTTCAACGTCACCTGGGTGCGCACCAGGTTTTCGCTGGTATTCTGACGGCCTTCCACCGTTACCTCGCGCACCATCTGTTGCTTGCCCTCTTCGATCTTCACCACCAGTTCCATCTGCCCCGGCGTCTCAAGCCGGTTCAGGGCGAAGTCGGCATCCATGTTGATGTAGCCCGCGTCGGCGTAGTGGTCGCGCAGCCGTTGCACCACGTTCTCCTGCAACGCCGGCCGGTAGATCTCACCCACAGGAATCGGTGTCACGTCCGCCAGTTGGCCGGCATCGAACGCCTTGTTGCCTTCAAAGCGCGCCTGCTGTATGGTGTAGCGCAGCCCTTCCTTCACCGGAATGATGATCTTGCCCGTATGGGTATCGGCGTTCAGTTCCTGGCGGATGGCGTCGACATCGGCATCCAGGAAACCCTGCTCGCGATAGAAGCCCTTCAGCGTATCGCGAACCCGCGCCGGCTTGACATAGATATCTTCGTGCAGGTCGCCTTTGTCCAGCAGTTCCGACAGCAGCTTCGGCTCCAGCCCCTGCGCGCCTTCGAACACAATCTCCACATTCGAGAACTTTGGCCCGGGTGTGATGTCGAACAGCACGCGCTTGGTGTTCTCCATCGGCTGACTGATCTCATACTGAATGGACGATTGCAGGTGCTTGTCTTCCACCAGCCAGCGCTTGATCACATCCATCGCTTCGTCGGCCCGCTGCGCATCGAAAACGCCATCCTGCCAGGCCTCGCTCACCTTCTTGCGAACGCCCTTCGGCACCGAGGCGCCTTCATAGATCAGCTCAATCTTCGACCCTGGCTTTACGTTCAACGCCAGATCAACAATGCGCTCCTTCTCCTCGCGCTTCAGCCTTACCGACGCCTCCAGCATGCCTTCCTTGGCATACATCTTGTCGAGTTTGTCCAGGCCTTTGCGGATCTTGAAGAAGTCATAGCGGTCGCCGGTCTTTACGTTCAGCTTGTCGTGAAGGATGGGGGCCGGAAAATAGGAGTTGCCCAGCACGTTCACCGCACCGATGCGCCGCTGTTCGGACCGCTGCCCGCGCTTCGGTTCCGGAGTACCGCCGAAGCGCAGATCATGCCGGAAGTCGAAACGGAAGCTGCCGTCCGATTGGCGGACACCGCGCGTATTGAAGCGGCGCGTCACGTCGTATTCGGCAATGTAGATCTGGTCGGAGCTGTTCACCAGGTCCATCGAATAGACGAAACGCAGGTTGCGGGAGAGGTCCTGGCCCACGGTCAGGCGGGCGCTCGGATCGCTTTCCGCCGCGATCAGGTTCGGCTCAATCCGAACACTGCTCAGCCCCGTGACGCGCTCCACGCCACGCCCAAACACGCCGCCCGCGCGCCCGGTAAGGTACGACAGAATCTGGTTGCGAGCCACATCGGCTTCCTGCCCGCGCATGTCGTCGGTGGTCTTGCCCGTTAACAGCAGCGCCAGAATGTCGGGCTCGGGCAGCGGCGGATCGGAGGTCAACGTCGTCTCGGTATCGCCGGGCGTACCAGAGATCTGCAACCGCACGTCGAAACCGCCCGCCTGCGTGGTGGCCAGAATGTCCAGGCCCGGCTCAATGGAACGCTCGCCGGTGAACGTGATGACACCGCGTTCAATCGCGTACCGCCGCTCCTGCAGCCTCAACTCGCCGCCTTCTTCCAATTCGATGCGGCCCGATAGGCCCGGCTCATAGGGCGTGCCTAGCAGGCGCACATCGATATCCGCTTCCAGCTTCGCCAGATTGTTCTCAATCACCAGCGGGCTTTCGGTAACGATGGCGATATTGAATCGCACCCGCTCGACCATCGGGTTCTTCTCTTGACTGAACTCCAGCTTGCTCGATCGATTCAGAAAAGCAAAGACTCCGCGGTCCAGATCAAGGTCATCCGTGAAGCCGCCCTCATGGATCCGGACCTCACCGCCCACCAGCAGATTCGGGCCCTGATTGCGAAGGTTGATCTTTGCGTTAGAGACCGTCTTCAAGCCTTCGGGAAAATCGAGATAGAAGTCTTCCGCGGCCAGAGTGACGTTGGTATTCGTCAATTGCCCTTTTTCGTAGGCCAGTGAGCCGGAGCCCTTCAGGGTGCCACCGTTGAGCTCCGCGCGTAGTTCCTCAATGGTGGCGCGCGTTCCATCCAACCGGACACGCAGATTCACATCGTCGGCGGCAACGCGCGGCGACTCCATCGCGATGGCGCCACCCTCCATGGCCAGTTCGCCGGTGGCTCGCGGATCCTTCGCCGTACCATTGACAGCCAGTTCCAACCGCGTGGCGCCGCGCATCTTGACGGCTTCGGTAAAGGCAGCGGCGACGGCGGCGTCCAAATTACCCTTTGCCTGGATATTGAGCGGATACGGATCGAGGAGGCCGGCCGTGCCCGCGACACTCAGCAACGTCTCCGGACCGGTGAGCGTGAAATTCGTGATGTTGGCCGTGCCGTTGGCGATCCGGACTTCCGAGACGCCCTTCTGCTCCAGTTGCAACGTGCCAAAGCTGGGCTTCAATTCGGGGAAAGTGAGCGTGCCTTGGATGGCGCCCACCTCCGGCTTGGCAGCCTCCACCTCCAGATGCGCGCTGACCGTACCGCCCACCTGCTCCGGTACCCCTTCGATGGTGCTCAGATCGATGCCACGTACATCCGCGGAAAGCTTCGCCGGACCTTGTTGCCGCGGCAGATCAATTGGCAACTGGCCGGGAATCAGGCCCAACGGCACCGTACCCTTCGCTTCGAAGCTACCCGGCCCCCAATCGAACGTGGCTCGCTCCAATTGCAGGGCGCCGTTGTTCAGAGTGGCGTTCAACGTGGCGTTGTAGATGGGCGGGCTAAGCTTGGCGGTGGTAAAGTAGCCGTTCCGCAGGCTCAGCGTGAGGTTCGGGTCGATGGACTTCAAATTCCCGCGGATCTCGCCCTTGATATCGGCCCGCCCTTGCATGGTGATCTGCTGGTCCTGGGGCAAGTAGCGTGCTACCGACGGCAGGTCCACATTGGCATTCACGGTAACCGTACCGGTCCGTCCCGACTGCGCGTCGAGCGGCAGCGTGCCGGTTACGGCCAGGCGAGAGTCACCGGCCGTCAACGTCGCCCGTTCAATGGTCAGCACCTCATTGGCATAGCTGACACGCAGCGGACCATCGCTGCGAATGGGTTGCCCGTTGTAGTTCAGATCCAGCGCGTTCAGTTCCGCGGTGGCGTTCGCCGCCTCATACTTCGCCAGATCCCCTACCAGCGTGGCAGTGCCGCTCACCGTGCCTTCCACCGGTAGCTTCTTATCCAGCGGCAGGTCGGCCAGATCCGTCCCGTTGAGATTCACCGTGAGGTTCGCCGGATAGGGCGTCGCCGTGCCGATGGTACCGTTCGCGGCCAGCTTGTACTGCGGAGCTGAGGCGGCGATCGTGGCTACCTGGTTAGCGACATCCGCCTTCACGTTCGCGTTGCCGTAGATCTTCCCGTTGACTTGCGTATCGCGGGCCGCCAGTTCGATGCGCCCGGCGGGGTTGTCCGGCTTGCCTTGCAGGTTGGCGTTGAGGTCCACCGAGCCGCGCACCGTGGTGCCGTTGTACGCGAAGCCCTCGATGGGCATTCCATTCGTCGATGCCTGCACCGCAAAGTCGCGCGTTTGGATGTTGAAGTTGCCGCTGGCTTCGAGCGTGCCCTTGTTGTCCGCCTTCGCCAAAGTCAGTTTTGGGATGACGGCGATCTGATCCCGAAGCGTGACATCGGCCTGCAGCCGTTCGAACGGCTCTCCGTAGGCTTCCAGGTTGGTGGCGGTGAGTTGCCCCGTGGCCGTCGGATTCTCCACCGTGCCGCCTACCTGCGCGGTCACCATGGCCTGTCCGCTCACCGGCACGTCCCCCTGGTTGGCCGCCTGCAAGAGCGTCGGAATTGACAACTCCGACGTGCGCAGAGTCAGGTCCAGGGGACGGGTGCGGCCGCTCAGTCCCACACTGCCGCTGGCTTGGATATCCTGCGCGCGCCAGGTTACCACGGCCTCTTCGATGTTCAGTGCCGCTGGCGTATAGGCAAGCGCACTGCTGACCGTGATACCGTCCAACTCGCCAACGCGCAGATCCACACCCGACACTACCGCCCGCGCCGCCGGTCGCTTCGTTGTTCCCGCAACGTCCACTTCCGCCCGCAACGGCCCTCCCACCGGCGTGTTCACCAGCTTGCGCCCCAGGAACGCCTCCAGCGCCGGCAATGTATCGCCCAGGTCCGCGGACTCGGCCGTAACCTTGCCGCTGATCGCCTCGTTCCCGCGCAACTGGGCATTGCCGTTGATGGCCGTGTTCAGCGTCCGCACACCCACCAGGTTCACGCTGGTGCGATCCCCTTCCCGATGCGCCTGCAGCTTGCCGCTTACCGGAATCACATCCCGCGCCGGACCGCCTGCCGCCGCCAGTTGCACCTCGGCGTTGGCTACAACCTTGGCAAACTGCAACCCCGGCCAACTGGCCTCAATCTGTCCGGTGGCCGTACTCGCAATGCGCACGGGCGACTTGAAGATCTGCGACAACCGTGCCAACTGCACATCCTGCAATTCCAGGTTCGCCTTGCTGGTGGAGGTCGGCTGCAAGCCCAAAATCGCAGTGCCCTGGATGCTGCCCGCCTCGGTGGTGATGTCCAGGCTGCGCGCCTCAATCTGCGCCGCTTCGGAGTTATAGCTGGCATCTGTTCGGACGCGCGCCGTGAGCGGGATATCCACCAGGGAAGAAAGATCGATGGTGGCTTCCGACTTGCCGCTGATCGCCAGTTTGTCGAAGGATTCGATACGGCCAGACAGCCGCACCGTCGACTGTCCGGAGCCGATGTTCAGGTGATTCAGATCCAGGGAATCCTTGCGAAGCACTGCGTCGGCCGAAACATTATTGACCGGATATGTGCGACCCTCGGCGATCAGTTTTCCCGGCTGCGCCGCAAACTGGATGTGATGCGCGTAAGTGGAGGGATTGCCATCCATGGTGATCTGCCGTAGCGGCAGAGAGAAGTCCAGGTTGCCCTTCTGGTCTTCATAGCGGAGCGTACCGCCGCTTACCAGCGCCCGGTTGATCAGGTAATCTTTCTTCGGCGCGTTTGGATCGCCCTCTGGCAGGCGCGGAATGTTATCCCTGCCGTCCTTGGCAACCTGCACATGCACGCGCGGATTATCCACGCGTGCCTCTTCGATGTGGATCTCGCCGTTCCACAGGCGCTGCAGGCCCAAGTCCACAAATACGTGGTCTGCCCGCAGAATCGGCGGGAGTTCGGGGTGCTGTTTCGAGCGGATCTCCACGTCGCGGAGGGTCGCGCGTCCACCCCACAATTGGAAGTCGAATTCGCCGGCCTGGAACACTATGCCTTGCTTGCCAAGAATCGCCACGGCCTGCCGTAAAGCATACCGGCGGGCCTGTGGCGTGTGGATGATCCCCAGAAGAACAACAAACAGAAGCGCGAAGGCGGCCAGCGCCCCTAACGCAATTTTCAAGCTGCGGCTGCGGAGACGCTGGGCCATTCCTTGTGGCCCCTACTTACCCGTCTTCATAACCGCGCGCACCTTGCGCGCCTCAGGGGCGCTGGGCTTCATGCGCAGGAACAGTTCGAAGTGCGTCATCATCTTGTCGGGTTTGCGCATGCCGCTGTAGGCCAGGCCGGCGTAGTAGTGCGCATAGGCATTGTCCGGCTTGGACTTCAGGTAGTTCTCCAGCGCCTGTGCCGCCTGCGGGTTGCGGCCGCGACGGAACTCGAGCAACCCCTGCACGTAACCGACATCCTCGCCCGAAGCCTCCTTCAGGCGCGTCTCGGCTTCGTTGAAATCCTTGCGTTCTACGGCCAACCGTGCCAGCGCCAGTTGCGTTTCGCCGCTCGGCTCCAACTCATGAGCCTTGTTCAGATGATTCGCCGCTTCGTCCACCAACCCGCGCTCTACCAGCGCCAAACCCAGATAACGGCGAGCCTGCGCATTGTCAGGGCTCTCGTCCACTACCTTTTGCAGTTCGTTGGTGGCGTCTTCAAAGTCGCCCTTGTTATACAGCTCTACGCCACGGTTTACGTCCGCGGCCCACAGCAGCAACGGCAGAAAGAGGAAAGCTGTGCGTTTCATGTTTTGTATACCTTCCTGGGGGTATGATGCCCCACAACTGGCAGATGTTTCGTCCTTAAGAGACGTTAATCACGTTCCCAACCCGGCAGCGTTCAGAAACAGCCTTGCCACCGCCTCATCCGGTGCCACCAGGAACGGTTGCTTCTTGATTCCCGACCAGCGAGGCGGCCTCCCATCCCGGTCCCACACGGTCAACCCCGCTTCTTCGGCGATGACCTGCGGCGGAATCAGGTCCAGATCTTCGCCGGCACCGAAGTTGGCGTAGACGTGATGGCCGCCGAAGATAGCCATCAGTACGTTCGCTCCTGCTCCGCCGGTACCAGTAGTTACCGCCAGCAGACCGCTGTCATAGACCCGCAGCGCGCGTTGGCGCTCTTCGTCCGTCATCTTGGTACTCAATGGGATGCATGCGGCGTAGGTGCGCGTGGCGGGATTGGGACGTTTCCGCACGCGGCGGTACTCGCCAATCTGTAGCGTGCCGTCTCGCAGTTCCGTGCGTGCCACCCAGGCACCGCCGCCCTTTGTTGCTTTGACGATTCGTCCCAGCGGCCCACCGGTTTCCGCCAAGGGCAGGAACACCTCCGGCTGCAACACAATGCCTGCCAGCGGTACACCATCTTCCACATAGTGGGCCTGCACCGAATACCATGCGCCCCCACAGGCGAAGTGATTGGTGCCGTCCAGCGGATCGGCTCCAGCGATCTTGCTGCCCGCCGTGCCCGTGATGCCGGATTCCTCCAGGTGAAAGGCAATCTCGGGATCGATGGCGGGGAACAGTTCCTGGAAGGTGGCCAGGATTGCGGCGTCCGAACGGCGGTCGGCCTCGGTAACCAGTTCGCGAGCGTCTTTATAGCCGGCTTCCACATCGCCGGCCTGCCGCGCGGCCAGGATCTGTTCGGCGCCGCGGGTAACCGCGATCTCCAGGACGTTGAGAATGCGTTCGATCATGGCCTATAGGTTCAATAGCGCAGCCAGCGTCTCAATGCCATCCCAAAGGTTCTGTATACGGATGTTCTCATTGTGGCCATGCTGGTTGTTGTCGTGATTGGCGATCGGCACAATGATCACCGGCTTGTCGAAGGCTTCGGCGATCGGCGCAATCGGCAGGCTGCCGCCCATGGTGGGCAGTACCACGATGTCACCCCGGGCTGCCTTCACCGCGGCGATTACTTCTTTGGAGATGGGCAGGTCCATGGAAGCCCGTACCGCCTTATAGCCGCCTTCCCTGGCGTCCAGACGGCAGATTCGCGGGTGTTTGCGGCGAATAGCATCGTCCGGCTCCTGCGTCACCACGTGATAGCCCTGACTGGCCAGGTGCTGGCGGAACTTGTCCACCACGCGTTGCGGGTCCATGCCCTTTACCAGCCGCACGTCGATGGAGATGGTGGTGGAGGCAGGCACCACATTGCGCGACTGCGCCCCCACGCCCGCGGCCTGCATCCCGCGAAAGTTCAATGCCGGCAGGTTTACCAGTTCCTCAATCCGCTTGCCATTGCCTTCCGTGCGCACCAGACCCAACTCTTCTTTCAGTTCCGCGTCGATATCTGGCGCGTTGCGGACCGCCTGCTTTTCGGATTCGCTGAGCGGCTCCACATCGTCATAGAAGCCCGGAATCAGAATGCGGCCGTCCTCGTTGCGCATGCTGGCCATCAACTGCGCGGCCATCATCAGCGGGTTAGGTGCCCAGTTGCCATAGTGCCCGCTGTGCAGTTCACGCTTCGCTCCGTAGAGCGTCAGGTTTAGGCCCACCACGCCCCGCACACCCATCACCACCTGCTGCTTGCGGCTTTGATGCACCGGCCCATCGCAGAAGATCCAGGCGTCGGCGCCAAGCTTGTCGCGATACTGCTCCAGATAGCGGCGCAGGTTCGGCGAGCCGGCCTCTTCTTCCCCATCAAAGAAGAACTTTAGGTTGGAGCGCAGAGCGAGACCCTTCGCCTTCATCGCATCCAGCGCCGCCAGCATCGCCATGACAGGCGCCTTGTCATCACTGGCCGACCGCGCATAGATCCGCGACTCCGGATCGAACTTCTCCGGCAGCGCAATCACGCGGCCGCCGCGATCCTTCAATACCGGCGTGAACGGCTTCGATCCCTGCCACTGTGCGGGCTCCACGGGTTGCCCGTCGATATGCGCGTAGAACATCAGCGTACGCGTCGCACCGGGTGTCCGGATCTCAGCATAGAGCACCGGCGGCGCATTGGGCACCTCCAATACCTGCGACTCAATCCTGCGATGCGCCAGCAGATGCTGCAGATGCTCCACGTTGCGCGCAATGTCGCCCGCATGCGACGCCACGTTGGGAATGGCCAATAGGGAGAGGAACTCGTCGACGATGGCACGTTCGTGGCTCATGCGGTACTCGCGGGCCGCACGCGCCGCCGGATGATCCTGTCCGGCCGCAATCATCGCGAAGCCCAGTAGAGCCAACATCCCCATGTTGGGAACGTAGCACAGTTGTGAGAGACTCATGCCCATGACACGCCTGTTTGCCCTGTTGCCGTTGTTCGCCATGGCAGCGGCTGCCTACGATGAAAAGCCCGTGACGCTGCTGAGCGGCATGGGTTTGCATCAACACACCATCACAACCCAAAGCCCCGAAGCGCAGAAGTTCTTTAATCAGGGACTGGTGTTGCTCTACGGCTTCAACCGATACGAAGCGCAGCGCAGCTTCCGCAAGGCCGCCGAACTGGATCCGGCAGCCATCATGCCGCACGTCGGCCTGGCCTGGACGTACGCGCCCCACATCAATATGGACCTGGATGGCGACGTCGATTTGCAGAAGGCGTGTGCGGCCGCGCAACAGGCTGGCCAACGCCAGGGGCCCGCGCGCGAACGTGCCTATGCCAAGGCCGCCTCAGCCATGTGCACCAGCGCCGAGGCCTACAGCCAGGCCATGCGGGAGCTTTTCCAGCAATACCCCGACGATCACGACGCCGCCTCGCTCTTTGCCGAGACACTGATGGTGCCCGTCCGCTGGCGCTGGTGGAAGCAGGGTAAGCCTAACGGGGAGATGGCGGAGTGCATCCGGGTGCTCGAAGGCGTGATGCGCCGCGATCCCGAACACCCCGGTGCGAATCACTTCTATGTGCATGCCATGGAAATGTCCCCCAACCCCGAATATGCGCTGCCCGCGGCACAGCGGCTGATGGGCGGCATCGCACCCAACGCCGGGCACCTGGTGCACATGGCGGGACACATCTACATCCGCGTCGGCGACTGGGAAGTTGTGGCTTCGTCCAATGAACGCGCGGTCTCCGTCGATGAACACTATTTCCATCACACCGGCGTTCAGGGCGGCTACATGGGCTACTACGCCCACAACATCCACTTCCTGGTGGCCGCGCGCATGATGCAGGGCCGCTATGACGACGCACTGGCCGCCGCAAAGAAGATGGTGTCCACCTCGCAGCCGCTGCTGAACGACGCCGCGCCGCTGCTGGAGGCCTGGATGCCCTATCCGTGGTTCGTCATGCTGCGCTTCGAAAAATGGGACGAGCTGCTGGCCCAGCCAGCCATCGATCATCCCAAGCTCCCTATCACCAAGGCCCTGTATCACTGGGCCCGCGCCATTGCTTACAACGGCAAGGGCGACCGAGACAAGGCCATCGATGAGTCCAAGACCTTCGCGAGGCTGCGCGCCGCCGTCGCCGCCGATGCCATCTGGATCAACAACAAGGCCTCCGACGTGCTCCAGATCGCAGCCGACACCCTCCAGGCCCGCATGGCCAACACGCCCCGCGAAGCCATACCCTTCTGGAAGCGCGCCGTCGAAAAACAGGATGGCTTGATCTACGATGAGCCTCCAGCCTGGTATTACCCCATCCGCGAGTCGCTGGGTGCGGCGTTGCTGGCCAGCGGGGATGCCAAGGCCGCCGAAGCCGTCTTTCGTGAGGAGTTACACAACGCCCCGCGCAATCCCCGCGCGTTGCATGGGCTGATGTCCAGCCTGGAGAAGCAGGGCCGTGCCGATGACGCGGCGCTGGTGAAAGTGGAGTTCGATCGTGCCGCCCGGAAAGGCCAGATGCCTCTTAACTGGCGGCCTTACTAAGCGGCTTCTCCGTGAGCGGCAGCAGCAGGCGATACGTCAGGATGCCAACCCCGGCCCACAGCACGCTGGACCACAGCGGCACGGCCGCGGCTTCACTGGGGTATCGCCACTGCCCGGACCCGACTCCCACATGCTCCCACACAACGCCGATGGCGATCATCAGGGCCAGATACGTCCCGTCGGCCTTTGTATGGAACCTTGCGAGAAGAATGGCTAGCACGAAGCCGGCCGCTGCCAGCAAACTGCCCGGATCACGGATCACCGCGAAGGGCACGGCGAACAGCACCGTCAGCGGCACGGCCAGCCAATCGAATCGCGGAGGAGGTTGCGGCGCCAGTCGCGTCAGCGTCAATAGCAGAAACGGCCATAGCACCGGCTCATAGTAGGGCAATCCCAGGAAGTCCGGATGCAGGAAGCCGAACGCGCCCTGCCGTGTGGACAGCAGATCCATGGGAAAGAAGACACCGAAGGTGATTGCGGCGCGCAGCCATTCGCCGCGTGTCAGCGGCAGATAGAACAGCGCCGTCACCAATAACACCGCCAGCAACTTCCCCGCCGACGCGACCGGTGCGGCGAGGATGCCGATCACCAGCGCCAGCGGCAGCAGCCACATCCAGCGCAGCCCGCGCAGGCGAGCCTCGGCAAACGTGCGAAACGTCGCCGCACAGTCATAGCGATACTGGAAGCCGGCGTCGCGTACGAACTTGTGATTGTCCAGGATCGGCGGATGTTCCAGGTATGCGGTGACGCATCCCGGGTTCTCCGATACCCTCGTATACCCGCGCCGCCACGCCGCATCGGCAATCGTCTCCAGCCACGCGTACGGCAACCGCAGCACCGGCACGCCGATCTGTCGCAGGATCTCCCGCGTCCGCATCGGGTGGTCCGCGCCGATATGATAGGTCCCGCGCACGGGGCGGTACATCGCCGTCAGAAAGGCCCGCGCGCAGTCCTCCTCATGCACGAACTGCCATGGCGGATTCGCACCCACGGGCAAGGTAATCACCGGCTTCTCCATGGTCCGCGAGATGAAGTTGTTCACGTTCGGACCAAAGATGGTGACGACGCGCAGGATGACGATCCGGCACTCCGGATGCTGCGTCGCATGTGCGTTCAAGCCGTCTTCCAACAGCACCTTGAGGTTTGCGTACGGCAGATCGGGCTCCGGCCGCCGCGGCGCGTCCTCCGCGATCGCTGTGCCCGCGTTTTCCGCACGCGCGCCGAACACCACGCTGCTGCTGGCCACCACCAGCACATCCAACGAAGCATCCAGAATCGACCGCAATCCCTTCTGCATCTGCGCTGACTGCTCGGCGTAAGGCACCGACGCGGGCGCGGTCAACGGAAATGCCATGTGGAACAGGTGCCGGATGCCGTGCTCGCGCAGCAGCGCGGCAAGGCCCGGCTCTCCCAACTCATGACGGACAAAGGTGAGCTTCGGTGTAATTCGCCAAGGCTTTCGGACATCTAGCCCCAGCACGGCTTCAATACGGGGATCGTCCTCCAGCGCATCCAGCAGCGCTTGGCCCAGATACCCGCTGATACCCGTGACAGCGACGCGCATCATCGTGTGTCCGGGCAATACCGGCCCGGGGCCAGTATGCCATTTGGATCGAGCGCCCTCTTCACCGACGCCACCACTTCCCAATACTCCGGCGATTGCGACGTGAGCCAACTCATCGATGTCGGATTCGTGCGATACGGAAAGAAGCCCTTCGTCTTCCCTTCCTCCAGCAGCGTGTGATAGGCATCCACCGCCCGGCGACAGGCATCCGCGTCGCCACGGTTGAAATTGATGGGGGTCGGCGCCAGGTAACTGCCCTCCCCATTCGATACAAACGACACGAACGGCTCAAAGCCGAAGTCCGGCAGCCGCCGCTCAATCCAATCCGCATACGCAGCCATTGTGTCGGCCTTGCCCAACACAACCGCCGTGTACCAGTAGATGCCCACGCCATCCACGGCGGGATTCGGCACACGATCCTTTGGCCACAACTGCGGCGTTTGCCAATAGGGCAACCGCAGCGCCACCTCATCCGGCCGCCCTTGAAACACCTCATGGGCGTGCTGCATGCGGTCCAACTTCGTGGCCCAGCGCTGGGCCGCGGCAATGGGCAGACTCCCGAGCAGCCGGTGCGCCAGACGGGTGGAACCCGCCTGCGCGAACACCATGCGCGTGCACAATGGGCCCAACACGCCGCGGATATGACGCCGCGCTTCCTTCACTATCCCCGGCAAGCCCCGCAAAGACCCGACGCCCATCCACGGCGATAGCCGGTGCATCCGCGCGTAGGCCGCGACTTCGTCCCTGCTGAGCGTGCCGTTCAGTCCGCTGCGTCGCGATGGGTATTCCGTGCTTAATGACAACGCACGCCGGTCATTCATCACCACGATCGCGGGCACCATCGCACCCAGGTCCGCAAAGATCCCCTGCAGCCTGCGGGCCAGTTCCGGCAGCAGTTCCGCACTCTTCACAAAGAAGAAGAAGGTATCGGCGCCGGCCAAACGAGGGGCTAACCGCACCGTCGCCTGCGTCACCACGCCAAAGTTACTCTGCGAGAACAGCCCGCCCAGATAAGGCCCCACGCCCCAACGCAGCCCGCTCTCAAGCGACGGCAGACCAAACTGCGCAAACGGCGTCTTCCAGATCCGCCCGTCCGGCAGCACGGCTTCCAATCCTTGAATCGACAGGCAATGGTCCACCACGACGTTCGTTCCATACCCGCGCTCCAGGGCGTTGCCGATGATGCTGCAATCGGGACCGCCTCCATTGGTCGGCACCATCCACGGCAGCGCCTCGCGATCCAGCCATTCGGCCAATATCTTCTGAGTAACTCCTGGCTGCAGGGTAACGGTCCCTAACTCACGATCCGCCGCCAGTATTCTGCTCATCCGTGAAAGGTCTAAAATGACACAGTCGTCCACGACGGGCGATGTGCATCCATAACCCCAGTTCTTACCGGAACTGACGGGATATACCGAAACGCGGTCCTGCTGCGCGCTCCGCAGAATGCGCGCAACCTCTTCGGTGGACTCGGGAAACAGAGCGGCACGGATACGGCGGGGACCCACATGGGTAGCAGCCGCATAGCGGGCCTGAGCCTCCTGTTCACCGAGGCTTTGGTGAGCGGGCAGTACAGATAGCCACACGCCCCGATTGTAACTGGCACCTGTAGGCTTTTGAACAACTATTACTTAGTCCGTGCAAAAAATTCGAGACTAGTAAGTTCCACCCGCAGCATATGAAATGTATACCAATATGAATACGCTACCAGGTGGCGAAGACGCCGCCCGTTCCAAGATCACCCTTCCCCCAACCCTGCGTGTTAGCCTGAGTAGGTGCGTTTTTCCCTTGTTTTCCTTCCTTTCCTGCTGGCGGCACAGACTCCCGCCCCGAAGGCCGCACCCGCCAAGGCCCCTACAAAGGCTCCCGCGGCGGCGACTGCGAAACCCGCCGCCGGCACTGCCAAGCCCGCCACCGCTGGTGCAAAGCCAGCCACCAAAGCCGCGCCCAAGCCCGCCGGCGCGAAGCCCGCTGCCGCAGCCGCAGCCAAACCGAAGCCCACAGCCGCCGCAAAATCCGTGGTACCCATGACTGACGACGAAAAAATCATCTACTCCCTGGGCCTCTCCATCGCCCGTTCCCTGCAGTCTTTCGACCTGTCGGAAGCCGAGATGGCCTTCGTGAAACAGGCCATCGACGACGCCAAGGCCGGCAAGCCCGCCGTAGTGCTGGAAGAATGGGGTCCGAAGATCCAGAACTTTGCCCGCGCCCGCGGCGAAAAGCAGGCGCTGAAGGAAAAGGAGGTCTCCAAGGAATACCTGGCCAAGGCCGCAGCCGAACCCGGCGCCGTGAAATCGGAAACCGGCATGATCTACAAAGAGATCACCGCCGGCACCGGCGCTTCCCCCGCCGCCACCGATACGGTCAAGGTTCACTACCGCGGCACGCTGGTCAATGGCACCGAGTTTGATAGCTCCTACAGCCGCAATGAGCCCGCCAGCTTCCCCCTGAACGGCGTCATCAAATGCTGGACCGAGGGCGTGCAGAAGATGAAGGTGGGCGGCAAGGCCAAGCTGGTGTGCCCGTCAGACCTCGCTTACGGCGACCAGGGCCGCCCGTCCATCCCCGGCGGCGCCACGCTCGTCTTCGAAGTCGAACTGCTTGACGTCACCAAGGGCGGCCAGTAACACCGGCAGACCTCCACAGCTTTCATCGCTATCATTGAGCTAGCGATGAAAGCTCTCGTCAAATCCAAGGCCGAGCCCGGACTCTGGCTGGAAGATATCCCCACCCCTGAATACGGAATCAACGACGTCTTCATCCGTGTGCTGAAGACGGGCATCTGCGGCACCGATCTCCACATTTACAATTGGGACGATTGGGCGAAGAAGACTATTCCCGTTCCCATGGCGATTGGCCATGAGTTCGTCGGACGCGTGGAGGCCGTTGGCTCCAATGTCACCGGCTTCAAGCCCGGCGAAATCGTCTCCGGGGAAGGCCACGTCGTCTGCGGCCGCTGCCGCAACTGCATGGCTGGCCGCCGTCATCTTTGTAAAAACACCAGGGGGCTCGGCGTCAACCGCCCCGGAGCCTTTGCCGAATACGTGGTCCTGCCAATGTCCAACATCTGGCGCCATCACGACGGCATCAATCTCGACGTCGCGTCCATCTTCGACCCCTTCGGCAACGCCGTCCACACCGCGCTCTCCTTCCCCGTACTGGCCGAAGACGTCCTGATCACAGGCGCCGGACCCATCGGCATCATGGCCGCCGCGGTCGTCAAACATGCCGGAGCCCGCCACGTGGTCATCACCGACCTCAATGAAGAGCGCCTGGAACTGGCCCGCAAAGTCGGTGTCTCGCTCGCCATCAACCCCAAGACAACGCCCCTTAAGGATGTTCAGAAAGAGCTGAACATGCACGAAGGCTTCGACATCGGCCTGGAGATGTCCGGCAGCCCCGCCGCCTTCCGCGACATGATCGCCAATATGACCCACGGCGGCCGCATCGCCATGCTAGGCATTCCTTCCGAGCCCATTGCCATCGACTGGAATACCGTCATCTTCAACGGGCTCCATATCAAAGGCATCTACGGCCGCGAGATGTACGAAACCTGGTACCAGATGAGTGTGATGCTGGAATCCGGCCTCGACATTGAGCCCGTCATCACGCACCGCTACCACTACACCGACTTCGAGAAAGGCTTCGCCGCCATGAAAACCGGTGGCAGCGGCAAAGTCGTCCTTTCCTGGGAGTAAGCCATGTACGGCGATTTTCAGAAGCACCTCAGCGACACGCTCGACTCTATTCGCGCCCAGGGGCTGTTCAAAGGCGAGCGCCAGATCGACACGCCGCAGGACCGCCAGATCGCGTTAGGCGACGGCAAGCGCGTGCTGAACATGTGCGCCAACAACTACCTCGGCCTGGCGGATCACCCCACCCTCATCGAAGCCGCCCGCAAGGCGCTCGACCGCTGGGGCTACGGCATGGCCAGCGTCCGCTTCATCTGCGGTACCCAGACCCTGCACAAGCAACTGGAGGCCAAACTCAGCGAATTCCTCGGCACCGAGGACACCATTCTCTACTCCTCCTGCTTCGATGCCAACGGTGGCGTCTTTGAAACCCTGCTCGCCGCCGAAGATGCCGTCATCTCCGACGAACTCAACCACGCCTCCATCATCGACGGCATCCGGCTGTCGAAGGCGCAGCGCTTCCGCTATCGCAACAGCGACATGGATGACCTGGAAGCGAAACTGCGCGAAGCCCAAAGCGCCCGCTTCCGCATGGTGGTCACCGACGGCGTCTTCTCCATGGACGGCTACATCGCCAAGCTTGCCGATGTTTGTGCGCTCGCGGAAAAGTACAACGCGTTGGTGATGGTCGACGATTCGCATGCGGTCGGCTTTATGGGCGCGCGCGGCCGCGGCACGCACGAACACCACGGCGTGATGGATCGTGTCGATGTATTAACCGGCACGCTTGGCAAGGCCCTGGGAGGGGCCAGCGGCGGCTACGTCTCCGGGCGGAAGGAAGTGATTGCTCTGCTCCGCCAGCGCTCCCGCCCCTACCTATTCTCGAACACCCTCGCCCCGCCCATCGCCGCCGCCTCCCTGGCCGCCCTCGACCTGCTCGAAAGCTCCACCGAACTGCGTGACCGCCTGGAGCGGAATACCCGTCACTTCCGAGAGAAGATCCAGCAGGTGGGCTTTACGGTACTGCCCGGCGAGCACCCCATTGTGCCCGTTATGCTGGGCGACGCCGCGCTGGCCGCTCGCGTGGCCGATGCCTTGCTCCACCGCGGGGTGTATGTAATCGGGTTCTCCTATCCTGTTGTTCCACAAGGCAAAGCGCGCATTCGCACACAGGTGTCTGCCGCCCATACTACCGAAGATCTCGACTTTGCTGTTGAACAGTTCGCGGCTGTCAAACGCGAACTCGGCATTTAAAGTCGCGCTACTCAGGATTTTCCTTAGGTAACGCACCCCCGTTCTGAATCCTCTACAGGTTGTGGAGAGATGACCTTGGGACAACCAAAGCATCAGAACGGAACAATGGAACAGTTAGGGCCCTCAGTAATCGGGGTGACGAGGCCGATTCGCGTGCTGATTGCCGAAGACAATCCGGGCGATGTGTTCCTGCTGCAGCAGGTTCTGGACGGGCTGGTCCCCCATCCGGAAGTAGTGGTTGTGAACGATGGCGGCAAGGCACTGGAATGGATCAGCCGCATCGAGCGCGACCCGACGGCACCCACCCCGGACGTCATCCTATTGGATCTGAACCTGCCCAAGTACGACGGAGCCGAGGTGCTGGAGCGGATCCGCGCCAGCCGCCGCCTGCGCGCGGCCCGCGTGGTGATTGTCACCTCTTCGAACTCGCCGCGTGATCGCGAACGCGTGGCGGAACTGGGCGCCACTGCCTACTTCCGGAAACCCAGCGATTGGGATGAGTTCATGAAACTGGGACAGGTCGTGCAAGGCGTGCTGTAGCGTTTGGCACTCCGGCTGCTAGCAAGCAGGCAGGAGACTCTGCCTTGCTCACTTCGATTCAAAACAACCGGTCCAACCTGCTTGCGCCAAACCCTTTGCAATCCAATGAATCCGGCAAAGGAACGGCTACCGAGGAGTTCTCAAACCTCGTTGGCTCCATCACACGGCGCCTGCAACAGGGGATAACTTCTCGTCGGAAAAGCGGCGAGACTTCGCCAGTCCAGACTACGGCCCCCATTCCCGCGTCCACCCCTACTGCCACTCCCAAGACACCCGGTCCCGGGGATGTCGTTATCTCCCCGTTCAACGTCCTGGGACTGCCCATAAGCGCAACGCTGGCGCCGACGGCTGCCGAGGTTGCCGCCAACCCCGCCAAATACGCCGGCACCAGCTTTGATCCAACCCGTCAGTTGACCTGACGGTTTTACCGCATCTTCATCATCGGGTGTTCCACCTGCTGGAACCCCGCCGGAACCTCAAACCGCGACCCGTCCACGGCGCCGGTGGAGAACTGGCCCATCTCCATCAGCATCTCCATCAGTACGCCGTTCTGCTGCTGTGCCTGTTGCTGCTGCGCCGGAGCCGGCTCCGGGGCCTTCTCCTTGCGGCGACGGCCGAATCCGCCCAGTCCGCCCAAACCGCCCGGCAGACTCCGGCGAAGGGCATTCTCCGCCGCACTGTTCGCCGCGCTACCCGCGGCCTTCTCGGCCACCTGACCACCCGTCGGGCCCTCCGGCATCGTCGACGGGTCCGTGACGTCGCCGGCCGTGCGCGGATCCAGGTTGTTGCCCATCTTGGTCACCTGCCGCAGATGCACGCCCTGCAGCTTCTCGGCCTCGGCGGCCATCTTCGCCATGGAGTCGCGCATGTTCGGATCCAGGCCCATCATCATGCCCGGCCCCATCTTCGCCATCTGGCTGTACTGCGCCGCCATCTTCTCGGCCATGCGCTTCTGGAACGCCACGTATTCGTCGTGGCCGGGCACCTTCTCGGTTACCCAGATCGACGACATCGTCTGCATCTGGCCGCTCTGCCCGCTCTTCTTGTCCTTGCCTTCAATGATGAAGGTCAAAATCACTTCCTTCGCGGTCAGCCCTTCGATGCTCTTCGTCTTACCGGTTTCCTGGATGTCCACCTTGACGTTCATCTCGCCCTGCGGATCGCCAGACTTCGGCTGCTCTTTACCCTGGCGCTCCTTGGCCTTGGCCATGGCGCGCTCCATCGCCTCCCGCATCTGCGCGAAGGTGATCACCGAGTAGGTCTTCTTCTCCAGGTCGATCTCCGTGATGGTTTCCTTGTCCAGATCCCACACCTGGGCGTTCGATTCGCCCACGTGGGCCATCCGGTTGCCCTTCACATAGACGCTTGAAACCTGCGGCTCACCCACCTTCCGCATGCTCTTCGACAAGCCACCCAGCGCCCGCGACATCTGCATGATCGCGCCACCCGTCAGCCGCGTCGTTTCCTTGTAGCTGAAGTCTGCCATCAGCAGCGCCGGACATAACGCCACCGCCCCTACCATCCATATCGGTCTGGTCATAATTCGTCCGAAACCTCCTCTACTGAGCGTACTGCTCCAACTCCATACGTGCAAAGCGCGGCCGGAGTCCCTCATTTTCGCTCCCGATACGGGTACAATAGCCCTTTCGGGCCAGACCCCTCATGCCGGAACTCAAGATTCGTCCCAGCACCACGCTTGCGACGCTGCACTTCATCGTCGCGGTCCCCGCGGCCATTCTCATCTACTATTTGAGCCGCCAGTATCCCTCCCAGGCCTGGCTGGCCGCGTATATCATCCCCGCGGCCCTGGTCGTCAAAGGCGTCATCGGTCATATCCGCGCCCAATTGACGCACATTGAAATGGCCGGCGACCGCCTGAAGTACGAATCCGGCCTCGTCTCCAAGGTCTCGCGCTCCATCCCGCTCGCGAAGGTCCAGGACGTCACGGTCCGCCAGACCATCAGCCAGCGCCTGGTGGGCATGGGCGACCTCAGCATCGAAACCGCGGGGGAAACCAGCCGCCTAACCATCACTTCCATCAACTCCCCGCGCGTGGTGGCCGAACAGATTCTCGACCGTGTAGCCACCGTCGCCCCCCAGAGCCAGAACCAGAACAGGAAATGAACGAACAACCATTGCAAGGAAAGGTCGCGGTCATCACCGGTGCCAGCCGCGGCCTGGGCAGAGCCATGGCTCTCGCCCTCGCCGAAGCCGGAATCCGCGTTGCCCTCGTCGGCCGGGATGAAGCCAAACTCGCCGAAACCGCGCAAGGCATCTCGGCCCTCGGCGGCGAGCACGCCATCTTCCTGGCCGATGTCTCGCGCGAAGAACCCGTCGACCAACTGAAGGCCGCCATCCACGACCGCTACGGCAGTTGCGACATCCTCATCAACAATGCCGGCATCAACCTGCGGAAGAACATCACCGACTTCACCCTGGCCGAATGGAACAGCGTCATCGACGCCAACCTCACCAGCGTCTTCCTGATGTGCCGCGCCTTCGTCCCCGGCATGAAAGGCAAGGGCTACGGACGCATCATCAACATGACTTCTATCATGAGCCACATCTCGCTGCCCGGCCGTGCGGCATACTCCTCCAGCAAGGCAGCGCTGCTGGGCCTGACCCGTGCGCTGGCCCTGGAGCTGGCATCGGAAGGCATTACGGTGAACGGCATCAGCCCTGGCCCGGTGGCCACCGAAATCAACACCGCCATCCTCAATAACCCGGAAGCGAACGCGCAGTTTGTGGCTAAGATCCCCGTTGGCCGCTGGGGGCTGCCGGAGGAGATCGGTAAACTCGCGCTGTATCTGTGCCAGCCTGAAGCCGGCTTCATCACGGGGACCGATATTCTAATCGATGGAGGCTGGTGTGCGGCGTAGGGATCTGCTGGTTCTGCCTGCCGCCCTCGCGCTCGACGCCTGTTCCAAAGGCCCGAAGAAGAGACAGGTCGCCGTTATTCCCAAAGCCACGTCGCACGTCTTCTGGCTCTCGGTGCAGGCGGGCGCCATGGCCGCGGGCAAGGAGTTGGACGTCGACGTCCTCTGGAACGGCGCCACTTCGGAAACCGACTACGCGCGGCAGATCCAGATTGTCGATTCCATGGTTGCCCGCCAGATTGACGGCATCGCTATTGCGGCCAGCGAACGCAAGGCGCTGGTGCAGGCGGTGGATCGCGCCGTCGCCGCGGGCATCCCCGTCACGGTCTTCGATTCCGGCCTGGCTTCAGAAAACTTCATGACGTTCATCGCCACCAATAACTATGAAGGGGGCGAGTTGGCCGCGCGCGAACTGGCGCGTCTAGTGGGTGGCGAAGGGGACGTAGCGCTCCTGATGCACGTGCCCGGCAGCCAGTCCACCATGGACCGCGAAAAAGGCTTCGAAGACGCCATGTCCAAGGAGTTCCCAAAGATCAGGATCGCGGCCCGGCAGTTCTCGCAATCGGATCGCGCCAAGGGCCGTGCCGCCGCTGAAAACTTCCTGACCGGACAGCCGAACCTCAAGGGCATTTTCGCCTCGGCCGAGCCTGGCTCTGTCGGTGCGGCACTGGCCATCAAAGCCCGGGGCCTGGAGAACAAAGTCATGCTGGTGGGCTTCGATTCCAGTGATTCGCTGATCGAAGACCTGAACAACGGCTCGGTGGACGCGCTGGTGGTGCAGGATCCCTTCAAGATGGGCTTTGAAGCCGTCCGCACGGTAGTCGACAAGCTGAACGGCAAGACCCCGCCGAAGCGTATGGACCTGAGCGCGCGCGTCATCCGCAAGGAAGACCTGGAAAAGCCCGAGATCAAGCAGTTGCTAACCCCCACCACCAAGAAATGAGTGAAGAATACATAACCATAGACGCCGCGCGTCTGGAGAATTACGCCTTTGAGATGCTGGTGGGCGCCGGCGTGCCCATGGACCGTGCAGCGTTAGTTTCCCGCAGCCTGGTGGAAGCCAATCTGCGCGGCGTCGATTCGCACGGCGTGCAGTTGCTCAACTTCTACATTGAGCACATGAAGCAGGGCTGCATGGACCTGCATACCTCCGGCAGCATCGTGACCGAATCGGGCGGCTGCATGACCTACGATGCCGAGAACGGCATCGGCCAGGTCATCAGCGACATCTGCTGCGACCATGCCATCCGCCTGGCGAAAGAGAACGGCATTGCGCTGGTTACGGTGCGCAACTCGAATCACTTTGGCGCGGCGGCCTTCTGGTCGCAGAAGATCGCCCGCGCGGGGCTCATCGGCATGACGATGTGCAACGCGACGCCGCTGGTTCCGCCATGGCAGGGCAAGGAGCCGCGCTTCGGCACCAATCCCATTTGCATGGCTCTGCCGGGCGCTCCGGAGACCGGCTGGCTCCTGGACATGGCCACCACCACCGTCGCCATGGGCAAGATCTTCAAGGCCAACTTCAGCGGCGAGCCCACGATCCCCGCCGGTTGGGCCTTCGATAGCGAAGGCACTCCCACCACCGACACGCAGAAGGCCATCAAGGGCATGCCCATGCCGTTGGGCGGCTATAAGGGCAGCGGCCTCGCCTTTATGGTGGAGATCCTGGTGGCCGTTCTGAGCGGTGGCGCCATGTCCACCGAAGTGGGCGGCGTGCGCATCCGCACCCGTCCCATGCGCTGCGGCCAGATGTTCCTGGGCATTGACGTCGAACGCTACATGCCGATTGAAGTGTTCAACGCCCGCATGGAGCAGTTGATCGGCCTGGTGAAAGCCACGCCCGCCGCACCCGGTTATGAGGAAGTGCTGGTGGCTGGCGAACCGGAATGGCGACACGCGCGGCATCGCCGGCTGCATGGGGTGCCGCTCTCGAAAGGTGTTTGGGAGAACCTCGCCCGCACGGCGTCGATTGTACAGGCGAAGCCTCCGGCCGTCGAATCCCAGAAACTGTGATGTAATGCGGGGATGGTGATCCGGGTCCTCTTCCTTACACTTTTCAGCGTAACCTTTCTCCCGGCCCAAGAGAATCCGCTGTTGCGTGAGAGTTCGCTACCGTTTCAGTACATCCCGTGGGACAAGATCCGCGACGAGCATTTCCTGCCGGCTCTAGAACAGGGGATGGCGGAAGAACGCAAAGAGGTGGAGGCCATCGCGACGAATCCGCAGGAACCTACGTTTGAGAACACGATCGTCGCACTCCAACGGGGCGGCCGCACGCTCGGCCGGGCACGGCGCGCGTTCCTCACGATCACCGGGGCTCACACCAATCCCACGCTGCAGAAAGCCGAACGGGAACTGGCGCCGAAACTGGCCGCGCACAACGACGCCATTAACCTCAACGAGGCGCTGTTCGCGCGGGTGAGGGCGCTCCATCAGAAGAAGGACAGTCTGCGCCTGGATCCGGAATCGAAGTACCTGCTGGAGCGCGTCTACACCGATTTCACGCGTGCCGGCGCACAGTTGGGGCCAACAGAAAAGGAACGGCTCAAGGCTATCAACGGAGAACTGGCCGCGCTGGGCACACGATTCGCCCAGAATGTTCTCAAGGACCAAAACGCCTCGGCGGTACTGGTGGCGGAACGGGCGGAGTTGGCCGGCATGCCGGAGGCTGAGGTTAAGGCCGCGGCCGATGCCGCGACGCGCGAAGGCAAGCCAGGCCAGTACCTCATCCGCCTGCGCAACACCACCGTGCAGCCGCAGCTCAGCTACCTGGAGAACCGCGACCTGCGACGCCGCCTGATGGAAGCCTCTCTGGCCCGCAACAGCCATGGGGGCGAGTACGACAATCGCGACATCGTGGTGCGCACCGCACGCCTGCGAGCCGAACGCTCCGCGCTGCTTGGCTATCCCCACCACGCCGCCTACCAGATCGCCGAGCAGACCGCGGGTACGGTGGATGCAGTGAATAAGATGCTGCTGGGCATTGCCCCGCGCGCGGTCCGCAACGCCGAACAGGAGCGAGCCGAACTGCAGGCCGTGGTGGACAAGGAGAAGGGCGGCTTCCAGGTGGAAGCCTGGGATTGGCCGTACTACGCTGAGAAGCTCCGCAAGCAGCGCTATGCCTTCGATGAAGGCCAACTCCGGCCGTATCTGGAACTCGACCGCGTCCTGAAAGACGGCGTCTTCTTCGCCGCCGGCAAGGAGTTCGGCATCACATTCAAGGAACGGCACGACCTGCCGGTGTATCACCCCACGGTGCGCGTGTTCGATGTCTTCGATGAAGGCGGCAAGCCGCTAGCCATCTTCATCGCCGACTTCTACGCGCGCCCCTCCAAGCGGGGCGGCGCTTGGAACGCGGCGCACGTCCGGCAATCGAAGCTCCTGGACACGCGCCCGGTGATCGCCAACCATCTGAACATCCAACCGCCGCCCGAAGGCCAGCCCACGTTGCTTACCTGGGATGAAGTCAACACCATGTTCCACGAGTTCGGCCACGCCCTGCACGGCATGTTCTCCAACGTCACCTACCCGCGCGAAGTGCCGCGCGACTTTGTGGAGTTCCCCTCGCAGGTGAACCAGATGTGGAGCGACTGGCCCAGCGTACTCAAGAACTACGCCCGCCACTACCAGACCGGTAAGCCGATGCCCGCGGCGTTGCTCAACAAGGTGCTGGCAGCCAGCAAGTTCAACCAGGGCTACGCCACCACCGAATACCTTGCGGCTTCGCTGCTGGACCAGGCCTGGCACCAGGTGAAGGCCGCTGAGATTCCCGACGATGCCGTTGCCTTCGAAGCCGCTGCGTTGCGACGTGCCGAGATCAGCCTTCCGTTCGTACCCTCGCGCTATCGCAGTTTCTACTTCACGCATATCTTCTCCGGCGGCTACGCGGCCGGCTACTACTCGTATATCTGGAGTGAAGTGCTGGACGCCGACACGGTGCAGTGGTTCAAACGCAACGGCGGCCTTACACGTAAAAATGGCGATCGCTTCCGGTCCACGCTGTTGTCGCGCGGCGGAAGCGAAGACGCCATGTCGCTCTATCGAAAGTTCACCGGACGCAACCCCGATGTTCAGCCGCTGCTGGAACGCCGCGGGCTGACGGCGCCGGGGGGCAAGACCAGCCGTTAACGGGCTGCCGCGGTCATCCTTGGTTCCGGGGCCTTTGCCGTTGGAATCAGCATCGGCACGCTCTTCTGGTAGCGGGTGTAGTTCTCTCCGTGTACCGTAATCAGGTCGCGTTCTTCCCAGCGGATGGCCATCAGGATACAGGCCGTGGTCATCATGGCGAACAGCAGGTGGGCGGCCGTCATCACGGGCGTGCACCAGAACACCAGCAGCCAGCCTACGTAGAGCGGATGGCGCACGTACTTGTAGAAGAACGGTGTGGCGAAGGGCAGATGCGTGTACTCCCGCCCACGCAGGTACAGCCATACCTGGCGCAGTCCGAACAGGTCAAAGTGATTGATGAGGAAGGTGCTGGCCAGGATGATGACGTTACCCATCGCAAAGCCGCCCCACATCAGGTACTGCCCCATGGTTCCCATCATGTCCCACAAGGTGCCGCCGATCGGCTGCCACTGCCAGAACAGGAAGGCCAAGGCGGCGCTCGAGAACAGAACGTAGGTGCTGCGTTCCGCCTCGGTGGGCACAATCTGTGTCCAAGCTTTTTTGAACCACGGCCGAGCCATCACGCTATGCTGCACGGCGAAGAGCGCCAGCAGCGCGCTATCCACCAGCAGCGCCTGCCACAAGGGCACCTGCGGTCCAGAGTCAATGGACTTCGTGACACCGAAGTTCTCCAGAAAGCCCACCGCATACAGGTAGGTGGCAAAGAAGGCCGCGTAGCACGCCAGCCCGTACACGAACACAACCAGTCGCTTCATAGTCTCGTTCCCCTCAGTTTGGTCTTGAAGCGGCGTTGCAACGCCTGCTCACTAAAGAACGCGAAAGGATCACGGGCGCGTCTTTGCTCGCGAGTCCGGATCTCTTGCTATCTTCAAGAAACCTGTGGATGCGCTTTCCGAAGTCCTGAAGCTGGTCACCTTGAACGGGGCCATTTTCTACAACGCCGAATTCTCCTGCCCGTGGGAATTCCGATCGCCCCGCTCGCAGGCCCTGCTGCGCCATCTGCAAACGGCGCCCGGACACGTCATCATCTACCACTTGGTCACGCAAGGCACGGCATGGGCGTTCCTGGAACGCGATCCGTCGGCACGGGTGGAACTGAGTGCCGGGCAGGTGGTGGTGTTCCCGCACGGCGACGCGCACCACATGGGCAATGGCTCACCCGCGGAGATCTTCGATGATGAGCACCACCTGGCGGACATTCTCTCCCATGGCCTGGCGCCAGCCTGCTACGGAGGTGGGGGCGAGCCGACCAACTTCATCTGCGGCTACTTTGTCTGCGACCCGCAATTGTGCCGCGTGGTGCTCGGCTGCCTGCCGCCGATCTTCGCGGTGGATCTGCGGGCCGACACGGCGGGGCGCTGGCTGGAGGAGTCGATACGGTTCTCGGCCACGCGCGCGGCGTCGAATGAGCCGGGTATCCACGCGGTGCTGGCGAAGCTGTCGGAGTTGCTGTTCATCGAAACGCTGCGGCGGCACCTGGGCACGATGACCGCGGGGGACACCGGATGGCTGGCCGGGCTGCGTGATCCGCAGGTGAGCCAAGCCCTGGCGGCGATTCACCGCGAGCCGGCGCGCGCCTGGACCATCGCGGATCTCGCCTCCGGGGCGGGCACGTCCCGCTCCGTGCTGGCCGAACGCTTCCGGCACTACCTGGGGGAACCGCCGATGGCGTACCTGATGCGCTGGCGTCTGCAATTGGGCGCGAAGCTGTTGGGCACCACGGGGCGGAGCGTGGCGGAGATCGCCATGCAGGTTGGCTATGACTCGGAGGCAGCGTTTAACCGCGCCTTTAAGCGCGAGTTTGGCGAACCGCCGGCTCGGTATCGAAAGCTGCGGGAGCAGGAGCCGTAACGGGATCGAGGCTGTAGCCTTCCCAGCGAGCAACGACGGCCGAAGCCAGGCAGTTGCCGAGCACGTTGACCGAGGTGCGGGCCATGTCCATGACGGCATCGATGCCCAGCAGCACGGCCACGCCTTCCATGGGCAGGCCGAAGGTAGCGAGCGTGCCCGCCATGATGACGAGCGCGGCACGAGGCACTCCCGCCACTCCCTTGCTGGTGAGCATGAGGGTGAGCATCATCATCACCTGCTGGCCAATGGTCAACGGAATGCCGGCGGCCTGTGCGACGAAGACGCTTGCCAGTGACAGATAGAGCGTGGTGCCATCGAGATTGAAGCTATAGCCGGTGGGCAGCACGAAGGCGACGATGTGTTTGGGGACGCCGAAACGTTCCATGTTCTCCAGGGCGCGCGGCAGGGCGGCTTCGCTGGAGGCGGTGGAGAACGCGATGACAAATGGTTCACGCACCGCGGCGAGGAAGCGCCCCAAAGGGATGCGTGCGATCATGACCACGGAGCCGAGCACAAGGGTGACAAAGATGATCTGGGCAGCGTACATAGTGAGGATGAGCTTGCCCAGGTTCACCAGCACGGCAAAACCCTTCGACGCGACTACTACGGCAAGCGCCGCACCGACGCCGAAGGGCGCCAGGTACATGACGTACTTCGTATAGCGGAACATCACCTCGGCCAGCGATTCGCAGAAATCAACGATGGGTTTGGACTTGTCGCCGATAGCCACGCAGGCGGTGCCGAACAGGAAGCTGAAGACAACGATCTGCAGCACCTCGCCCTTGGCCATGGCGTCGATGATGCTGGTGGGGAAGGTGTGTTCGAGAACGCCGGCAAGGGTGGGTGAGGCGGTCTGCAGTTTGGTGCCCTGCGCCGCGTCGGCCTGCAGCGTCATGCCTTCCCCGGGCCTGGTGAGGTTTACGGCAGCGAGCCCGATTAGCAGCGCCAGCGTGGTGACGATCTCGAAGTAGATGATGCTCTTCAGGCCGATGCGGCCCATGGTCTTCACATTGCCGCTGGCGGCGATGCCGTAGACCAAAGTGCCGAACAGCAGCGGCGCAATGATGCTCTTGATCAGCCGTAGGAAGATGTTGCTGACTACGGACAGATGCGCGGCCTGCTGCGGCGCGGCGATACCGATGGCGACGCCCACGGCCATGCCGACGAAGATCCAGAACGTCAGCGAAAGCTTCGCCATTCTAGCGTTCCCCCCATTTGAGCTTCGCCCGCAGCACGTCGAAGAAGAGCTGGGCCGGGGGGCGAATAAGACGAATACAGTGTTCCGATCGCTTGCAGATGATACGGTCGCCGCGGCGGAGCGGCTCACCAATCTGCCCGTCGATGGTAAGCATGGAGGAGTCGTCGAGGTCTTTGCAGACGATGGTGATGACGCTGGTGTCATTCACGATCACGGGACGATTGGTGAGCATGTGCGGGCAGATGGGTGTGATGGCGAGGGCGCCGACGGAAGGGTAGATGATGGGGCCGCCGGCGGAGAGGGAGTAAGCCGTGGAGCCAGTGGGCGTGGAGATGATCAGACCATCGGCTTTATAGGTGCATACCAGGTGGCCGTCGGCATAGGTGTCGAGGTTGACCATGCGGGCGATGGCTGCCTTCGAGACCACGGCATCGTTCAGAGCCTCATAGGCGGCAATCTGTTGGTCGCCGCGGATGATCTCGACACGGAGCAGGCGGCGGCGGCCGATGCGGTGTTCCCCTCGCAGGGCGCGCTCCAGTTCCGGAAAGAGGTCGTCGACGGAGATGGCGGTGAGGAAGCCCAATCCGCCGAGATTCACGGCGAAGATGGGAATATCGCGGCCGCTGATGACACGAGCCGCGGATAGCAGCGTTCCGTCGCCGCCCAGCACAATCATCAGCTGCACATCGTCGACTACAGCTTCCCGCGAGTAGGGCGTGCCGCCTCCTGCGTACTCCGCCGTCTGGTCGTCGCAGCGCGCGCCTATGCCACGCGCCGAGAGCCAGGCAAGCAACTGGGGCACGAGCTTGGCGGCTTGTGGCGACCCGGGCTTACTGATGATGGCAACGGTCTCAATAACGGGCATGCAATAAGAATTCCCGGTTCCCTTCCGTGCCCAGAATCGGACTGGGCACGATCGAAGTATGATAGCGAAGCGCGGAGAGCGCCTGTTGGACACGATCACAGGCGGCCTGATGAAGAGCGGGGTCGCGCACGATGCCGCCTTTGCCCACCTGTTCGCGGCCGACCTCAAACTGCGGTTTCACCAGAAGGATCATTTCGGCGTCGTCGGTGAGCAAGGGCGGAAAGCGCGGGATCAGAAGCGTCAGGGAGATGAAACTAGCATCGCAGACCAGCAGCGCGGCTTTCTCACCGATGGTCTCCGGCTCCAGGTAGCGGGCATTCGTGTTCTCATGCAGCACCACGCGGGCATCGGTGCGTAGCTTCCAGTCGATCTGTCCGGCCCCGGTGTCGACGGCATGGACGCGCGCGGCGCCGCGTTGCAGCAGGCAATCGGTGAAGCCGCCTGTGGAGGTGCCGATGTCGATGCAGACCTTGTTTGCAGGGTCCACGTGAAAAGCATCGAGAGCCGCCGCCAGTTTGAAGCCGCCGCGGCTGACGTAGGGCAGGCGGCCGGTGACTTCGACAGCCACATCCGCCGGCACCGTTCGTCCGGGCTTGTCGCCCTTCTGTCCGGCCACAATCACCTCGCCGGCCAGGATCAGCGCCTGCGCCTTCTCCCGCGAATCGGCCAGACCACGTTCCACCAGGAGCTGGTCCAGCCGCAGTTTGCCAGGCTTCATGTTTTGCGGTGGACGATCAGGTCGGCGAGTTGGTGGAGCCAGTAGGCACGGTCGCCGAAACGTGCGAGGGTTTCGTGTGCCGCGGTGAGTTCGGCCTCCGCCATGCGGCGCGATGCGTCCAGTCCGTAGACGGCCGGGAACGTGATCTTATGCTGGGCAGCGTCCTTGCCCGCGGTCTTACCCAGCGCTTCAGACGACTCCTCCATGTCGAGGATGTCATCGACGATCTGGAAGGCGAGGCCGACGTGTTCGCCATAACGGCTGAGGGCATCGAGTTCGTCAGGAGTGGCGCCGGCGTAGATGGCGCCCATGCGGACGCTCGCCCGCAGAAGGGCACCGGTCTTGGCGCGATGGATGGCGTGCAGCCGTTCGGGAGTGGGCTCAGCCTTCTCGCCTTCGATATCGCGCACCTGGCCGGCAATCATCCCTTCCACGGTGCCGGCCGAGGAGGCCAATTCCAGCACCAGCGCGGCGCGTGTCTCGGCGGGCACCCCGGGCAGCTTCGCCAACACCTCGAACGACAACGTGAGGAGCGCATCCCCGGCGAGCACGGCCATGGCCTCGCCGAAAACCACGTGATTGGTTGGCCTGCCGCGGCGCAGATCATCGTTGTCGATGGCGGGCAGGTCATCGTGAATGAGGGAATAGGTGTGGACCAGTTCCAGCGTGCACGCTGCCGTCTCGATGCCCTCCACCCGCCGGCCCACGGCGCGGCAGGCCTCCATGCAGAGCATAGGACGCACGCGCTTGCCGCCCGCAAACAGGCTATAGCGCATCGCCTTATGGATAGTTTCAGGCGAATGCGAGTCGGCGGGCACCACACGGTGAAGCGCCTCATCGGCAAGCTTCACTTGCTCGCGCATGTACTCGCTCAGGGGAACGACGGTGGTGGTGCTCATGAGTCGGCCTTCATGGGCTCGGGCAACAGCTTGTCGCCGCGGCGCATCAACTGCTCCACGCGCGTTTCGGCTTCTTCCAACTGCTTGCGGCACGCAGCGCTTAACTGCGTGCCTTTCTCAAAAAGCGAGAGGGCCCGCTCCAATGGCAGGTCCCCTGACTCGAGTTCCTTGACAACGGCCTCCAGTTCGGTGAGGCTGGCCTCGAAACTCTGAGGCTTCTCGTGTTCTGACATTGGCTTTATTTTAGCGGGTCGGCCTACTCCACTGGCGGTTCGACGACGGTCAGGGTCACGGGCACCTTGACCTCGGGATAGAAGGCGGCGGGCACCTTCAAACGAAGTTCAGCCTTGTACTCTCCGGCAGGCAGGTCGCCCGAGGTCAGTTCGACGGTCAGTTTGAGGTTGGTCTTTTGGCCATCGGGACGGAGGCGCAGCCAGGGCTGATCGGCGGTGATCTCCTCGACATCGAAAGCGGCGGGACACCCGGTGGTGACTTCGATCATCTGCGGATCGGGCAGAGTGGCCGAGCCACGGGTGTAGACGAATTGGAGGCCCGTGACAGAGGCGGCAGGCCAGGGATCGCAAAGGCGCGTGACGAACGCATCGGTAGAAGCGGCCATCTGTTTGCGGAAGGCGTTCTGGAGGGGAAGGTTGTCGCTAGAGGTTTCGCCGACGAGCGTTACGCTTTCGTCCGGCCCGAGAGCCAGGGCGGTGGTGGCGTCGCGCTTGGAGCCGCCCCAGAACGTGGAGAAGAGGATTTGTTTGTTGTCGGCATCAAGCTTGATGAGGTAGCTTTCGGTGGCACCGGCGGCGTTGGGTTGAACTGGGCGGGAGGTTAGGAAGTCGGCGGAGACGGTTTCACCCGTCACGTAGAGGTGCCCGCGTCCATCCACCTTCAGGCCGGAGACGGTATCGTCCGGGTCGGCCGAACCGGTGGTTTTGCCGCCGAGGTAGGTGGCATACTCCGCGGTGCTGCCGTCGGCGCTCAACCGCACCACAAAACCGTCGCGATGGCCGCCCGCGTACTGGGGCTGGATGGCGTTCTCGCTCATCGGCCAAGTCTTGGCGTTAGTGGTACCGCCGAGCCACACGCGGCCCTGCGCATCCACCGTGATGGCTTCGGACTTGGTATACCCCGATCGATGGCCGACGTAACTCAACCACTGGACGCCCGTGCCTTCGGGAGACAACTTGGCGACAAAGCTGGAGTAAGAAATGGGCTGGCGGATCCAGGCACCCTCGGTCGCCAGCCCCGGCGACATAGACTCGCCTGTGACAAACAGAGAGTCGTCAGGTCCAACGGCAATCGCATAAATGTTATCCGTACCGGCGGTGCCACCGATATAGCTGGCCCAGGCAAGTTGATAGTCACTGGTGAACTTTGCCACAAATGCATCCTGCCCACCGCCAGCCTGCGTAGGCTGGAATGCATTCTTAACGGGGAAATCTGACGAACTGGCGCGACCGGCCAGGTAGATGCTGTTCTGCGAGTCGACCGCGACGGCGAGGCCCTCTTCGTTTCGGGTGCCACCGAGGTAGGTGGAAAACAGGAGCTTGCCCGTGGCATCGAATTTCATGAGGAAGGCAATGTTGAGACCGGTCTGCTTGTCCTGGACGGCGTTGAGCAGCGGGAAGTCACGGGCACCGGTAGTGCCGGCGAGGTAGACGTTGTCTTGACAGTCGACCGCAACAGCGTTCGCGCGCGTGTTGGAAGAGCCTCCAATGATGTGCGACCAGACGATCTGCTTTCCGTCGGGCGAATATTTGGTCAGAAACGCCTTGGAGACGGCGAAATTGAGATTGATGGAACCAAAGCCTTTGCCGGAAAAGTCGCCCGAGTCGGTTTTGCCGGCGACATACGTGTGGCCCGCGCTGTCCACAGCCACGGCCGCGGCGTCTTCGGTGCGATTGCCGCCGAGATAGGTGGAAAACAGGAGACGCTTGTCATCCTGCGGGGTTTGGGCGGCGGCGATTGCGGCCGAAACGAACAAAACAAAGCGAACGATGCTCATGCCATAGGGGATCGCGGGAATTGCGGGCGCGGAGGCTCATCCGAGCTCGATGAGACCGCCCGCAACCCCGTCCCTACCAGCGACTCACCGCTTCTTCGGCGGAGGTGCCTGCACGTATGATGATTCCTGCGGCTGCGATTCGGCGAACTGATCGTCGTCCTTCAACTCCTTCCGCAGCCGCTGCAGTTCCTGCTTCAACTCCGCCACCACCTTCCGCGCCCCCGGATCGTTGTAGATGTTGCGCATCTCCGCCGGATCCTTCCGCAGGTCGTAGCACTCCCACTGGTCCTTCTTCCAGAAATAGATCAGCTTGTGCGTCGTGGTCCGAACCCCATAATGCGCACGGGTATTGTGGTCGCCCGGATCGTGATAGTAGCGATAGTACATGGACCGCCGCCAGTTCGCTGGTTTCCTGCCCTTCCACACCGGGAGCAGGCTCACCCCCTGCATGTCCTTCGGCACCGCCGCGCCCGCCAAATCCAGGAACGTGGGCGCGAAGTCGCAGTTAATTCCGATCGCATCCGACGTGCTCCCGGCCTTGATGCCGGCCGGCCAGCGCACCACGAACGGCATCCGCAGCGCCTCTTCGTACATAAACCGCTTGTCGTACATTCCGTGCTCACCCAGAAAGAAGCCCTGGTCGCTGGTGTAAATGATGACCGTGTTCTCACCCAACCCATTGGCGTCCAGGTACTCCAACACCCGCCCCACGTTGTCATCCACGCTCTGCACGCAGGCCAGGTAGTCCTGCATGTATCGTTGGTACTTCCAATCCTCCAACGCGCGCCCGGTCAGCGTCTTCTTCACCCCATCAATCACCGTCTCCACTTCGGTCGGCTTCACCTGCAGCCATTTGCGCGTCTCCTCGGCGGACAGCCCCGCCGGAGGCGTCAGCTTCAAATCCCGCCGCGTCATATCGTGAAACACCGACTGTTTCTGCTCCCGCAACGCGTCGGTCCGTCCCGCATAGTCATCCCGCAGATTCGCCGGCTCCGGAATACGCTTGTTCTCAAACATCTTCCGGTGCTTCTCATTCGGAGTCCATTCCCGGTGCGGCGCTTTATGGTGCGACATCACAAAGAACGGCTTGTCCTTCGGCCTCTGCTTGATCGTCTCAATCGTCAAATCGGCGATGACATCCGTCGCGTACCCCTTGTGCACAGTCGACCCATCCTTCTCATACAGCGTCGGATCGTTGTACACCCCCTGCCCCGGCAAGATGTTCCAGTAGTCAAAGCCAGTCGGATCACTCCCTAAGTGCCATTTGCCGATCATCGCCGTGTAATAACCGGCCTGCTGCAGCAGCTTCGCCACATGCTGCTGGTTCCCATCGAAACGGTTGAACACCGGGACCCCATTCAGATGGCTGTACTTGCCCGTTAGAATTACGGCGCGGCTGGGCGTGCAGATCGAGTTCGTCACAAACATGCGGTCCATCCGCATGCCTTCCTTCGCGATGCGGTCCAGGTGCGGCGTCTGGTTCACCCGGCTCCCATAACAACTCATGGCCTGCGTGGTGTGGTCATCCGTCATGATGAACAGAATGTTCGGCCTTGACTTCGGACCATCCGCGCCAAGCGCCACCCGTCCCATAGGACTCGATGCCAGAAACGGAAGCGTGAGAAGACGACGACGTGACAGGGTCTGCATGCTGGTTATCTCACTAGCATAAGCCTCCAACGCGCCACCCGTTCGAACTCCGCCCCTGATTGGCTACCGCTCCGGGACCGACCGTGCCACGCGCATCCCATTCCAAGGCAACCGCCGCGACGGCCGTTCACTATGCCGCAACGCGGCATCTAGGGACCCCGCCGAGTCCGCATAGGCACCACCACGGATGACACGCAGCCCCGTATCCGTCGCCGACTCTCGCCCATCCCCCGCATCATAGGGATAAGGACGAATCAGCGACGAACACCACTCCGCCACATTGCCCAGCAGATCGTACAGGCCCCAGCGGTTCGCCTGCCGCGTCCCGACAGCGCGCGGCGCATACCCGTCCATCTCGCGAAAGCCATTTGTCTCGCCCGCTACCGCTGCGTTATCGCGATACCAGGCAGCCTCGGCCAGTTTCTGCTCGCCACCTCGCGCCGCATACTCCCATTCCGCCTCCGTCGGCAATCGGAACCCACCTCCCACCACCCGCGCATTGAGTTGCTCGACAGCTTTCCCCGCATCCTCCCACGACACATTGTTCACCGGAAGTGCATCGCCCTTATGTACACTCGGATTCTCGCTCATGAGCTGGTTCCACAGCTTCTGCGACACTTCCTCCGTGGCCAGATAGAACGGCTCCACATGCACCGTATGTTGCGGTTGTGACGCGCGTAACGACTCCGATCCCATATCGAAATCGCCTCCCGGCAGCAGCCGCATCGCAAAGCCCAGCCCTGCCACCCGCACCCGCAACGGCAACCCGGAGGCCGCATCATATTCTTCGCCGATCGTCTCAAAGCCCGCCACTCCCGGCTTCAGCCGGCGTTCCGTCATCCGCAACCGCATCGCCGCGCGCCGGTCCGCCGGGCGCACTCGCAAGGCCTCCGCGAAGGCGTCCCGAGCCCCGCGCCACTGCCCCGCCGACACCGCCGCTTCCCCGTCCGCCATGTGGCGCCGGTACTCCGCGAATACCTTATCCTCCGCCGACTCCGCAGGCTTCAACCGCCGGTCATCCGGATTCGCCAGCGCATGCGGATGATGGCAGCTCTGGCAATTCGCCTTCTGCCCTGTCTTAGGACACCCCGGCGTATGGCACGTCGCGCACAGCCCCGCAATCGCTTCGCCCCTCGGCAAGCGGTCCGGCTTCACCTGATTTCGTTCATTAGCGACATGCCCGTCGCTGGCTCCGTGACAGCCCTGGCAGGTCGTTGCCGCCTTCGGATGCCCGGACGCAGACCACTCCAGCACCTGCACCACATGACAGCGCGAACACACACCCGCCTGCTTCAAAGAGGCTTCCTGCGCCGCCCCCAGCAGCGGCAAAAGAAGCAGCAGAATCAGCCGCGCCATCGCTGATCAAGCCATTGATAGTGCCGCGGCAGCCACTGCCCCTTCGTCGCCGCCGCAATCTGCCCCGCCGCATCCAGTGCCGCCCGCTCCTCGCGGCTCAATTCCAGATGCCTCGTCAGCCCGGCGTAGTTGTCGTCGAAGGTCTCCTCTTCGAACATCCCCGGCATCGCCGCCGTCATGAACGGGCGCGAGTACACGAACCGCAGCGCCGCCTGGCAAAGCGATTCGTCCGGCACCCGCTTCAACGTCTTGGTCAACTCCGCCACCACCGACGGCAGCAGCGGCCGGTACTTGGCGTGATACAACTGCACGAAGTCGCGTTCGGGACTCGTGCTGATCTTCGCGTTCGGATCCAGCTTCACAATAGAGCCCGCCGCCAGCGGCTTGATCGCAATCAGCCCCACCCCGCGTTTGGCCGCTTCCGGCAGGAACTCGCTGTAGTCCGTGCGCGCATGAATGAAGTTGTAGGGGAACATGAAGTAGTCAATCCCTTCCAACTCCCGCAGCGCACTCAGCATCATCCCTTCATCGTGCGTCGAAATGCCGATGGCCCGGACCTTGCCTGCCTCTTTCGCCTTGCGCAGCACATCCCAATCGGCCAGCGCCTTGCCGTCCACCTTGCTGCCTTCGGCCAGGTAAATGCGATACAGATCCACGTGGCCGTACAGCTTCGCCGCGCGGTCAATATTCTCTCCAACGAACATCGGAAACTGACGGCACAGCGATACCAGCACCTTGTCCCGGCGGCTGCTCACCGCGCGTGCCACCGGCTCCCACTGCCCTTCACTCTCGTAGGTGTCCACCAGATTCACGCCGCGGTCCAGGGCACGTGCAAGCAGACGGTCGCGCCGCTGCTGTCCCTCTTCCACCAGCACGTTGCCATGCTGCGCCTTCTGCTTATAGCGCGGATCGGTGTGCGACCCGAACGACAACAGCGAAACATACATGTCGGTCTTGCCAAGCTGGCGATAAACCATACCGCCGCGGCGAATCTCGCGTACCGGCGCCACGGTCGACCCCAATAGCGGGGCCGACGCGCCACAGGCCAGAAACGCTCTTCGGGACCAGGCTTTCGAGCGGGGACACATGCGTTCCATGCTATCACCGCACAACCACGTCCCGAACCTTCGTCCACCGCGACCGCCCCGCGGGCCCTTCCACTTCCAGCGTCACCACGTATTCCCCCGCAGCCTTGTACGCATGCAGCGGATGCTGCTCCGTCGACTCCTCGCCGTCCCCAAACGTCCATCGCCAGCGCGTTGCCTGCCCGCTCGTCTGATCCTGAAACGCCACCAACCGCCGGTTCATATCCAGCACCCGGAAACTCCACCCGGCCTGCAGCGGCTTCCGCAACCCCGCTTCCAGCGGCATCAGCCGGAACGCCACCAGGTCACTCGCGTTGCCGAACATGCTCGTCTTATGCGAAAGGTTCCAGAACCCCTCGTTGTCCTTTGCATCGACATCGTCGTAGTCAAGAACCGACCACGACATTCCGATCACCTTGCTTTCCTCCAGTTTTGAAACCACTGCGCGCTCCGGCCCCTCATACGGCGCATAGTCGAACGGCGTGATCCAGAACTCCAACGTCAGCTTGCCCGAACGTCCATGTTGAAAGTTATAGTCGTAAGCCGCGTTTGCCCACGGCAGGTTCTTGATCCATGGCTGGCAGCCCCACACAAAAGCCCAATCCCGATCGGGCGCCGGCGTGAAGATGTGGTAGTTCTGCGCGTGCACGCCATGAAAGGAGAAGAACGCCTCGCCTTTATCCATCCCCGCATGCGGATGCAAACTGCTGATCAGCGGCCCGCCCGACAAATCCCCGTCCACGACCAACTCGAAGATGTCGTTGTGCCGGTCGGCCCGCCGGAAATCCCAGTAGTCATCGTACGCCTCGTACAAGAAGTACAGCCGGTTCAGCCCCTTCACCCACCCCACCTTCACCGTGACATCCAAGTCCTTCTTGTCATACCGGAAGCCCCGCCCATGCACCGTCTCCTTCAATTGATCCATCCCGATCGCATACGACGCCGGCACCATCGCCCAATCCGCGGTCTTGCCGTCGATCTGCGGAATCTTGTCCGCCGGGAACTGAAAAATCTTGTACTCCACGCCGGGCCGTTCCAGCGCCAGGACGGGAGCAAGCAGTAACAGCAGCAGAGATGTCATCATGGAACTCGATTCAGTCTATCCTTGCCTGAGGGTCCCCGCGATGATCGACGCACATATCCATGTCTTTCCCGACTACACGGCCGAGCAGCACATTGCCATCGCCCGCGCCGCGGGGGTCACCCAAACCGTGCTCATCCAACCGAGCGGCAGCAAGTTCGACAACACCGCCATGCTCGACGCCGTCAGGAAATATCCCGGCGTCTTCTCCGCCGTCGCCATCGTCGATACCGACGACTCCGCGCTCGAAGAAACCATCGTCAACCTCCGCCGCCAGGGCAATCGCGGTTTCCGCATCACCGCGCGCCGCGAGCAGCCATGGATGGAATGGCCCGGCATGCTCCGCCTCTGGAGCCTCGCCGCGAAACACAACATGGTGATCTGCCCGCTCATCAACCCGGACATCCTCCCCTGGGTTGCCGCCATGTGCGAGAAGCACCCGCAGACAGTCGTCGCCATCGACCACCTCGCCCGCATCGGCGCCACCGGCACCATCGCCGATGCCGACGTGCGCGCGCTGAACGGGCTCGCCAAGTTCCCTCAGGTGCACGTCAAGGTCTCGGCCTTCTACGCCCTCGGCAAGAAGCAGCCCCCCTACCTCGACCTGTCACTGCTGATCCGCCAGGTCTTCGAAACCTACGGCCCGCGCCGCTTGCTGTGGGGCAGCGATGCCCCTTACCAGACACGCGCCCCGCACAGCTACCAGGCGTCCGTCGACCTCATCCGCACCGGCCTGCGCTTCCTTAACGACGAGGACCGCCGCTGGATGCTGCGCGGTACGTGCCAGCGCCTGTTCTTCGGAGCGTGACTCAGGCCGTTGCGCCCGATGCGTTCGACGCAGCCAGCCGCTTCTCGAATCGCTCTATCCGCTCCCCTTCCAAGACAATGGCGACAGCGGCCTGCCGTTGCGCCGCCAGGTAAACCATCAACATCCCGAGCGGATCCCCGAACCGCTCTCCGGTATTCGCCACCACATCCTTCAACCGCGATTTCAATCGCGCCCGCACCTGTGCCAGACGTGCGTCGCTCACGGCCACATCGCCGTCAGCCAGCAGGTCAAGCGCCTCGCGAATCCCTTCCGCCGCCTGATGCATCGCAGCGGCCCAATGCACGATCGCCAGGTAGTCGCCTCCCGCCGCTGCCACACGCGGATCGCTGCTGGATAAGCCCACCCCAAACAGCGGCCCAAACTTGGCCACGTTCCCCCGCCGCTTCATCTCCGCCCAGAGGGCCGCATCCAGGGCCACCCGCTGCCGGAACTGCGCGTTGCTATCTCCCATCACCAACTCGCCCAGTGCGCGGCGGCCGAATTCCTCGAAGGCCGCCACCGGCCGCGGCTTGCTGGCCGCATCCAGGAACGCGCCGCGAATCGCATCGCTGTCGTAGCTGGTTTCCACGTAAAACGTCGTGCGCCCGAAGTTCCTTTTTCTGCCCAGCCGCTCCGACGCCTCATTCGCCGTCATCGCCCGGAAAGCCCGTAGCACGTCCAGGTTATTCTTCATCTCCGCGCGACCCGTTTTCCCGTCCACCTCCAGATACGGATGCCGCGACGTGAACGCCGGCGGCAGCACACTCGCGCCGGACGCCTGGTACGCGGCGGCAATCAGGAAGTTCTCACTCATCAGCCCGCGCAGCCGTTGCGGCGTCAGGTTCAGATTCACCAACACGGCTCGCAAGCGCGATACGCTGGCCGTGTCCGCCAGCAGCGTGATCTCTCCTTCGGCATTGCGCTCCACCCTCGATACCTGCGTCAGCTTCTCCACCGAAATCGCATTCACGATTCCCAGCAGGTTCAACTTCAACGTCGTCTTCCGCACGGCCGTCGTGGTCAGAATGTTTTGCCGCTGCACAACTCCTGCCGGCGATGGCTGCACGGCCAGCGGCTCGAAATCGCCACCCAACGCCGACCGCACCGCATCCGCCGCGGCGCCATGCCGTACCTCAAACGAGAACGCGGCATCCTCGGATTCGAGCGACGAAAAAGCAGCCGAGACAGACGCCCGAATCCGCGTATCCACCGCAGCCTTCAGGTCCCGTTCAAACCCCTCGATCCGCTTTGCCTTGTCATCCGCATCCTCACCCGGAAGCGCGGCGAGAAACTCCTCCCGATCCACCGGAGGCCGGTTGCTTAGCATCGCTATCACGCGCTCGGTAAGCTCAAAGCCGCCAGCGCCTGCCGTGACTCCAGCCTGCGCCGACGCCGCCACCATCACCTCGCGGCTCTTGCTTCGATACACGCCCAGCTCCACCGCATCACCGCCGGCACGGCGCACCCGCACCACGTACCCGCCCGTGAACGTCACCGCGGCGTTCACTCCTACCGATGCGCCCGCATTCACAGCAAGGCCCGCGGGCCCTAAGGACACCGATGCCAGCGCTTCGGCCGCCAGAGGCATCGAGAACGCCGCCGACAACTTCAAGCTTCCGCTCCCCGTCAGCATCACCATCGTGTCCGCATCCAGCTCGTCCAGATCCACTGGCGAGTCCGGCAGGATAAAGCCCCTCGCCACCGCCGCCAATGCCAGCGGTAAGGACCGGAATCCCTCGCTGCCC
>JAEUQF010000164.1 GCA_016789745.1 Bryobacterales bacterium
TTCATCTTGCGTCACGAGGCCGAATCGGATTCGCGGATACTCCGGCTCGCAGGTTTGCATTCCCGGTTTCCACCGCCACGGTTGCCCGCGACAGCTCCGGTGCCGCTACATGCGCGTACGAATAATTCGCATGATGAACTCATTTCAGTTCACTAGATCAGCCAGGCTTACCCTGGTGTACCAGAGCCGCCAAGGACGCAGAGAAAACAACGCCAAACCATGGGAACGGATCCGCGGGTGCCCTCATGATCATGGGCGGCCACGCCGCAACGGAATCGGCAACTTACAGAGTCGCGCGTCAGGACTTGCCCAGCACCGCGGCGTAAGCCTCCAGAACCTCCTGGGCGGTACGTTCCCAACTGAAGCGGCGCGCCTGTTGCAGACCGGCCTGCACCAGGCGGCTGCGGAGGTTCTCATCTAGCAGCACTTCTTTCATGCCGCGGGCAATGTCGAAGACGTTCTCCGGGTTTATGGTAATAGCTGCGTCGCCAAGCACTTCCGGAAGCGAACTGACGTTCGATGCCACTACCGGCGTTCCCGATGCCATTGCCTCCAGCGGCGGCAGGCCGAAGCCTTCGTACAAGGATGGGAAGACGAAAGCGGCGGCAGCTTCATAAAACACACGCAGCGTATCGAAGGGGACAAAGCCGAGGAAACGTACGTAACTGCCGAGGCGGGTCTGCGCTACCGCGCGGCGTACGGCCGGGTTGCGCGACAGGTCGTCTCCGATGATCATCAGGCGCAGGTCCCGATAAAACTCGTGATTCTCCAGTTCGCCGCGGAGGACCGCAAAGGCCTCCACCAGGCGGGGGATGTTCTTCTGTGGCCGGATGGTGCCGGCGTAGAGCAGGAACGGGTAGGTGATCTGGTAGCGCTCCAGGATGCGGCGCCGTTCGTAGCTGATATTGTCGGGACCGGCGGAGCGGGCGTCGGCCGGAGGCGCATGTTCGAAGAAGCGCGGATCCGGGGCGTTGTAGATCAGGCGGATGCGGTCGCCGGAAATGTTGAGCAGGTTCTCCAGATCGTGGCGTGTCGCGCCGGACACGGTGATGATGGTGGAGGCGCGGCTGAGGCCGTTGCTGAAGCGCCAGCGGCGCAGGTCGGAGCGCCACCCCGGGGCCTCTTCATACAGCAGGCGGCTCACGTCGTGCACTGTCACCACGTAAGGACGCGGCATGAACAGCGGCACGATGGGCAACGGGACATGGTAGAGGTCGGCCGGCAGCGTGCGCAGGAACATCGGGTACGCGAAGTGGTCGCGAAGTTCGGTGTCCTTGCCTTCGAAGGTGGCAATCTGGAAGTTGGGGGGAAGGCCGGCCAGTGACCCGCTATCGGCCTTGTGGGCCACGAGCGTGTACTGATGCTCGGCCCCGACCACCGCCAGGGCTCGGATCAGATTTCGGATGTACGTGCCGACTCCGAAGTCTTTGAGGTGGCGGCAGTCGAGTACGATGCGCAGGGGATACCTCTTTAGTGGGCGCCGACGGCAGCGTTCTTCCAGCGGTAGAGCGGGAAGCGGTCGGCTAGTTGGATGACCCGTTCTCCCACCGAGCGAATGACGTCTTCAGAGGTGACGTTCGAGAGCACCTCGCCGATGAGCGTAGCCACTTCGCGCATCTCGGCGGCTTTGAAGCCGCGCGTGGTGACGGCGGGCGAGCCGAGGCGGATACCGCTGGGGTTCAGAGGCGGATTCACGTCGAAGGGAATAGCGTTCTTGTTCACCGTGATGTGGGCGCGGTCGAGAGCCTTCTCTGCCTCCTTGCCTTTCACGCCCTTGGCGAAAACATCCACCAGCAGCAGATGCGAGTCCGTGCCGCCGGAGATGATGCGGAAGCCCTGGTCGGCCAGGGAGGCGGCGAGCACCTGGGCATTGGCCACTACCTGCTTCTGGTAAAGGACATACTCGGGCGTCATCGCCTCCAGAAAGCTGACCGCCTTGGCGGCCATCACGTGCACGAGCGGACCGCCCTGGATGCCGGGGAACAGGTTCTTGTCGATGGCCGGGCCGTATTCCTCGCGCGCCAGGATCATGCCGGAGCGGGGGCCGCGCAGAGTCTTGTGGGTGGTGGTGGTGACGATGTCGGCCCACTGGCAGGGGTTCGGATAGATGCCGGCGGCCACCAAGCCGGAGAAGTGCGCCATGTCCACCAGCAGTTTGGCGCCGACGCTGTCGGCGACGGAGCGGAACTTGGCAAAGTCGATGATGCGAGGGTAGGCACTGGCGCCGGCGATGATCATCTTCGGCTTGTGCTCTTCGGCGAGGCGGGCGAGTTCTTCGTAATCGATGCGCTCGTCTTCCTTACGGACGCCGTAGGGGATGACTTTGTAGGTCTTGCCCGAGAAGTTCAGGTGATGGCCGTGGGTGAGGTGGCCGCCGTGGGCCAGGTTCATGCCCAGAATTGTGTCGCCGGGTTCGAGGATGGCGGCAAAGGCGGCCTGGTTGGCCTGCGAGCCCGAGTGCGGCTGCACGTTGGCATACTGCGCACCGAAGAGCTTCTTGGCGCGCTCGCGGGCCAGCGTTTCTACAACATCGGTGAACTCGCAGCCGCCGTAGTAGCGCTTGCCGGGATAGCCTTCCGCGTACTTGTTGGTGAAGACGCTGGAGGTGGCCTCCATCACGGCTTCCGATGTGAAGTTCTCGCTGGCAATCAGTTCCAGACCGTGATGCTGGCGCTCGACCTCCTTCTGGATGGCGTCAAAAATCTCGGGGTCGACGGCGGCCAAGGGCCGTGCCATGCGCTCCTGTTCGGTCATTACGATTGGGTCTCCTTTGTTGCTGAGGCGGCGGGGAGGTTTTCTTCGGCGGCGGCGATCTTGTGCACGCGGCGCTGGTGACGCCCGCCCTGGAATTCGGTACTGAGGAAGATTTCGACGAACCGGCTGGCCTCATCGAGGCCCGTGTAACGGGCGCCGATGGCGAGTACGTTTGCGTCGTTATGTTCGCGCGTGAGTTGGACTTGCTCCACCTGCCAGGCGTGGGCGGCGCGAACGCCGGGGACTTTGTTGGCGGCGATGGCCATGCCGGTGCCGGTGGAGCAGACGAGAATGCCGCGGTCGGCCACACCCTGGCTGACGTCGTTGCCGACGCGGAGGGCGTAGTCCGGATAGTCCGTCGACTCGGTGGAGACCGTGCCGCGATCGAGCACGTCATGGCCGAGCGCTTTCAGCTTCTCGCCGATCTCCTGCTTTAGCGCGAATCCGGCGTGGTCGGCGCCGATGGAAATCTTCATGGGCGGTACCTAAATATGGTAACCCGCCGGAACGGCTGTCTATTGACTGGCGCCGATGATAGCGGGACGGACGGGCTTGGGCACGGGGAGCGTCTCGTCGGTCAGGGTCAGTTCGGTGACGATGCTCCGCTTTTTGGCTGCCCCGCCGCCTGGCCCCTTTTTCGCGTCGACGGTACTGGTGATGTAGCGGCTCATTTTCGCCACCAGCCCGGTTTGCGGATGGACCTGCATGCGGAAGCGCCCGACATCCCAGGCGGTGTTCACCTCCTGCAGCAGAGCCGACTTCTCTTCGGTTACGTTGTCCTGGTAGGTGCCTTCGACTTCGATACAGTTGCCGAGCCCGCACTTGACAGGCCCGAGCACTTGCAGCTTTGCCGGCAGGGGGCGCAACGCCAGCGGGTGGCCTCCGGCGGGCACCGTCTGTTCCCAAGTCAGATCGCGCTCGAGCGGCCGCCCCGCCAACGCGGTAGCGAGCCAGTCGCAGTTGTGGCGCAGATAGACCAATTGCTTGTAGCGGGCTTGGGCGGCGGCGCTGTCGGACTGGCGTTGCAGGTCGGCGTTGGCGCGCACCAGGAACTCGTCGGCGCCTTCCACGCCCGTCACCTTGCCATCGCTAGTGAGCAGGTAGGTGAGCGAGGTGCCACGCAGATCCGAGCCCGCAGCCATACCTTCCACTGCCTCATAATGCTGGTTGAAGACGATGGTGAGCTTGTGGCCCCCCTCTGTCTTGGCAACCTGCAGCGTGCCCGATGCCTGTACCTTACGGAAAGCCTTGAGGTTGGCCGGAACGGCGTTGTCGTCAAAGGTGAAGGCGAGTTTATAGGTGGCCTGGTCCGGGAGGGCGATCCGGATAAGGTTTTCAGCAGACGCCGAAAGCCCGAGAAGGCACAGCAGCAGGAGGAGCAACATCCACTTCCTGCCTGTTCATCGACGGAACCAGGCGCCCTCTGTAGTGGGAGCGGGCGATAATGTTTGGAATGTCCACGCGTCGAACGTTTCTGGGCAGCCTGGCCGCTGCCTCCCTGGCTCCTGCCGCGCCCTCGCGCCCGAACATCGTCTATGTCCTCGCCGACGACCTTGGCTGGGGTGACCTGGCCTGCTACAACAAGCAGTCCGCCGTGCCCATGCCGAATGCCAACCGGCTGGCGTCGGAAGGCGTGCGGTTCACAGACATGCACTCGGGGTCGGCAGTCTGCACGCCAACGCGCTACGGCATCCTCACCGGGCGCTACGCCTGGCGCACGCGGCTGAAGAACGGCGTGCTGTGGGGCTACTCGCCGAACCTCATCGAAAAGGGACGCCTAACGGTGCCCGCTCTGTTGAAGCAGCAGGGCTACTCCACGGCGGGTGTCGGCAAGTGGCACCTGGGCCTGGGCACGCAGGAGAAATGCGACTACTCGCAGCCACTGAACCCGAATCCCACCACGCACGGCTTCGACTATTACTACGGGATTCCGGCATCGCTCGACATGGACCCGTATCTTTACTTCGAAAACGACCGTGCCGTCGAGCAGCCCACCGCGCACACCGAGGGCAGGAACGATCCGCGTGGCGTGTTCTGGCGGCCGGGCCCGATCGCGCCGGGGTTTAAGGTGGAGGATTGCCTGCCGCATCTCACCCGGAAAGCGCTGGCGGTTCTGAAGGAGCGTGCCAAGGAGCCGGCCAAGCCGTTCTTCCTCTACTTCCCGTTGACCGGTCCGCACACGCCCTGGCTGCCCACCGCCGAATGGCGCGGCAAGTCCAAGGCGGGCGACTACGGCGATTTCGCGGCGCAGGTGGACGATGTGCTGGGCCAGGTGCTGCGGGCGTTAGAGGAGAACGGCCAGGCGAAGAACACACTGGTGATCTTCACATCCGACAACGGCGCCCACTGGACACCGCAGGACAAAGAGAAGTTCACGCATCGCCCGAACGCTGCCTGGAAAGGGCAGAAGGCCGATATTGCCGATGGCGGCCACCGCGTTCCGTTCCTGGCCCGCTGGCCAGGCGTGATCAAAGCCGGCGGCGTTTCGAATGATCTGCATTGCCTGACCGATCTGATGGCCACCGTGGCGGAGATGATGGGCACGCGGCTGCCGGAAGGCGCGGGTGAGGACAGCTACAGCCTGCTGCCGGCGCTGCAGGGCAAACGCGGCACGCGCGACACGATCGTCCATCATTCGGTGGAAGGCCTGTTTTCGATCCGCCAGAAGGAATGGAAGCTGGTCCTGGGCCGGGGCTCGGGCGGGTTCAGCGATCCGAAGAAGATCACGCCGCAGCCGGGCCAGCCGCTGGGTGAGCTCTACAACATGGACGATGATCCGGGCGAGACGCGGAATCTGTGGGCGTCGCGGTCGGACATTGTCCGCAAATTGACGGCACTGCTGGAAAAATACAAGGCGCAAGGGCATAGCCGCGCCGGATAATTGGGCATATAATCAGGCAAGCGCGCCCGTAGCTCAGCCGGATAGAGCGGTTGGCTTCGAACCAACAGGTCGGGAGTTCGAGCCTCTCCGGGCGCGCCAGTAAACCCTCACGTATGACCCGCCGCTCGGCTCTTGCTTCACTCGTTTCCCCACTGGCCGTGCTGGCCGCCAAGCCCGCTTCGCAGGTCCGGCTGACGGGCATCGAAGTCTTCCGTGTTCCGGTGAACAAGCGCGGCGACTGGATCCTGGTCCGGCTGCAGACCGACGCCGGGGTCACTGGCATTGGCGACGCGTCGCATGGGCGCGACGAGGTGACCATCGCCGGGCTAAAGCAACTGTGGGAGCAGATGCGGGGGCAACCCTGCACGGCCATCGAGAAACTGCGCCAGTTCGGCACGCCGCTGGCACGACCGGCGGGCATGACAGGGATGAGCGGCGCCTGCGCCCTGAGTGGGATCGAGCAGGCGATGTGGGATATTGCGGGGCAAGTGTACGGCGTGCCGGTCTACGAACTCTTCGGTGGCGCCCTGCACACCCGCATCCGCAACTACGCCAATATCAACCGCGCCACCTTCGACCGTTCTCCCGGCGGATTTGCGAGATGGGCCGAACGCGCCATTGCCGATGGTTTCGATGCGATCAAACTGGCCTCCTACGATGGGTTTCCGAAAGACCCGTCGCAGGCGGAAGCCCACATCGCCCTGGGCACCGAATGCGTGATGGCGGTTCGCAAGGCGATTGGCCCGAAAGCCGATCTGCTGATTGATGCGCATTCGAACTTCACGCTGGACCGCGGCCTGCAACTGGCCCGGGAACTCGAGCCAGCGCGGCTGTTCTGGCTGGAGGAGGTTTGCCGCGGGATCCCGAATCTGGCACGCATCAACGAAGCGGCCGCGATGCAGACAGCGGGTGGGGAGTCCATCTTTGGGGTGGAAGGTTTCCATCCCTATATCGCCGGGAAGGCGGCGGATATCATGATGCCGGACGTGAAGTATTGCGGTGGGATGGCTGAATTGAAGAAGATCTCGGCGATGGCGCAGGGGGCGGGTTTGACGATCTCGCCGCATGGGCCGGCGAGCCCGGTGGGCAACGTCGCGGCGGCGCAGGTTTGCGTCACGCTGCCCAACTTCCTGATCCTGGAACTCGGCTACGGCGAGGTGCCGTGGCGTGCGGAGGTGGTGGACCCGGTGGAACCGCTCCGCGGAGGCCACTACACGCTGAGCGACCGGCCCGGGTTCGGCTTCCGTCTGAACGACAAACTGCTGGCCTCACGCGGCCAGCGGGTGACAATCTAGTGTAGTGTCCAGCAAATAGGTGGACATCATGAGTCTGGCGCACCATAATGGACATGCCCGCCCCACAGCCCTTTGGTGCCCTGTCCAACGATGATCAGGAACAGATCCAGCGCTGGGTCGCGGCGATGGGAACACCACAGCAAGTGGTCATGCGTTGTCGCATCGTGTTGTTGGCCTCCGCAGGGCACACTGAGACAGCGATTGCGGAAGAGTTAAACGTGAATCGCAAGACAGTGCGGCTGTGGAAAGGTCGCTTCGTTTCCGGAGGGGTATCCAGCCTCTGGGAGATCGCTCCCGGTCGCGGGCGCAAACCGATCTATACCGCAGAACAGGTCAAGGCAATGATTGACGCGACCCTGCAGTCCAAGCCCGCTGGCATAGCCCATTGGAGTTGTCGGTTGATGGCGGCTAGTTCGGGCCTGAGCAAGTCAACGGTGAGCAATCTGTGGCGCAGTCACAATCTGAAGCCGCATTCAACGAAGACCTTCAAGCTGTCCAGGGACCCGAAGTTTCTGGAGAAGCTCACGGATGTGATTGGGCTTTATCTGAATCCGCCCGAGAAGGCGATCGTATTGTGTGTCGATGAAAAGACCCAAGTTCAGGCGCTTAACCGCACGCAACTCGGTTTACCGATGAAGAAGGGCCGCTGCGGCACTATGACGCATGACTACAAACGCAACGGAACCACCGATCTGTTTGCAGCACTCGATCTGCTGCAGGGCAAGGTTGCTACAAGCGCCATCGCCATCAGGAGTTCCTGAAGTTCCTCCGACGGATCAACAGGGAGTTTCCCGGTAAGACGCCTTTGCATCTGGTGATGGACAACAACTACGGTACCCATAACACTCCCGAGGTGAAACGATGGCTCAGTGGGCATCGGCGCCTCGTGGTTCACTTCGTACCGACCAGTTGCAGTTGGGCTAACCTAATCGAGCGCTGGTTTGCCGAGTTAACGGGGGCGTGGTAGGGGCGATTGGCACGCCCTACTAGGTATGCACCTGCCTGCCTATTTATTCAACGAATTTACCGCTCAGGACACTAGGAGGTGCGCACAGGCGCGCCGCGCCAGGACGCTCCCAACTCACTGGTATTGGTGGCCGGCCGGCGGCGAACGGTGCCGCGCTTCTGGGCTGCCTTTTCCTGGTTATCCTTCACGGTCTGGCGCTGGCGGCTCATTTCGGCTTCGGTCAAGGTGAAGATGCGGTCGGTGACGTTGTCGTCACGCTGTTCCAGAATGTGGCGGCACAGCAGCGGCAGATCCTGCTGGGGAATTCCGTAACGGCGGGTCAACGCCAGGTTGGCGCGCACCCAGAACGGCTGGCGTGTACGATCCTCGCCGACTCCGTGAAACGTGAACACGCGATACTCCTCGACCTGCGAGAACCCGGTCAATACGTAATGCATGAGTGCATCCTTTCTGCGAATCCAGACTAGAACAGGCGCCGGTTGCGCTTCGGCTCGTACTCACGGACCAACTGGTCCTGGCGTCCGGGCCTCAAACCTCGAGGGCAGAGTTCAAAGACAAAGCCCAGCCGCATCATGTCGGCCTTGGCCTTCTCCTTACTCTCATTGCCTTCCAGAAACAGCAGTAATGCGTTGCGGATATCGTCAGCCTCTCCGATGTACACCCATTCGTGCCGCGAAGAGATGCCATACAGCCCCGATTGGGAAGGGGCGAATAAAGATACACACCGATTGTTGAGAGGATGGGGAATGGGGCGGTCAAACGGCAAAGAGAACCTCCTCCAGGAAGAAACCACTAAGAGAAGGTTATCGAGCGGCCCAACTTAGTTTAAGCCGATCGCGGCAGGGCAGAAGTGCCCTCCAGTCTAAGTGTAGGGGCAGGGTCGTGGGAAGTCAATGAACAGGAATACACCTTAGGGCGCGGCCGCAATCTTCCCGCGGCAGGTTTCGCAGAATCGCTGGCCCTTCAAGTCCAGTCGCTCGATGGCAGTCGTCGAGGCCATCGGACAACTCCAGTCATGGCAATGGCGCAAACCGTGCGTGTGGCCCAGCTCATGCATCGCCTCCTTAGCGATTCGCTCGAGCAGCAAATCCGGGTCGGGCGGCAGGCCGTAGTATTCCTGACGCAAGCGGAAGGTGGAAATCAGCGCGGCAGGCCCGCCCAACTGCGCCTCTCCAAAGACGAACGTGAAGATGGGGACGTAAAGATCGACGGTGGCCACGCCGACCAAGCGCGTATCGCCGGCCTTTTCCGACAGGAGGCGCAGCAACGAGGTGGCATGATACTGGCCGCGCACCGGATCAAACGCGAAGCCCGGGTCGATGGATTCGGGACGCACATGGCAGGATTCGCGGAAGGCGCGCGCGATGCGGACCGACAGGCTGTCCAGTGTGGCCAGGGGCGGGTTGCCGATTCCAACGAGATGGATCACCGGGTTGCGTAGCGTTTTAGTTTGGCATAGAGCGTCGTGCGGTCGATACCCAGAATACGGGCGGCCTTCGAATGATTGCCCTCCACTTGGTCGAGAATATGCAGGATATGCGCGCGCTCCACTTCTTCCAGGGTAAGTCCGCTGTTGGCGGCGGCCGAGGCGGCGCGGGAACGCGCCAGGAAGGAAAAAGCCGATTCGTCCAACACACCGCCGCGGCTCACTACCAGCGCGCGTTCCATGGCGTTCTCGAGTTCGCGCACGTTGCCGGGCCAATCATGCGCCGACAGCAGTTCCATGGCCTCCGGGGTGATCTGCGGTAGCGCGGGGCGATTGGTATTGGCGCAGAGGCGGCGTACGAAGAACTCCGCAAGCAGCGGGATGTCTTCGCGCCGGTCGCGGAGCGGCGGCAGGTCGACGCACAGCACGTGCAGGCGGTAGTAGAGGTCAGGGCGGAAGGTGCCGGCCTGCACCAGGTCTTCCAGCCGTTTGTTGGTGGCGGCGATGCAGCGGAAGTCCACTTTGATGGTCTGGTTGCCGCCCACGCGCACGATCTCTTTCTGCTGCAGCACACGCAGCAGGTCAGTCTGCATGCGCAGGCTGATGTCGGCGATTTCGTCCAGGAACACGGTGCCGCCGTCGGCCGCTTCGAACTTGCCTTTCTTGCGATACTGCGCGCCGGTGAAGGCGCCGCGCTCATGGCCGAAGAGTTCGCTTTCGAGCAGCGTGTCGGTGAGGGCGCCGCAGTGGATCACCACCATCGGCATGTGGCGCCGGGCGCTGGCCTGATGGATGGCTCGCGCTACCACCTCCTTGCCGGTGCCGCTTTCCCCGGTGATGAGCACGGTGGAGTCAGTCGGCGCGGCCATATCGACAAACTCCTGCACGCGCTTCATGGAGGGGCCGCGGCCGATGAGACTGCCGGTGGGCACCAGATCTTCCATGCTCTCGCGCAGTTGCGCCAGTTCGCGGCGCGCGCGGGAGTGGGCGATCGCTTTGGAAACCGCGTGCGACAGGACATCCGGGTCGACGGGCTTGGTGATGTAGTCATAGGCGCCCTGCTTGAGCGCCTGCACCGCGGTTTCCACCGACGCATAGCCGGTCATGATGATGATGGGCAACTCGGGCTCGGCCTCGTGCAGCTTGCCCTGCAGTTCCATGCCGTCCATGCCGGGCATCTTGATATCGAGCAGCGCCAGGTCAAAGGCATGCTTGCCGAGCAGCGTCAGCGCCTCCTTCCCATTGGGAGCCACCAGGACGGAGTAGCCTTCATCGCCGAACCACTGTTCCAGCGATTCGCGCACCACCGGTTCATCATCGACGATCAGAATTGAGCCATTGGGGGAGTTCATGTTGCGACGTTCTCCGGCGTCAGCGCCAGAGGCAATTGGAGCAGAAATTCAGTGCCCTTACCGACTTCCGAGTGTACCTGGATGGCGCCTTGGTGCTGCTCGACAATGCCTTGGGCGATGGCCAGGCCGAGGCCGGTACCGTGGCCGTCTTCCTTGGTGGAGAAGAACGGCTCAAAGATGCGTTCGCGCAGGTCTTCGGGAATGCCCGGGCCGTTGTCATGCACGCGCAGGCGGACTTCGTTGCCGGTGACGTCACAGGCGATGGTGACCGCACCGCCTTCCTTCATCGCATCGCCGGCGTTCACCAGCAGCACCAACAGCACCTGCTGCAACTGGCCGGCATCGCCGCGCACCAGCGCCGGCTGGTCGCCCATTTCGATCTTCAATTGGATGTTCTGCAGTTCGTAGCCGTGACGGATGAGAGCAACCGAGCGGTCGATGACGGTGGCGAGGGCGACGGTCTCCAACTGCGGCTTGGACTGGCGGGAGAAGGCCAGCAGGTTTTTCACAATGTCGCCGCAGCGCTGGCTTTCGCGTTCGATGATGGCGAGCTTGGCATCTAGCTTGGCCCGCTGCTCCGGGTCGAGGCTCGCCCGCTCGGCCTGACGTTTGGCTAAACGCGCATTGGTGAGGATGCCGAACAGGGGGTTGTTGATTTCGTGGGCGACGGTGGCGGCCAGTTTGCCTACGGAGGCGAGTTTCTCGCTATGGAGGAGGCCATGGTGCGCCCGTTCGAGTTCACGGCTCTTGCGCTCCACGCGGTCTTCCAGAGTGCGCGTCCAGGCGGTGATCTCCTGATGCGCCGCGTCCAACTCTTTCGTCATGTGGTTGAACTCGGCGGCCACCTCGCCGATCTCGTCACGGGAACGAATGGGAATGGCGGGGAAGCGCTCCCCGCGGGCGACTTTTCGAATGCCGCGCACCAGGTCGCGCAGCGGGCGGTAGACCATCAACCAGATGAAGCCGAGGCTGAGGAGGCCGAAGAACGCGCTGGCAGCCAGGGTAAAGCGGGCCAGCAGGTTCTGCTGCTCGGCAATCTGGCGGTCTACCGCCGCCAGCGACAAGTGCGCATCAATCACACCCAGCACTTTCTGCCGTTCCGGATGCACATGGCAGGCGGCGGACCAGCAGTCGCGCTGGTTTTCGATCGGAAGGATCACGGCCAGCACGCGCTCGCCTTCCGGCGTTTGGAAGATGCGGGCACGATCGGCGCGGTCCAGTTTTTCGAGCGGCGCGGCCTGGGCATGGCAGGCGTAGCAGGCTTCGGCTCCCTTATCCACCACCTGGTTCAACTCCGTGTCGTTGGTGGAGAAGCTGATCTGTCCGGTCTTGGAGAAGATGCGGATCTGCCGGATGCCTGCTTCGCTCCCGATGTCGCGGATGGTGCGGTAGAGCGCTTCGCGATCATTGCGGAGCATCTGGAACCGCGTACTGCCGCGGATGATGTCGCAGATGCGTTCCGCGGTGACGGTCATCAACTGCTCCGCGTTGCGCTGTTGCGCCATTCGCAGTTGCCAACCGAAGACCCCGAACACCAGGGCGGTGGCAGCCATCAAGCCCAGGGCGAGTTTCGCCGCCAGCTTCATAAAGACCTCTAGGCCACCTTGAGGCCGATCCTATTCTGACTATACGCCTTGGTCTCTTCCTTGTCTTCCTCTTCTTCGAAGACGGGCAGGTGGCGTGCGGCCAGGCGGAACAGCGCGAAGCCTAGAGCGATGATGGCCATCGTTACGGCGACCTCGGTCCACTTCGGGATATAGGCGACGCCGGAGGCGCGTTCGATACCCGTTACGCTGACATTCAGCCGGTTCGTGATGAAGCCGAAGATCACGCAGAGCGCGGCCCAGTAGAGCAGCCGCGGATTGGACTGCACCCGCTTCTGGAACAGGAAGGGCAGCGGCAGCGCGATGAGCGCCAGTTCCAACAGGAACAGTGCCGTCTCCGGACGATTGTCCGTCAGTAGGCCCCAGGCATGGCGGTTCTGCAAGTCCATCAGCCGCATGGCGAAGTAGGTGGTCTGCACCACGGCCAGCACGCTGGCCAGACTGGCGAGCAGCGGCGCTTCGAGCTGCCGTTTGAAGGCCTTGCTGGAATGCCACGATTCGAAGATGGTCATCGCCAACCCAACGCCGATAGCCGACACGTAGAAGAAGATCGGCTGGTAGGGTGTGTACCACAGCTTGTCCAGCTTATGCGGCACCAGCAGGAAGAGGCTTCCCAGCGAAGATTGGTGCAGCGTGGAAAGGATCACGCCGGCGATCATCAACGGTACCGAGATCATCCGGAACGCCTTCAGCGGCGCCTTCCAGTGCAGCTTCTCGAACACGGCCGGAGAGAACTCCAGGAACAGGACCGTGGTGTAGAGGGTGACGCACCAGCCTACCTCGAACATGACCGAATGCGGATTCCACATGATCAGCGGATGCCAGATGCGGTCCGGCCGGCCAAGGTCGAACATCAGCGCGAAGATCACCAGCAGGTAGCCCAGGAACGCCGTCAGCACGGCCGGCCGCAGAATGGGCTTATAGCGCTCGATGTTGAAGATATGCACGACGGCCACCAGCGTGAAGCCGCCCGCCGCCAGCCCGACGCCGCACAGCACGTCGAAGCCGATCCAGATGCCCCACGGAAAGGCATCGGACAGATTGCTGACCGCGCCCAGCCCATAGTAGAAGCGCACGAAGGTGGCGTAAAGGCCCGCGGCCATCAGCGCCCAGAACACTACCTTCCAGAACGTGAGCCTTGCAAAGAAGCCGTTGCGCGGCAGGGTGAGGGTGGTCATAACGAGCTCCTTTCCGCCTTCGCGACTTCCGCGCGGCGATGCGTAAACCAGTAGATGCCGCTCAGCAGCACGCTGCCGACGCTGACCACGCTGGGGATGGTCTCCAGCGCGCGCCACGTCAAACCGGGCAACGCCTCGGTGGGCAGATTCGCGGGCATGCCCAGCGATTCCAACGGAACATCGGAGATCATCAGAACCGACGTACCGCCAACCTCATCCATGCCGTAGATCTTGGGGTTGTAGCCCTTGGGGTTCTCGGCCATGCGCTTGCGCGCGAGCGCGATCATCGCATCGCGGTCGCCGCACATGGTCGCCTCATTGGGGCAGGCTTCGGTGCAGGCGGTCGGTTTGCCGGCGGTCTGGCGTTCGATGCACATGTTGCACTTGGCCACCTTTGGCGCCCGCGCCTGCCATTCATAGGTGGGGGCACCGAACGCGCAGGCCGTCATGCAGTAGCGGCAGCCCATGCACTTGTCGGCGTCGTACACCACCGGGCCCTGCGCGGTCTTCTGCAGTGCGCCTACCGGGCAGGCCGACACGCAAGCCGGCTCCAGACAGTGCATACACATGCGGCGGACGTACTTCTCGCCCTTGGTCTGGATGGTGGTGAGTTTGTGTGCCGAGAGCTTCTCTTCCGCGGCGATCTTGTCGTCATACGGGTTGTTCCACTTCTCGGCACAGGCGCTTTCACAACTCTTGCATCCCACACACTTGGTGCTGTCAAAAAGGATTGCGTAGGCCATGGTCGTCTCCTATCCCTATAAGAAGAACTCAGCGGTGAGGTCTTTCCAGTTGGTCTCCGGGAAGGCGACCGCGAGGTCGTCTACTGGTTCGCCGGCGTCGGCGGCAACCGCTCCGCACAGCTCCGGCTGGCGGGCATACAGCTTCTCGGCGACGCGTTCCATCCAGCCATTGATCAGGTCAGTGGGAATGAAATTGCGGGACGTGCCTTCTTCATCGGGGACATGGACGGTCATCAACCAGCCGGCCTGATAGGGGTCACGGCGCAGCAGCGAGGGATCCTTCACGATCTCCGGGTTGATCTCGAGCACTTCGCCTTCGATCGGCGATACCATTTCGGTGGCGGAACCGCCGCGGAACAGCTTCCACGAGCGCTGGCCCTGGCGAATCCACTGTCCGGGTTGGGGCAGTTCGATGCCATCGATTTTGCCAGCGAGGCGGGCGGCGAAGTCGTCAATGCCGACGCGAACCAGGTTCTTGCGTTCGCGTAATGCCCAGCCATGGCCCGGATGATAGCGGCGGTCGGCGGGCAGTTGGAATCCATAGACAAAGTCTTCGGCAGGGGCGTGCGCGTGAGCAGGAGCAGCCACCTTCACTTCTCCACGGGACAGGGCCCAGTCGATGAGTGCGAAAACCAGGAACATTGCTAATACGAAAAGGACAGTCATAAATCTCGGCCTCCGCCGTATAGAAAAGCAGATGGGGGGCCAAACGCCAAGTGATTTGTTTTGTGTAGGATGCGGATTTCGCAACAGTAGGCGGGTTGTTGTGGGATTCTACAACACCCCGGCGGCTGGCGACGTTACGTCCTGTTTTCAACAACTTAGACGTGTTGGATTCTGCAACATGCTATTGTGGGGATTCTCGACAGGGCCGGGTTCGGCCGAGTGAGGATTATACTCACCGTCGATACATGCGGGCATTGACTCAGGTATCGAGGTGGGGGTGAAGGCGACGCCGCGGGGTCCCGGTCAACAACGGGACGATTACGAACCGTCGTGCCCAGCCCAGCTATACGCTTGACGACTTGGTGAGCAAGATAGTATCGGAGAATCGGCACGCGGAAGCGGACTGGGGAAGCCCAACCGGGGATGAGGAGTGGTAGTCCAAGCCCATGTTCCTGGGCAGGAGAACTCGAAATCGCGTCTTGCCCGGGCCTGTCCGATCACCGCCCAGAGCGAGGAATACGCTTTCGAGGTCGCCTTGTCGGCGGGGAGGGTATCTCCGGCGTTGTGCTCACAGATCAGGTGAAAAATCTAGATTGGTCCGTGCGTCGGGTGGCTTTCGATTCTAAGGCACCGGCGGAGGTGGTTGCTGAGGTTAGGGAGCGGTTGCGGCCGCTGTTGGGATTCTAGCAAGCAAGCGACAATCGCTTTACGCCCGCACCCGGCGCAGGTGCGCCCACCCGGCCCACAGCAGCAGGTACACCAGCGCGAACGGGAACAACAGCAGCCGAGTCACGGTGGTGAACGCACTCGGTCCCGACAGCCCGGCCCGGAACACGATGAAATGGAGCATGGTGCGCCAGTTCGAGTAGTCGAACCAATAATAGTCGCCGTTCTCGTTCAGCACGCAGACCTTGGCGGGGATCTGCAAGGCCAGCCACCATTTCCACTTGGTCATGATGGGCTCGCCGGAGCAGATGATCGCCACCACGTTATAGCGCCGCGCTTTCAACTCGGCGAGCAGCGTTTTGCGCGAAGCCGGATCGGTATGCTGCCAGACGCGCCATACCTGGGCGCCCGGGGGCAGGTGTTCCGGTTGACCGGTGAAGCACGTCACCAGGTCCGCCTGGAAGCGATCGCCGTACTGTTCCCGCACCCCCGGCAGCAGATTGTCGAAAATATGCCGCGACCCGCTTTCCACCAGCAGAACGCGGTCAAAGTGAGGGATATGGGTGCTAAAAAAGTAGCGCAACGACCGTGTCACAGCGATGCTACTCGCTTATGGATAAACAGGAAGTACGTGCCGAGCAGGATCAGCAGCAGCCCGTTCGCCGCCATCACCGTCGGAGCCGAGAACATCGTGATCAGTTGACCCGACGCCAGGCTCCCAATCGGCATCCCGCCGCGGAAGGCGACGTTATAAACACTCATCACTCGCCCGCGCATGTCGTCCGACACGATCAACTGCACCAGGGACGCAATGAGCGCGAAGGACGCGATCAGCGAGGCGCCGGCCACAAACAGCAACGCGCAACTCAGGTACAGGTTCTTGCTGAGCGAAAAACCGAACATCAGCGCGCCGAGCAGCGTGATGGTGAACAGCGCCACGCGGCCCTTTTTGTGGATGTTGCCTGTCCCGGCCACGAACAGCGCCCCGGCCACCGATCCCAACCCGGAAACCGACAGCAATAAAGAATACGTATCGGGCCCGGCGCGGAAGACGTCCTTAGCGAACACCGGCAGGAACACAATGAGGGGCACGCCGAGCATGGTCATCAGGAACGCCAGCGCGATCAGCGACTCCATCGCCCCCTGCTTTCTGATGAAGACGATGCCTTCCTTCATGCTCTCCAGAATCGACTGGCGTTTCTCGGCCGGCACATAGCGCTCGTGCAGCATCAGCAGCGAAATGATCACCGCGACAAACGACACGCCATTCAGCGTGAAACACGCCACGGCACCCAACTTCGCCATCGCGATGCCGCCGATGGCCGGGCCAATCACGCGCGCCAGGTTGAACTGAATGGAGTTCAGCGCAATAGCGTTCTGCAGATCGACGCCTTTCACCAGCCGTGGCACCAGCGCCTGGTATGCCGGACCGCCGAAGGCCTGCGCCGTGCCGGTGGTGAACGACAGCAGCAGAATGTGCCACACCTGCACTTTATTGGTCCACAGCAGCAGCGCCAGGATGAAGGCACACGACATCTGCACCAATTGCGAGGCAATCAGCAGATGCCGCCGGTCCCGCCGGTCGGCAACCACGCCGCCGACCAGCGAGAACAGGAAGATGGGGATTTCGCCCAGGAAGGAGTCCAGCCCCAGCATGGTGGGCGACTTGGACAGCTCCAGCACCAGCCAACTTTGGGCCAGTTTCTGCATCCAGGTGCCGATGCTTGAGGTGCAGGCACCCATCCACATAATGCGGAAATCTCGATATTGAAAGGCTTTGAAAACGCGCCCGACCAAGAGAGTCCTTATTTACGGGAGCGGTTTCTCGCGGTGAATCAGGTGCAGGATGTTGCCGTCGCCGTCCTTGAAGAATACCAGCCGGTTGCCCTGGTTGTTGTAGGGCTCGCCGAGGAATTCCACGTTCTGCTTCTTCAGTTGTTCGTGCGCGGCATCGAAGTCGTCCACGGCGATAGCCAAGTGGCGGATGCCGGGTTCTTTCATCGGCGGCGTCTGGGCCATCACGCCGTCGGATGGAATGATTTCCAGCATGGAGCCGTTGGGCGCCTTCACGAAGAAGAAGACGTCATAAGAGAAGTTGATGTGGAAGCCGAGGTTATCGACATACCACTGGGCGAGTTTCTTGGGATCGGGCGAGGCGATAGCCGTGTGTTCAAGACCTTGGAACATAAATCATGAGTCTATCACCGAAGGGCGGGATATCGTCGTTGTGCGGAGTTTAATCGAGCACCGATGCTCCGGCCATGCTCATGAAGACAGCCTTGCTGTTGCTGGGCGAGCCGCCCGATTGCCCGATCAGGAAAACGTTGACGGTATCTTTGGCCGGGTCAATCCAGCCATGCGTGCCGAAGGCGCCGCCGTGGCCGTAGCTGCCGATCGACATCAGGTTCAGCGTGCCGAGGGGCTCCTTGGTCACCTCCCAGGCCAGGCCAAAGCCAGTGCCCACCAGGTGTCCGGATTTGATGTCGCCGGTGTGCAGCGAGGTCATGGTGGCGATGGACGGCTTCGATAACAGGCGCCGTCCGTTGGCCACGCCGCCGGCGCGCAGCATGTTGTAGAACGCGGCCAGGTCGGTGGCGGTGGAGTGGAGGCCGAACTCCGGTGCGGAGTATTTCGCGCCCTTGCGGTAGTTGCGCGGGTCGCCGCCCAGGATCGTGCTGGGCGCGGTGGTCAGCTTGCCATCCTTGTGAGTGTGGACGATGGCGATGCGATCAATCTTGTCGGCCGGAGGGAACAGGAACGAGTCTTTCATGCCGAGCGGTTCGAAGATGCGGGTGGACAGGAAGGTCTCGAAGGGCATGCCGGAGGTGACCTCGACGAGGCGGCCCAGGGTAGCGATGCCCATGTTGCTATAGCTCCAGCGAGTGCCGGGCTCAAACAGCAGCGGCGTCTGGGCGTAGACGTGGACAGCCTCGCCGAGCGTCATGTCCAGCTTCTGGTAGAGGCCAGCCAGGCCCGGCGGCGGATTGCCCTGCATGCCGGAGGTATGGGTCATGATGTCGCGCACGGTGATGGGGCGCGACGGCTTCTTCAACGACATCCCGTCGGCATCCTGGGAGGCGATCATCATCTGCCCGCGAAACTCCGGCAGATGCTTTTCCACCGGGTCGGTCAGCGCCAGTTTCCCTTCTTCCACCAGCATCAGGATGGCGGTGGCGCAGACGGGCTTGGTCATCGACATGATCTGGAAGATGGCGTCCGTCTTCATGGGCTTTTGCTTTTCGACATCCGCCCAGCCTATGGCGTCGAGCGAGGCGGTGACGCCATGGCGGGACACCAGGGTGACCACGCCAGCCACTTCCCCGCGATCGACATAGCCCTTCATGACGGCGGGGATGCGCGCCAGGCGATGGGGATCGAGGCCGGTCTTGGCGGGGTCGGCGACGGGGGGCGCGGCGCCGAGCAGGGCGGCGGAGAGAAGGAAGGGTAGCAGAAAGCGCATGACTACCTAATGAGGGTAGTCCATTTTGCTTACGGGGCGGGTGGCGGGTCCAACGGCACTTCGAAAAAAAGCAGTTCCTTGCCGGTGGGCGCTTCCACGATGCCGCGGATGTAGATTTTGGCGCCGGCGCCGGGGCGGTGGCTGGTCTGGAAGTACACAAAGCCATGGGCCTTGTCGTTGGCGGGCAGCATCTTGGCGTTGAACCCGTAGCCCTCGATTTCCGGATGCGCCAGCTTGCTCTTGGGCTTGCGGCGTGGGATAGGCAGCGGGTTGCCGCCGAAGTTGGGCCGCTTCGGGCCGTCCAGGTACTGCACCTCGCTCGACGGCGTTTCTTCCACCTTGCGCTGCTGCGGCGTCAGGTAGTTCACTTCCATGGTTTCCAGCTTGAGAGCCTTGCCGCTGTCATTCTGCATCACCAGCAGCACGGGCAGGATGCCGAACTCGCGCAGCGGCGCTTTGCCGAAGACGGCTTTCTGCTGCTCTTCGGTATCGTAGGCCACGGCGGCGATGGTCAGGCCATTGGCGGATTGGCGGGTGGGATAGCTCTCCACGGGCTTCACGTCGAAGCCTTTGGCGGCCAGCGCAGCGGCGACAGCCCAAACCGATATACTCAGAACAAGCAAACAACCGGCTGCGCGAGTGCTCATCTATTTCCTCTACCGCCTTCTCGGCGTCCTGGCCTTACCCCTGATCCTAGTCTATCTGCTGCGCCGCGGCCTGCGAGACCGCCGCTACTGGCAGGGCATGGGCGAACGCTTTGGACAGGCTCCGCCCGGGGCTAAGCAACCGACGCTCCCCGGTGGCATCTGGTTGCATGCGGTGTCGGTGGGCGAGGTGGCCACCGCGGTGGAACTCATCCGGCAATTGCGCGCGGCCTCGCCGCAGCAGGCCGTGCACGTGTCGGTGACCACCGTGGCCGGGCGGCAACTGGCCGAAAGCAAACTTCAGGGCTTGGCCGATTCCATCTTCTACCTGCCCTTCGACTACGTCTGGATGCTGCGGCGCGTGCTGCGGCGGTTGCGGCCGCGGGTGGTCTTGATTATGGAAACCGAGATCTGGCCGAACCTGTTCCGGGAGGCCAAGCGCTTCGGGGCGGGGCTGGTGGTGGTGAACGGGCGCATCTCCGACCGTGCCTTTCCCCGCTACCAGGAGTTCCGCTGGTTCTTCGCGCCGGTGCTGGTGTGGCCGGACCGGATTCTGGTGCAGAACGAGATCGCGCGGGAGCGGTATGTCGCGTTGGGGGCACCGGCGGAGCGGGTGATGATGGCCGGGAATCTGAAGTATGACCTGCAGGTGAAGTCGCTGCAGGTGCCGGGGGATATCGCTGACTGGATTCGCGGATTGGAGCCGCGTCGCTGCTGGATCGCCGCCAGCACTATGCCTCCGGCGGGAACCGGCGACGTGGATGAGGATGCTGTCGTTATCCAGGCGATCGGCGAGTTGCAGCGCGAGGAGCCCGGGTTGCTGACGATCCTGGTGCCGCGCCGGCCGGAGCGGTTCGACAGCGCCGCGCAGAAGCTACAGGCGGCGGGCATCGCCTGCGTGCGGCGGTCCCAACTGAAGGCCGCTGCGCTGCCGTGCGTGCTGCTGCTGGATAGCGTGGGGGAGTTGGTATCGCTGTTCCCCCTCTCCGATTGTGTCTTTATGGGCGGCACGCTGGCAGAACGCGGCGGGCACAACATCCTGGAGCCGGCGTTCTATGGCAAGCCGGTGATCATTGGGCCGCATATGGAGAACTTCCCGGACATTGCCGAGGAGTTCCGGGCCGCCGAAGCGGTGACGGAGATCGGCGCGGGGGCGGAGTTGGCGCTGGCGGTGCGGTTTCTGCTGACCGATGCCAAGGCGCGGGCGCGGATCGGCGAACGGGCGCGGCGGTTGGCGGAAGCCAAGCGGGGAGCGACGGCGCGGGCGGTCCAGGCGGTGCAGCAAGTAGCGGGCGATTGCCTGCCCTACTATCTGAGGCCGTGGCCGGTGCGGATGGCGGCGGCGATGCTCGGCCAGATGTGGCTGACGGGGGTACGGCTGGACCGAGCCGTGAAGGAGCGGGGGCAAGGGCGGCTGCCAGCTCCGGTGATCAGTGTGGGCGGTCTGGCTGCGGGTGGCACGGGCAAGACGCCGGTGGCGGCCTATCTGGCCGAGCAGTTCGCGAAGGCCGGCAGGAAGCCTGCGATTCTTACCCGCGGCTACGGCCGCCAGGATCCGGCGCCGCTGCTACTGGTGCCCGGCGAGCAGGCCCCGGTGTCGCAGACTGGCGAGGAGGCGCAGATTCTGCTCCGGGCCGGCCACGCTGCGGTCGCCGTTGGTGCGGACCGCGCCTCGCTGGGCCGCCGGGCGTTCGAAAAATTTTACCCGGACGTATTCCTGCTCGATGATGGTTTTCAGCACTGGCGGCTGGCGCGCGATCTCGACCTTGTTCTGCTGGACGCGCTGGATCCCTTCGCTGGAGACGCGCTGCTGCCGGTCGGCCGACTGCGGGAGCCTGTGGCGGCGCTGTGGCGGGCGCACGTCATCCTGGTCACGCGCAGCGCTACTCTCCAACCGTGGCCAGCGCTCGAAGCCCGCATCCGCCGTGTGAACCGCACCGCGCCCATCTTTTATAGCCGGGTGAAGCCGGTGGAGTGGGTGGATGCCCATGAGAAGCGGGAGGCCTTGCCCGAAGGCCCGGCGCTCGCTTTCTGCGGCCTCGGCAACCCGGCGTCCTTCTGGGCGACGCTGGCGGAGATGCAGGTGGCAACCCCGATCCGTCGCGCCTTTCCCGATCATCACCATTACACGGAAGCCGATCTCCATGCGCTGGCCGGGGAGGCGCGCCGGGCCGGCTGCCGCGTCCTGCTCACCACCGAGAAGGACTTCCTGAACCTGCCGGCAACCTGCGGGGACCTAACGGTGTACTGGCTGCGCACCACCATCGAGATCGATCGCGAACGTGCGTTTCTGGACGCTATGCGGGCAGGCGCCGGTACCGCCCCAGGTACGATGGGCCGTCCTGTATACTGAAGTGATTAGCAAAGCCCATGGAATGCGAGTCAAACGGTAACCAGCGACTCAATTGCTACGCGTTGGTGACGTATATCCCGGATCCGCTCGGCAAGTTTCTCGACGATCTGCGGAAGGAACTGGTTCCTGGTTCCAACCCGCACGCGCACGTTACGCTGATGCCGCCCCGCCCGTTGCAGTCGGAGCAACTTGCCTGGGAGCAAATCGTCGAATACACCGCAAACCTTCCCGCCTTCGACCTGCAAATCGGCCAGATTGCGGTCTTCCCCAAAACCAATGTGATCTACCTCGAGATTGGGGTCGGACGCGACCAGTTGCTGGAGATCCACGACGGGATGAACCGCGAAGCGCTCCTGTTCAACGAGCCGTTTCCGTACCACCCGCACATCACACTGGCCCAGGAGCTGAGCGCGCCGGAGGTGCCCGCCGCCGCCGAGATCGCCCGACAGCGCTGGGCCGAGTTCCGGAGCGACCGCTGGTTCGCCGTCGATCACCTGGCGTTTGTGCAGAACTCGGTTTGCAATATCTGGACGGACCTCGGCACGGTGCAACTGGTGCGTCAGCCCGTCCCGGTGCGGCGGTAGTTACAAAGGCCGAGCCCCGGCAAGCCTGCTCCTTTGAAGACGCGCGGCAAACGTTTCCGGAAAATCGCGCGCAGAGGCGCCAAGGACGCAGAGAAGACAACGCCAAGCAACATTTAAGAACGGATCGCTGGGGCCTCGCAGGGTCCTCCCTCGCGGTCGCGGTTCTGTAAGTTGCTGGACCCCTTACGAGAACCGCGACCGGGAGAGACGGGCTTCTACCAGGGCGTCAGATACGCGCGCGTCAGGAAGACCGCCATCTGGCCGCGGGTGGTCGGATCATTGGTGCAATAGGTAGTCGCGGTGCAACCTGTCGTCACCCCCAACTGGCGCAACTTCTGGATGTAGCGGAAGAACGTCTGGTTCGCCGGCACGTCGGTGAAGTAGGGGGTGCTGGGGGAGGTGAAGGTCTCACCAAACCGGGAGCGCACCAGGAAGACCGCCATCTGTCCGCGGGTCACCGGGTCATTCGGGCAGTAGCGCAGCGTCGTGCAGCCGGTGGTGATGCCCAACGAGCGCAGTTTCTGGATCCACTTGAATTGCGGGTGCGTGGCGGGAACGTCCTCAAAGAAGGGAGCCGAGGGGAAGTCGAAGTCGTCGGTCAGCACCATGGAGCGGATCAGAAACACCGCCATCTGTCCGCGCGTGGTGACGTCGCTCGGGCAATAGTTGGTGCCGCTGCAGCCGGACGTAATCGCGTTCGACT
>JAEUQF010000463.1 GCA_016789745.1 Bryobacterales bacterium
GCAAATCTGCCATCGCCCAGGTTCCGGTACAGTGCGTTAGCCGACGGCTTGTAAAGGCGCGGATCGCAATACTGACGAATCTTGTCGGTGCCGCAGTACGCCTCGGAAGCCTCGTCATAGTCCACGTAACGCACCACGAACAGATCCAGGCGCCCGTCGCTATCTGCATCCAGCCAGGCTGCCGCCACGGTCCAGTGCCGGCGATCTTCCACCCCCGCCCGGGCCGTTACCTCTTCGAAGGTGCCACGCCCGGTGTTTCGGTACAGGCGCTGACAGCGCAGGCCCGTCACGAACAGATCGAGAAAGCCGTCACCGTCATAATCCCCCGCAACCACTCCCATGTCGGCATAGCTGCCGGACAGACCGGCTGCCTCCGTCACATCCACGAAACGCCCGCCGCCCTCGTTGCGCAGCAGACCGCCGCGCGCGAGATAGACATCAAGGCGCCCGTCGTTGTTATAGTCAAACACCGCCGCGCCGGCGATCATCGTCTCGGGTAGCCGCTTTTCGCCCTTCGCGCCGTCGCGGATGGTCACGGGGAGGTCCGCGGCGTGGAACCGTATCTCTGTGGCGTTGAGTTGGGGAGCAGACTTTCTGCGCTTGAACTTCTGATATTCCAGAGTGGCCTCTGGTACGGTTTCTGCCGCTCGCTTGTAAACACCATCAGCCTCCTCCAGACGCCCCAGCGCTTCCAGCGTCATGGCCATGCCCAACAGCGCTCTCCCGTTCAGGGCGTCCAGCGAGCGGTACACCCGCAGAGCTTCTTCAAAGCGATTAGTGAGAAAAAGCGACCGCGCCCAGTAGTAGCAGGCCAAACCGTCGGATCGCTTCAAAGTGCAGGATTTTTCGAAGTTTGGTAAAGCAAGCGCATACTTCTCCTGCGCCCCGTAGGTCATCCCCAGCCAGCGATACCCCACCGGGTCACGGGGGTGTTTCGCCACCCACTCGCCGAAAATGCGCTCGGCCGCCACCCAGTCCTTTTCTCGGAAAGCACGCTGTCCGGTGTCCAGGGACTGGAACAGAAAGGCGACCGCGACTGCAACCAGGATCTTCAAAACTGATATATTCAACCGATACGGCCTACATCGTATAGGACCGTCACCTCTGGAGGCTCGTCAAAAATGATAGTACGTTCCCTCTCCGCGCTGCTGCTGCTGAATGCAGCGGCGCTGTTCGCCCAGGTCGACCGAGGGTCGATCACGGGCACCGTTAACGACTCCTCCGGCGCTGTGGTTGCCGGGGTAGCCGTAAGAATTACCCAGGAAGGCACCAACGCCACGTTCAACTCCGTCAGTTCCACCTCTGGAACCTACAACTTCCTGAACCTGCCTATCGGGCTGTACACGCTCACGGCGGAGGCGGCTGGGTTCCGCCGCTCCGAAGTAAAAGGTATCAAGGTGGAAGTGAACCAGCAGGCCAAGATCGATCTGGTTCTACAGGTTGGCGAAGTGAATCAGACGGTCGAAGTGGCGGCAAACGCCACGCTGGTGCAGACCGAGTCCACCGACGTTGGCACCGTCATCGACAACAAGCGGTTTCTGGAATTGCCGCTGACGCTTGGCGGCGGTATCCGCAACCCTTCGGCATTCATCTTCCTGTCGCCCGGCGTGAGCCCGGGTAATACCTGGGAGAAGCATATCGGCGGCGGCGGGTCATTCAATGACCAGATCTACTACGAAGGCATTGCACTGTCCCGTGGCGACCTGGCCAATGATGCCGAAGTGAATCCTTCGGTGGACGCCATCGCCGAATTCAAGCTGGTTACCAACAACTACTCGGCCGAGTATACGCATGCTCTGGCCGGTGTTACCAGCTTCACCATGAAGTCGGGAACCAACGCCATCCACGGCTCGGCCTTCCACTTCCTGGCCAACGATAAGCTGGACGCGCGCGGCTTCTTCAATCCGCGCAAAGCGCCTCGCAAGCAGAACGAGTGGGGCTTTACCGTCGGCGGTCCCGTGTACATCCCGAAGATCTACAACGGCAAGGACCGTACGTTCTGGTTCTTCTCACTGGACCAATACTATATTCGCGGCGGCCAGTTGGCCGGCTTCAACACGAACGCGACGGCGCGTATGTTGACCGGCGACTTCAGCGAATGGGCGGCGGCCGGACGCGGCAACATTTATGATCCACGTTCGACGGCCTTCGGCGCCGGCGGTGCCGCCACGCGCACGGCCTTCCCCGGCAACATTATCCCGAAGAGCCAGTGGAGTGCGATCAGTTCGAAGATGGTGGATGTCTATCCGGCGGCCGAATTGCCGGGCATTGCCAACAACAGCATCGCCCCGCTGGCCAGCCCCATGGCCGACCAGCGCACCTCCGGCTTCAAGCTGGATCACGCCATCAGCACCAACCACCGCCTGAGCGGCATGTTCAACTACACGGACCGGCCCAGCATCAAGAGCCCCGGCCCGTCGCGCCTGATTGCCAAGAACCGTTCCACGCTGATTGAGAACTACAACTTCCAGGTGGTGACGACGCGCATCGTACGTCTGAATTATGACTGGACGATCAGCCCGAACGTGATCAACCACATGGGCGCCGGCCTCTCGCGTTTCCGCAACCCGAACTTCTCGCTCGGCTTCAATGCCGGCGCTATTGCCGCGCTTGGTTTGAAGGGTGTGCAGTTCGACCTGGCTCCCACGGTGAACTTCAGCCAGAGCTACACGCGCCTGGGCGATGACATCGCCTCCGACAACTACTTCACCACCATCCAGTGGCTGGACAACCTGACCTGGGTGAAGAACAAGCACACGTTGAAGTTTGGTGCCGAAATCCAGGCCCATCGCGATAACTACCGCAACTATGGCAACGGCGGCGGTACGTTCAACTTCTCGCACCTGGAAACCGCGCTGCCCGGCAATGCGAACTCCGGCAACGCCTTCGCCAGCTTCCTGCTGGGCGCGGTGGATTCCGGCAGCGCCTACTGGCGCGATTCGCTCCCCGGCGGCCGCTACAAGTACTTCGGCTGGTTCGTGGACGACACCTGGAAGATTACTCCGAAGCTCACCCTGAACCTGGGCCTGCGCTACGAGTTCCAGATTCCGTCGTCCGATCCCCTGGGCCGTCTTTCCTACATGGATCCGGCGGTGCCAAATCCGGGTGCGGGGAACATCCCCGGCGCTTATGTCTTTGGTGGCGAGGGCCCCGGCCGCCAGGGCTGGCAGCGCTTCTTCGACACCAAGTACAAGAACTTTGCTCCGCGCTTCGGTTTCGCCTACCAGATTGCCAACAACCTGGTGCTGCGTGGCGGCTACGGTATCTTCTACAAGGAGTACATCAACCAGGGCGTCGGCCTGCCGCAGACCGGGTTCAGCATCACGCCGTCGTTCCCCAGCCCCGATGCCGGCCTCACGCCGGGCTTCTACTGGGATAACGGCTTCCCGCAGAACTTCAATAAGCCGCCACTCATCTCCCCGACCGTCGCCAATACGCAGGGCGCGCAGTTGGTGGAACGCGCCAATGGCGGTACCATCCCCTATGCCCAGCAGTGGAACCTGACGCTCGAAAAGCAGTTCGGCAACAACTGGCTGTTCAGCGGCGCCTATGTCGCCAATGTCGGCCACAAGCTGTACGACAGCATGAACCTCGGCGAACTGCCGCAGCAGTATTGGAATCTGGGCGCGAACCTGCTGCGCTCCTCCATCACATCGCCGCTGGCTGTTTCGGCGGGCATCCGCGAACCCTACGCCGGCTTTGCCTCCACCTGGGGCTCCCGCGCCACCGTCGCACAGGCACTGCGTCCGTTCCCGCAGTACAATGGCGTCGGCGTGGTGGCTTCGCCGTACGGCAATTCCAGCTACCACTCCTTCCAGTTCAAAATGGATAAGCGCTTCTCCCGCGGATTCACGGCTACCACCGCTTACACGTGGGGCAAGCACCTCTCCGATGGCGTTGGCTTCACCGATGCCCACGGCGGCGTGATCCGCCAGAGCTGGAACCAGCGCGAGAAAGCGCTTTACGCTTCCGACCAGCGCCACATTCTGACCTTCAGCTTCAACTACCGGATTCCCTTTGAACACCGGTGGCTGGGCGGCTGGTCGGCATCGGGCGTGGGCGCCTTCGCCAGCGGCTTCCCGCTGGCCATCTCCACCGTCAACACCAACTCGTTTGCCTTCACGCGCGGGATGCGTCCGAACCTGACCGGCCAGGAAATCCGTGCCGCCGAGGGGCCGGGCGGGTTTGACCCCAACCGCGACGCCTACCTCAACCGGGGCGCCTTCGCCGATCCGTCCGTGCTCAGCTTCGGAAACGCACCGCCGTATCTGAATGTGCGCCAGCCCATGACCGTCAACGAGTCCTTCGGCCTGTTCAAGGACACGAAGATCGTCGAACGGGCGAACCTGCAGTTCCGCATGGAAATGACCAATCCCTTCAACCGTACCGTCTTCGGTGCGCCGTCGGTCGACCTGACCGCGGTGAACTTCGGCCGCATCGGTGGGCAGGGAAATTCGCCACGCATCATCCAGTTCGGGCTTAAGATGATCTTCTGATGCTCCTGCTGTTTGCCACCGCGCTCGTCTGCGGCGATTGCCACCAGGCAATAGCAGACCGCTGGAAGAGATCGCCAATGGCCAACAGCAGTGGACTGGTTCAAGCCGCCGGGGAGTCCGCGGGGACTCTCCGGCGTTTTTCTTTGGCGGTGAAGAAGACGGGGGACGTGCTGCAACTGCACTGGCCTGAAGGCGCGGTGGATCTGACGCACTTCATCGGCAGCAAACGGATGGGGCGCAGCTACGCGTTCCTGTACCAGGGCAATCTATTCCAGGCGCCAGTGGGCTACTATGCCAATCGCAGGCTGTGGGACCTGCCGCCCGGCTACGAACGCGATCCCCACCCCGATTTCAAGCGTCCCATAACCGCGGAGTGTCTGGGCTGTCATAGCAGCGACACCGCGCGGCCCTCCGGTATAGGCTGCCGCAGTTGTCATGGCGAGTCCGATGACCATGCGAAACTCGTCAATCCGGCGAAGCTGGCGTCCCGCCAGCGCGACTCAGTTTGTGAGCAGTGCCACTTGGCCGGCGCCGTGCGCCTTAGTCGCGTCGCATCGACATATCAGCCGGGTGGTGATCTGGCCACATCGGTGGAAGTGCTGCTGGCGGCATCGCGTCCGGGTGTGATGGTGAACAGCCATGCCGAGCAACTGAAGACCAGCCGTTGCAAGCAGGGCGCGGGCGATAAGCTGTCGTGTCTGACGTGCCACAACCCGCATTCCCAGGCTGCGGACTACAACGCGGCTTGTCTTGGGTGCCACGCCAAGCCGCATAAACCTGCCGGGTGCGTCGACTGCCACATGCCGAAATCGCGCGCCCAGGATGGCGGGCACACCGTGTTCACCAGCCATGCGATTGGCGGTACCGTGCCGGTGCGCGACCTGCGTTCGTACTTCGGGCGTACGCCTTCGAATCGGGATCTGGGGATGGCCTACGTCAGGCTGGCCTCGCAGACGAACGACACCACGCTGCTGGAGAAGGCATGGCCGCTATTGCGCGACGCGGCCGCGAAACAACCGCGAGATCCGGAGCTATACGCAACCATTGCGTCGCTGCTGGCCGCGGGTGGACGGAAGGAACAGGCCGTGGCCTATTACCAGCTCTCGTTGCGGCAGGAGCCACGGCAGCCGGGGACGCTACGGAAGCTGGCGGAGTTGACCGGGGAAGGGAAGTATCGCGATGCGGCGGAGCGGCTGCTCCCGCTGCCGAAGTTCTAGTCCATCTCCGCGAAAATCTGGTCGAAGTCGAGCTCCAGGGTGCCTCGGTTGGGGATGTCGATCGGAACCTTTAATGGTGGCGTCAGTTGGTGTAGCGACTGCCCCGGCGTTGCTGCCAGCACGGAGCGGGCGTGCGGGTCCACCACAAACGCCATGCCTACGCCCATAGCAAGATGATCGGAAATTCTCCCCATGACGCCGGACCAGGCTTCACTGCGCGAGGCAATCTCCACCGTAAACAGCGGAGCCACTGTGGCCGCCACCTGCGGATCTGAGTCGAGGAATACCGCCACATCCGGGACCCGATACCGTGTGGGCGATATGCGGATGTGGCGCGAGGGCCGCACCCGCAAGCCCAACGCCCGATCTCGCCTGGACAGGGCCCCGACCAGCGCTGCGAATAGACTGCTGCATTCATCATCCTTAGGTTGCCTGGGCAGTAGTTCACCGTCCACGTACTCGCAATGGGGCTCGAAGGATCTCCGCAGATACTCGCTCACCGGCATGGACTTGCCCACGTTAGTAAACCTCCCAGAACCCCGGCGTGATGATCTCCACCACATGCCCATCGGGGTCATGGAAGTACAGACTCCGCCCGGTCTCGCCCCACTTCACTTCACTCGCCACCGGCACGTTTTCCCTGGCGAAATGCTCGCGCCATGCCGGGATTTCGGATTCATCCACGGCGAAGGCCAGATGCAGATGGCCATCGCCGTCATGGGAAGGAATTCGTCCGCCGGGCACCTCCAAAACACCCGTCGAGGCGCCTTTACGAAACAGCAGCAGGACTTGCTTGTCCGCCACCGCCATGGCCTGCAGACGGTCACCTCCGTCGAAAATCGGCTTAAAGCCCATCACGCGCTTGTACCATTCCACCGAGCGCGGCAAGTCCTCTACGTAGAGGGCAGTTTCAATCACTCCATTCAGACGCGGGCTCATCGGTTCTTCTGCTCCTGGGGCGGCGGGTCATCCTGCGGGCGGTAGTACAACTTGCTGCACTCGTCCGCCAGCACACCGCCGGTTATCTGTATATCATCGCGAAAAGCATCGTGAATCAAGTCCACGGTACTGAAGTGGCGGGTGTCGAAATACATGCTGTGGACATCCTCGCGCGTTGCCCCATAGACAATGCGGCTCACCTTCGCCCACAAACACGCCACCGTACACATCCCGCAGGGCTGCAGCGTGCAGTAGAGCGTGCAGCCGCGGAACTCGGTGGTCTTCCATTGCTCGCCCAGGCGCCGCAGGGCCACGATCTCGGCGTGCGCTGTAGGGTCATGCCGCAACTCCGCTTCGTTGAACGCCGCCGCCACCAACTGCCCGTCGCGAACAATAACGCAGCCGACTTCCCCTGCGCCGGGCCGTCGGTCCCCCATCCGCGCCTGCTCGATGGCCAGGCGCATGTAGTCCTCAGCGGTCAAAGAAAAAGCCCCCGCGCGTTAGAGCAACGCCGGGGGCGATCCGTATCGGCGGCTCCCGAAATCAGAACGTGAACCGGCCCGAGAGTTGGATCTCGCGGGGATTCAGGAAGGTTCCGGTGATGCGGCCGAACTGCGTGCTGGCCACGGTGGTATTCGGCGTGCCGAGGTGCGTCCGGTTGAGGGCGTTATATAGCTCGCACTGCACCTTGAAACTCATCCCTTCGCGAACCATCACGGTCTTCTGCACCGTAATGTCCCACTTGTTGATGCCCGGCGCCCGCAGGTCGGCGATGCGTGAGGAGGTCGCACGCAGCGTGAACGGCTGCTGGGGTACAAACTGCGTCGTGTCGAAGTAGTTATCCACCTCGTAGCGATTGTTGTCCGAACGGCGCAACCGCTCGGCGTTAGCGAAGGCGAGGGGCCCTCCTGATTGCAGCGTCAGCACCCAGTTCACCTGCCAGTTGCCAACCAACCGGCTGACGACCGGGTTGCTGGTATTCACGAATCGCTTTCCCTTTCCGAACGGCATCTCGTAAAGGCCGTGGGTGACGAAGCGCTGCGGCCGGTCGGAATCGGAGATGACCCGCTCGGGCGCCGCGGCGTTGGCGTTCAGGAACGAAGTGGCCTCCAGCATCTTGGAGTTAGTGTAGGCGATGCCGAAGTACAGGCCGCTCGCCATGCGCTTGCTGATCTCCAGTTGCAACGAGTTATACCAGGAACGGCCCAGATTCAGGCTGCTCTGCGTGACGCCGGTGTACTGCGGAAAGGGGCGCAGCAACTGCAACACTGTCGTGGTGGGCTGGCTGAGCGCGCTTGTCGGGTCGGTAATCACGCCGGCGAACGGATTGGCCACCCGCGCGTTCAACCGGTTCTGCAGGCCGAGGAACTGGTCGGCGTATTGGTTCACGTTCCGTGTGATGGTGATCCGCTGTACGACGGTTCCCACATAAGATGCCTGCAGCGAGAAATCTTTCGGCAGCACTACCTGAATGCCCTGGGAGAAGTTCTGGTTGAAGGCATGGCGATAGTTCGGCAGGAAGTTGTCCTGCGAGGCAAAGCCCGCCGTCACCGATTGCCCCACACCTGTCAACAGCCCGCCGGCGGAGCCCGGCGGCCGGGACAGGCCACTCGGGAACGGGTTGCGTAGCGTGTTGAACGGCGTCAGGTTGTTGTCGAGCGATGTCACCATTTGGGTGGCCAGCGAGAAGCCGTCCAGCCGGTAGTTCGACAGGTTATTCGGCGAATAGAAGATGCCGTAGCCGCCCCGGGCAACCATCCAGTTGGTCACCCGGAAGGCATAGCCGAAGCGTGGCGACCAGAGTGACCCCGGCATGTTGAGGTGCTCGCGCGGCACCCCGCCGGTGGCCAGGAAGCGCAACCCGCCTTTCACGTTGAGCGCGGCCAGTTCCGGTATGGGACTGCGCGCGTAATTTGCTTTCGCGCGTTCCTCCAGCGGGCTGGCAACCACCGTGTCCAGTCCCGCGTTGCCGCGGTTGAAACGATCTGTTGCCGCGTTCTCATGCTCCCAACGCAGGCCGAGGTTCAATGTCAGTCGCGCCGTGGCTTTCCAATCATCCTGGAAGTAAAGAGCATGGTAGGAGTTCTGCAACGCCGGCGCGGCATTCACATCGGCAGACCCGCTATTCGGCATTCCCAGCAGGAAGGAGGCAAAGTCATGCCCGCCGTTGGATGATGGGGTATTCGCCACCGGGCCCTGTGTGAAGGCGCGGCCGAAGTTGAAGATGCCCGCCGCCCGATTCGGAGCAAACAGGTTCTGCTGGTTCAGCATATACCGGTAGCCCGCCTTCAGCGCGTGGCGGCTGAGCGTATAGTGCACGTTAGCCTGTGGGTTATAGACATTCAGGAAGGTCCGTGACGACACCCGCCCCGCGCCCAGGTTCTCGACATCCGCGGTCGCCATCGCGAATCGCGGGAACGTGGCGAAGGCCACGCCGGAGGAGAACTGGTCCGGAAAGCCGAGCGTGCGGATATCGAAACCCTCGCCATACATCTTGTTGGCATCGAAGTAGCGGGTGAATCCCATACGGGCATCGAACACCATGCGGCTGTTCACAATCCACGTATAGCTGCCTCCCGCCCCGATGTTGCCGCGTTCGAATTCATCCTGCCCATCGGTGGGATTGCCCGCCGGACGGCAGCAGCCCTCGCCGTAGAATGCACTGGACGGATCGGTGCGATGATTCCAGCCGTAGCGGAAAAACAGGCTATGCGTGGGGCTGATGTTGTGGTCCACCCGCGAAGCCAGACTGGCCCACTTGCGCCCGCTGATCTGCGGATTCTGGAAGTTCTGCAAGCTGCCCGATGCCGGTGTGATGTTCGGCAGTGGGTAATACTTGAGCGCGTTCACCGTAACCGGGTCGAAGCGGCTGGCCGGAATGACGTTGCCCGGGAAGAGCGCTCTGGTTGGTGTTCCCGTCGTCGCCGTGGTCAACGGATCGTAGATCTGAAAGGGCCGTCCGGAACGATCCACCGAGCGCGAGAAATCGCCCGATCGCTCCAGTTGTGTCGGCACCACGGCTCGCGCGAAGGCCGTACCGCGAATCTGCGTTCCTTCAAAATTGAAGAAGTAGAACGTGCGGTCCTTGCCGTTATAAAGCTTCGGCAGTTGAAAGGGGCCGCCAAACGAGGCGCCGTAGGTATTTTGCTTGAACTCGTTCTTGCGGGCGCCGATGCGGTTATTAAAGAAGCTGTTGGCGTTCAGGTTGTCGTTGCGCAGATACCAGTAGGCGGTGCCGTGGTAGGCGTTGGTGCCCGAGCGCGTTGCCACATTCACGAAGGCCGCTCCGGCGTGGCCGAACTCAGCGTCATACGCGCTGGTCTGCACACGCATCTCCTGAACGGCGTCGGGCGACGGCGACAGCGATACGTTTCCCAGACCCATGTTCGGGATGCCATCCAGCAGGAACTCGCTGCGCGCTTCCGATCCTGACGCGGCGAAGTCTGACGGGCCCGCTACATCCCACGGGTTCAGCGCGCCGGGGCTGCCTGTGTATTGAATGCCTGGCGATAGCGTCAGGAACACATACGGATTGCGGCCGATCAGGGGCAATTCGTTCAGAACCTGTGTGTTGACGGTGGTTCCCAGGGCACCTGTCTCCGTTCGGAGTACCGCGGCGTCGCCGGTGACCGTTACGCTTTCCGCTACTTCACCTACCGACAGCGCAATGTCGACGGTGGTGGTCTCACCGGTAGCCAACTCGACATTGTCCTGCAGGAAGCGCTTGAAGCCGGATTGCTCGGCTTCCAACCGGTACTTGCCGCGATCCAGCGAGGTAAACCGGTAGAAGCCGGATCCATCGCTCTTCTCGGTGCGCACCGCGCCGGTATCGACATTGACCAGGCGTATGTTGACCTCCGGCACGGCAGCACCGGAGGTGTCGCGGACAATGCCGGTGAGGTTGCTACGGTTGACCTGCGCGAACAACGAGGCGCAGGCGAGAAATAAAGACAGGGAAACAACGCGGCCCATCGGGATACCCCCCCTCGAAGGTTTGGGCCAGTATATAGACCCTGGGAGTACGGAGCAACTGGGGGTGCTAAGTAGATTTTTCCAGCCTGCCCATGAGTGATCGTGCGTCCCGGCCGCGCCTGAATGAGTGAGAGACCACAACCATGGAATACATCGTCCCCAACGTCCCCTATATCCAACAGCCCGATGAAGCCACATGCTGGATGGCCGCCTATAAGATGATGCTGAAGTACAAGGGTAAGAATGAATCGGCCGCCGAGAGCCTGCCGAATCACAAGATGATGCGCGAGCGCGGCATCCTGGATGGCGAGTTCCTGCAATGCCGCTCTACGTTGGGGCTTATCTCCAGCGTCTATACCGGGTTTCAGAGCTATGAGGATATCGAGTCGAAGCTGAAAAGCTATGGGCCGATCTGGGTGTCGGGACGCTATTGCGATGGCCGCTATAAGCATATTGTGGTGCTGCGCGGCATCCGCAAGGAGTTCCTCTCTGATCCGGAGGTTTATCTCAACGACCCCTGGAGCGGCTTCCGTTACGGCCTGGCCAAGCCCCGCTGGCTTAAGTTGAAATCGTTTACGGAAAAGATGAATCAGGTGTCTTACTCCTGCCAGCACTGGTTCTAACGCCAACGGCCTGAGCTAGGGGATATGGGTTGATGGCGGTCGTTGCCAGGCTGTGGGACAAGCCGAGTGTGCCAGGAGCAGCGTGCGGATTGGCTGGATGCTAATCGCCAGCACAAGCTTTCGCCGCGAGGAAACGCGCCCGCGACTTCCGAGCGGGGCACTGCTTCGCTTCCTCATTGTTTCCTCACACGACCTTTATCTGGAGCCAATGCTTCTAGACTAAACTGCAAGGATGTCCCGAGACAGGCTCATGGCCGTACTGGCGCTGTTGCTTTGTCTGCCAGCCGTCACGATCACTTGGCTGGGCTATCGTCTGCTGGAACAGGATAGGGTGCTGGAGAAGCAAAGGATCCTGGACAGCCGGGAGGCCAATCAGGCCGTCCTGACACTTTCGGCAATTCTGGCGGATCGCAAACTGCTCACCGAGACTCCCGGTGGAGGGCGCACTCCTGGCCACCAGGGACCGCCTGCTCCCGTTCCGCGACCACATACCCGCTGTTCGTCAGCCCCCGGCAGGCACATTTACGGACGAGCGCTTTCACAGTACCGGAGTCGCCTTCCGGCGGGAAGGCAGGTTCAAGGATGAAGGCCGGTATCGGACTACTCACGTCGCAGGTGATTTCGGTGCATTCCGGACACCGGGGTTACGGGACATTGCACGAACGGCCCCCTATTATGCATGACGGGAGCCTCAGGAGTCTGCAAGCCGTGGTCGAATTCTATTCCCGGGGATAGGCGTCGCATCAGTACCGCCAGAGGTTCTGTTCTCCCAAGCAACTGTGTCACGCTGAGGGAATGGTTAGTGCTGTTCGGCGGGCGATGGTAGAGGCTGGGGATCGCGATCCGTTGCTGCATGCGGTTGCGCTGCTGCGAGGGGCGCGGGTGCTGGCCGTGGGGCATCCGGAGGAGGGCCGGCGGGCGTTGGCCGATGCTATTGCCGCCTTCGACCAACTGCCATTGGCGTCGCATGACCGCGAGTTGCTGTTGATGGAAGCCATATGGGTGGGTTCCACAGTCGATCCTTCCGCTGCCATCGATCTCTTTCACCGGCTGTCCGCCTCGCAGCCCTTCCTGCCCTACCGGTTTGCCGGTGTCCAACTGGTGCAGGAGTTGGCCGCGCAGGGCTTGCTGGAGCAGGCGGTCTCCTTTTTGGAGACGGCGAAGCTGCAAGCGGGTGCCGCCGGTCCGGTTCTCCGTTTCGCGGACGGGCATCCTGATCTGCAGGCACGGGCACTGCGGGCGGAGTTGGAACATCTGCATACCGCGGAACCCTGGCCCATCCCCGCCCGTTCCTACGAACTATTCGGCGAATACTTCACCTTACTGCCGGATAGTGAGCAAAGGCTGGATCGTATGCTGCCGGCGATCGAGGCCGGGCCGGATGAGGAGATCGGCGCTACCTATCCGAAGGCGCAGTTCCGTTCGCGGCGGCAATGGCACCTGTTTCAGCTGCTGCGCGTGATACGTGCCTATAAACCGGCGTCGTTTGTGGGAGACCTGGTGGCGCGGTATCCGGAGTTCGCGCGAGCCGTTGCCGCATATCCTGATGGGAAGCCGTCCAGGCCCGCCGTCTCTTATCCGCCGGCCTGGAATACCCCGCGATTCCTGGACCAGCAACTGGCCGATGCGCAGGCGTGCTTCGCCGCCGACGTGGGTGCCGGGCACGCCGGGCCGCGTCTGTTGTGGCCGTCGTGCATGCGCTATCGCACCGCCTTCTGGCATATCGGCCGTGTGATGGGCGATGCGGGCGCGAAACGCCTGGGCGAGGTTCCGGACCACGACTTCGCGCTGCTCGCTTCCATCGAACTGGCGGCCGGCGCGCTGCAACTGCCTGAGTATAACGGGATCCGTCGAAGCTAACTTGCCGCGGCTTCCGGTTGCGGTAAGACCCAGCGTCCCTCGCGCACCTGGCGTAGCGTCTCATACTCGAAGTCATACAGACCGGAACGCGGCCGCGGGGTGGCCAGCTTCATCGTCTGCTGCCACGCTTCTTCGGCTTCGTCGGTGCGGCCCTGCCCCTGGCGAATAATGGCCACGGCTTTCCAGTAGTCGAACTCCGCTGCCAGCGGGAATTTGCGGACCTTCGCCAGATGCTCGGCGCGACCCAGCCAGTATTGCGCGCGCCCCATGTCCCCGGTCACGAATGCAACGTAAAACGCGACTTCCGCTACGGTCGCCGGGTCATCGAATTGATCCAGGTTCCCCATCTGTGTCAGGCCGTTCTCCAGCAGTTCCTTGGCGAGCCGCAGGTCGCCGCGGTCGGTGGCGCACATCACTTCAATCAACTGTGCCACCGCGCCTTTCATCCCCATGCCGGGGATGCGCAGACCTCGCGCCAACCGCCCCGGATCCAACTCGCCCGGCCGCAACCCCGAGACAGTTGTCGCGGCAACCATCGCCATCGCTTCCCGGTAGCGTGCATAGGGGCCTCCGCGCATCAATTGCACCAGAGCCGCGCCATCGGAGAATCCCGCCGCGGCGCCAAACGGAATCAGGTTGAACAACAGGGTCGACCCTGAAATCGCCGCCATCGTCGCCGGCACCTGCCACCACATCTCCCAGCCGCTGCCGGGCATCCCCAGCAGACAGGTGAAACTGCTGACTGCCACCGCAAAGCTCGCCGCCGGTCCGCCAGCGACATGGAACGCCATCCGCGATCGGAGATCGCGCAGATCCAACGGCGACATTGACACCGAACCACCGCCTGCCAGCAGCGTTAGCACGGAGAACCGGCACCGCCAGCGCCCATTCCGTTTCTCTCCCAGGAAGGGCCCAACCGCGAAACTGGAGAGCTTCATGTTCGACGACCAGCCTGCCACCGCATGACCCAATTCATGCAGGAACACATGTACGAAATTGCAGCCGAATAGCAGCAGGATCCCGCCCGCCGGCGTTTGTGCCGGCAGCCTGTGCGCGGCGCCCCACCAATCGGTGGCCTCGAACGCGATCACCCACATCGCGATGCCGATCACGACCGCTGCCTTCTGCACCCAGGGATGGGTGCCATCGCCCGGCGTCGATTGATAGGCGAACTCACCACCGTCCACTTCGGTTTGCCGCGCCCTCGCCGACCAGCACCAGTACAGGCCAACAACGCCAGCGATCGTCCCAAAGGGGAGGGCCGGCAGATGCAGGAAGCTGTTGAACCCTACTACAAGCCGGGCAAAGCGTCGCCCGGGCTTTGCCATCATATGCGCGCACAGGCAGGAGAGTGCGCCGAAGGCCGCCAAAACGGCGCATACCAGAAACAGGAACCACACGGGGATTCCCGCTTCCGGCTGTGGCGGGCGCGCCAGCACTTTCACCGCAAGCGCGGCAGCGCTCAGGATCTCCAGAACGCCAAGCACAAGGAAGGTAGTGCGGACGAAGCTCAACCACGCCTGCATACCCGTCTATCGGGCGCCGTCCCGCGTGGCATTTAGGGACTAGGTGACCTTTCCCCCGCGCGGGTCAGGTAATAACCTGCGAAGGGGCCGTGGCGTCTAGCCCAAATTCGAAATCGTACCCGTACTGTCGCCGAACGAGTTTTCCTGCCAGCCCATTTTATTTGCCAGAGTAAGTAGCAGATTGCACATCGGTGTTTTTGCCGCGGCTCGCACGCGCCGGCCCGGCCGCAACGCGCCCTTGCCACGCCCCGCCAGCAGAATCGGCAGGTTCTCCGGATCGTGCCGGTTGCCGCACTTCAATGAGCATCCGAACAGCACCATCGAATTATCCAGCAATGTGGAATTGCCTTCTTTCAGAGACTTCATCTTGTCCAGCAAATAGGCCAACTGCTCCATGTTCCAGTTGATGATCTTTTCATACTGCACGCGTTGTGCCTCTATGTCACGGTGATGGGAGATGCCGTGCCAATTCGCCTTCACGCCGGGGAGGAAGGAGTAATCCTGCGAACTCTGCGCATCGCCGAACATGAACGTCGCCACACGGGTGCTGTCGGTCCAGAAGGCCAGCAGCATGATGTCCAGCATCAACCGCTTGTGTTCGATGTGCTGCTCCGGAACACCGGCAGTCGGACGGTCCAGTGGAAACTTCCCTTCATTAATCCAACGGCGCTGCGGTTTCATAGCCACTTCCAGCCGCCGTTCCACCGCGCGCACCGATTCGAAATACTCATCCAGCCGTGCCTGGTCATCGCGGCTGCCTTTGCGGCGTAAGTCTTGTGCCTGCTCCCGTACTAAGTCAAGCACGCTAGTATCATCGCGCTGCAGCGAGTCCACCAGCGACGGGTGCTTCGGATCCACGCTGGAAACAACCCTAGCTTTCCGGTTGCGGAATAGCCGGTCGAAGGCTAACTGCGGCACGATCTCCTTGGGCACCGGGCTGTGCGGATCGGCCCACGAGAGGAAGGAGCCCAGCGCGCGGGGGAAACCGCCGCCTGCGGTGTCGATGCCGGTGCGCGGCGGGTCCAGGCCCAACTCGAGCGACGGCAGCGGCGTCTCATGACCGATATGCCGCGCCAGCACCTGATCGATGGAGGTGCCGCCGGCATCCAGATCGCCCCCGGTGGTGCGTTCCACGAATCCGCCCGACAGCCAGGCCGGCACCTTCGGCCAATGTCCATTGCGGCCCACCGTGTTCTGGTGCCACAGGTTCTCCACCAGCAGGAAGTCGTTCTTCAGGTGCTCGACGGGTTTCAGGTGCGGTGTGATGGCGAAGTCTTCGCCATCCCCAGGCGGCGTCCAGTAGTCGGGGCGCACCCCGTTCGGCATGAACAGAAAGGCGGCGCGCAGCGGCGGTTCGGTCAACTTATCACCCGCGGTGGCGGGCGCACCGGCCACGATCGACTCCAGCCACGGCAGCGACATCACGGCCCCAGCGCCGCGCAGCAGGGTACGTCGGGAGATAGCTCTGTTCTGATTCGGGTTGGTCATGGGAACTTCGGGCACCTGCGATAAAGCCTATCACTTTCGGGGCAAAAACGGAGGGCTACTAAGTGTATCTCTGAATATGTTAGTCTCCTAACCATGCGCGTGTCTCTCTTGGCTATGGTTCTGGCACTATCTGCACTATCTCCCGCCCAGGCGGCGATTCTCACTTATGTTGCCTGGTTGGATAACACAACCTTGCCCGGTCCGAACACTTCCGTGGGTTTCGGCCTGGCAACGGTGGAGGCGGATACAACCGCGCTTACCCTGCGCCTGACCGCCAGTTTCAATGCCCTTACGGGCGGTGTGACAGGGGCACAGATCCACTGCTGCACGCTGTCACCCGGCACCGGTACCGCCATCGCCGCCAGTCCCATTCCCTATTACCCGGGCTTCCCGACGGCTTTTGGCGGCACTTATGACCAGACGTTCGACGCAACGCTGGCCGGCACCTATAACACGGCCTTTGTGACGGCTAACGGCGGTACGCCGCTAAGCGCGTTTAATGCTCTTATCGCCGGACTCGACATTGGCCGAGGTTACTTCGACTTGCAGACCGCCCAGTATCCCGGAGGCGAGATCCGCGGATTCCTGACGGCCGTGCCCGAGCCATCCAGTGTCACTCTGCTGGCGTTACCCCTGGCCGCCTTTGCCCTTCTCCGCCTTCGCTACGATAGAGAAACGCAAAAGCGCAACTCTCATGGCGGAATTAACTGACTCCGTTCTCAGCCGTTTTTCTTCGGCCCGCTTCGAATTCGCGGAAGATATCAGCAGCTATTTCGGGCAGCGCAAAGGCACCCACTACTTGGCCTGGTTCAACCAGACCGTGGCGGATAAGAGCGCCTGGAAAGGCAAGAAGGTGCTGGATACGCCCGCCAACCGCGTGGGCTTTCACCAGTTCTGGAACAACATCCCGCTGCTGTTCGATGGGCCGGCGTCGATGGTCCAGTTCGCCGCCCTAATGGGCATCATCAGCAACGAAACCTCCGGCAGCTTCACGCCGATTTCCGAACGGTCCGGCATCGCGGGGCACCCTGGCATTTCCTACCTGTTCAATGCCATTCCCGGCCTGAAGAGAAGCTATAACACGCTCAGCGGCAACAAAACCGCCTATGATTGCTTCCACGACGCCGTGTTCATCCAGACGCACGGTGCGCTGCCCTTGGCCGACCGGCTGACCCGCACCGCCGACGACCGCTGGCGCCGCGATGCCTATCCGCAGACCGAGTTCCCCACCCGCCTGGCCGCCGCCGAATGCGGCTTCATTCTGGAGACAGATTTCGTGAAGTTCCGCGGCCGCGGACTTATCCAGACCACCGGCCGGGCCAACTATCTGCGCCTGATTCGCTGGATCCAGACTTATAACGGCGAAAACTCCACCATCGACTTCTACCGAACTAACTGGCGTGACCGCGACCCCGATGAAGTGGCTACCGAGAGCACCAACGAGGACTGGGATCGCCTGTTCCAGCAAAGTGATCTGGAAGTTGCCTGCCGCGCCATTCAGATTCACAGCGAGTCGAGTTCCCGCTACCTCAATCTGGGTACAACGGCCGCCGTCTTAAACGCGCCTAAGGAGACCAAGGGCTCCCTTCGCCACATGGGTTGGCGCATCAGCGGCGGCGCGAAGTACGCCGATACTTACTACGACCGCATGGTGGAGTTACTCAGCGCGATTTAACGGATAGCCTGCTCCAGCACCCGCGTGTATCCGTTTAGACTCTCCGCCAACCGCGCGATCTGCTGTTCGGCCTCCTGCCACTGGCGTTGTTCAATCGCTTCCCGTACGCCCGGCAGCGTCTTTACGCCGTAACCGGTATAAAACCCCGGCGCATGCAACACATGCTTGAACCACGGCCGCCGAGGCAATCCGTCGGCCTGGGTCAAGTGCTGTTCGGCCCGCAGCAGCGCGGCGTCGTCGACGTTCTTCGCCGCGCTCACCTTCGCCGTCGCGGCTTCCAGCCGGCTTACGGCGTTGAGCAGCGGCGCGAAGTTCAGGAACGGTACCTCGGCCTTCGGTTCCGGTGCGATGAAGGGGCGTGTCGGATCCGCGGCCAGCTTCAATGCGCCGCTGCGGATCAGCTCATTCTCCTTCTTCGTCTGTTCCCGCATATCATCGGCCAGCTTGATCACCTCGCTCGTCCACCCGCGCACGCTGCGCGACATGGCATCGAAGCGGAACGGCAGCGTATCAGCATTCGCCATGCGCAGCATCATGCGTCCGCCCAACTTCGCCGTGGCCATCACATACTGGAAATCCGGGTCGATGAAGCGCACGAAATGATCGTAGGAATCATAGTTGGAGTGATACACGCCCCCGCCGCCTTCACCCCCAAATCCGATGTTCAGGCTGGGGATACCAAGGTGATGCTGGAACACCGTATAGTCCGAGCCCGACCCCAGCGGATCAATGCGATACTCCGCCGGACGTCCACTGGCCCGCCGCCGTGCATTCGCCCGCTCCATGGCCGACACCCGCGTCTGCGGATCCGTCACGTCGCGCGCTGTCTGCGCCGCGAATACCTCCAGCGCCGCCGACCCCGACATGCCGACAAACCCACGCCCCGTGCCATCGGAGTTGATATAGGCCACCGCATGACGGCGCAGTTCGTCGGCATGGTGCTCGGCCCACTCGGTGGACCCCAGCAGCGCCGGCTCTTCTCCATCCCAACCGGCGAACACCAGCGTCCGCTTCGGCTTCCAGCCGGTCTTCGCCAATTCACCGATCGCCCGCGCTTCTTCCATCACACTGACCATGCCCGACAGCGGATCGTGTGCGCCGAAGTTCCAGCCGTCGTGGTGATTGCCGCGGATGATCCATTGATCGGGCTTCTCGCTGCCCTTCATCTTCGCGATCACGTTATAGGCCGGCGCCAGCTTCCAGTCGAACTCCAGCTTCAGGTGTACCTTGGTGGAGCCAGGGCCGACGTGATACGTCAGAGGCAGCCCGCCGCGCCATTCCACCGGCGCCACAGGACCACCCAAGGCGCGCAGCATCGGTTCGGCATCGCCATAGGAGATCGGCATCACCGGGATCTTCGTCACCGTCGAAGCCTGCTTCGGATCGGCGGGGCGCTTGGCATCGGTCGCGCCCTTACCCGGCGTGAGCGGATCGCCGGGGTACACCGGCATGTCCATCACGCTGCCCCGCTGCGCGCTGAACTGCGGGCGGTAGGCGCCCTTGGGATACACGTCGCCCGCGCCGTAGCCGTCGTCGCGCGGATCGGAATAGATCAGGCAGCCGATGGCGCCGTTCTCCGCTGCTACCTTCGGCTTGATGCCGCGCCAGGAACCGCCATAGCGGGCCAGCACGATCTTGCCCTTCACATCGATACCCATCTGCTTCAGACGCTCGTAGTCGGCGGGCAGGCCGTAGTTCACATACACCAGATCGCCCGTGACATCGCCATCGGTGGAATAGGCGTTATACAGCGGCAGGTTGCCGGCCTTGATGCCGCTGGTTTCGTCGCCTTCCACCGCCGGCTCTTCGATCTTCGCCACGTACTTCTCCGGCGCGATCATTTCCAGCAGGCGCGTCTTCGGCGTGGGGAACAGCGGGTAGTAGGTTTCGATGGTGGTTTCGTAGCCCCAGCTCTTGAACTGCGCGGCCATGAACTCGGCCACTTCCTTACTGCCCGGCGACCCGACATGGTGCGGCTTCGCCGCCATGCGTTTCATCCACTGTTGCAGGTTCTGGCGATTCAGGGCCGCTTCATAGCGGCTTTCCAGGTCGAGTTGTGTCTTGGCGCCATCGGGCGTAAAGCCAGCGATGGCCGGGGCCGTCGATTGTTGTGCGGAAAGCAGCGAGAGGCTGAGCAGAATGGCCAGGTAACCACGCATCATTGCTAGATTATGGCGCAGTCTGGCACCCGCGCCCGCCGTTACAGCGAAAATGCGACGTAAGAATCGCCGGCTGGTGTCGGGTTGCGATTGCCGCCGCCGCAGGCGATGGCTACGTACTGCTTGCCGCCGGCTGCATAGGTACAGGGCGTGGCATAGCCGCCGGACGGCAGCTTGTACTCCCACACGACGGCACCGGTGGCCGCATCGAAGGCGCGAATCATCTCGTCAGCCGTGGCGGCTACGAACACCAGTCCGCCCGCGGTGGCAATCGACCCGCCCAATTGGAAAGAGCCGGTCTTCTTTACGCCGCGCGCCTTCAAAGGCAGGTATTCGCCCACTACCTCCCGCCACGCCACGTCGCCCGTTTTCATGTCGATGGCAGTCAGGTGGCCCCAGGGCGGCTTCACACCGGGATAGCCTTCGTGATCGACGAACTTCGCGTACGATTCCAGCCGGTAGCGGAAGCCATCCTTCTCTTCGCCGGGCACCAACTTGGCGATGCTGGGCAGTTCGCTGGTGTTCACGAACAGCCGTCCCAACGCCGGATCATACGAACAGCCGCCCCACAGGGCCCCACCGAGCGTGCCGGGAGAAAAGATCGTGCCCTGCAACGAAGGCGGCGCGAATGGAACGCCGCCGCGCAGGCTCTTGAACTTCTTCAAGGCAAACTCGTGCGCCTCGGGTGAGATGTCGGTGAGCAGGTCTTCGTTCAACTCCAATCGCGACAGCGGCCGCGGCTTCACCGGGAACGGCTGTGTGGGCGATAGCTTCTCATCGGGCATATCGCTGGCCGGGATCTTGCGTTCCTCAATCGGAAAAATCGGCTTGCCGGTGACGCGGTCGAAGACGAACACAAAACCGGTCTTGGTAACCTGCACCGCCGCTTCCTTCGTGCCGCCACCGGGTTGGGGGATGGTGATCAGTGCGGGCTGTGCCGGCAGGTCGTAATCCCATACATCGTGATGGACGGTCTGGTAGTGCCAGACGCGTTTGCCGTTGCGCGCGTCCAGGACGAGCACACAGTTGGCGAAGAGGTTGTCGCCATGGCGGTCGCCACCCCAGAAGTCGAACGTGGCCGACCCGGTGGGAATGAACACCCAGCCGCGCTTCGGGTCGACACTCATGCCGGCCCAGTTATTGGCCGATCCCGCCTTCTGCCAGGCCTCCTTCGGCCAGGTGTTGTGGCCATACTCGCCCGGATGCGGAATGGTGTGGAAGATCCACTTGCGCTTGCCGGTATAGACGTCGTAGCCGCGAATGTGGCCCGGGGCTTCCGGACGCGGCCCTTCGCCGCCTCCGCCGCCTACAACGATGGTGTCTTCAAAGATCACGGCAGGGCTGGTGACGCGATACGACAGCCCTTTCATGTCCTTGTCGAACATGGTGGCCAGGTCGATGATGCCGTTGTCGCCGAAGGTCTTGATCAGCTCCCCCGTGGCCGGATTCAGGCAGAACAGCTTGTCCTGCAGGGCCGCGAAGACGCGCTTGTCCTTGCCGTCGGCAAACCACGTGATGCCGCGATTCACACCGGGGCTCCTCCCCTGCCTGGCAAACGGCGCGAAGTTCCACAGCGGCTCGCCGGTGGCGGCTTTGATGGCGCGCACCTGCACGCGCGCCGTGGTCAGGTACATGATGCCGTCCACTACCAGCGGAGTGCATTCGATGGTGGTCATCGGCCGCTGCGATGCGTCTTCGGTGTGATGCGTCCAGGCCGGCTTCAGGTTCGCGACGTTCTTGCGGGTGATCTGATCCAGCGCCGAGTAGCGTGAGGCGCCCGAGTCGCCACCATAGAAACGCCAGTCTGGGTCAGCCTTGCCGGCGCCCCAAGCAAAGTTAGCCGATGCCGAGCCGAGCATCAGGGAGGAGACGAAGTCACGCCTTGCGAGCATCCCTATAGCTTATAGAATGACTAACGGCGATGAACAAACAGATTTTCGTGGTAGGGATGATAGGGGCGATGGCAGTCTACGGGCAGTCTCCGGTGGCCAAAGGCGCCAGGCCGCAATTGGTGGGCGATGTGGGCGCGGGCGAGGGCCCGGCCTGGAGCCCCGACGGGGAACTCTTCTTCACTGGCGGCGGCAACATCTGGAAGCGAGACAAGGCGGGCAAGGTGTCGATTTTCCGTAAGGCGCCCGATGGCGCCAACGGGCTGCTGTTCGACCCGCAGGGCCGGCTGGTGGCCTGCGAGCCCGGCAATCGCCGCGTGACGCGCACCGACAAGGATGGCAAGGTCACCGTCATGGCCGATCGTTATGAAGGCAAGCGCTTCAACCAGCCCAACGACCTCACCATCGACAGCAAGGGGCGCATCTACTTCAGCGACCCACGTTACGGCAAACGCGACGGCATGGAACTGGATATCGAAGGGGTGTATCGTATCGATGCGCCGGGCAAGGTGGTACGTGTGCTGGGCAAGGAAGTGGAGCGCGCCAATGGCGTGCTGGTGTCGCCCGGAGACAAATACCTCTACGTCGCCGACAACAATAACAACAATCCGGGCGGCGCCCGCAAGCTGTATCGCTTCCTCTTGAAGCCCGATGGCTCGGTCGATCCTGCCAGCCGGAAGCTGATCTTCGATTGGAAGCAGGGCCGCGGCCCCGACGGCGTGAAAATGGATCGCAAAGGGCGCCTGTTCGTCGCCGGCGGGCTGAACCAGCCGCATCCGCCGCATGAGACAAACGAGTTCAAAGGCGGCGTCTACATCATCGACCCGGAGACCGGCAGACTGATCGACATGATCCCGGTGCCGAAGGACGAGGTGACGAACTGCGCCTTCGGCGGCGCCGATCTGAAGACGCTATTCATCACCGCCGGCGGCACGTTATGGCACATCCCGGTGGATACGCCGGGCCGTGTACCGTACCAGGTGCAATAGCGATGCGCTTTCTTTTTGTCCTGCTGCCGCTGCTCGGCCTGCAGGCGGCGGAAATCCGGGGCGTGTGGGCAGCGCGCGACTCGCTGGGCACCCGGGAACAGATCCGCACCATGATGCGCAATCTCGCCGATGCCAACTTCAACGTGGTGTACGTGCTGGTCTGGAGCCAGGGCTATCCTTTGTGGCACAGCCGTGTATTTGAGCGCGAAACCGGGATTCTGACGGACCCGCAGTACAACGGCCGCGACATCCTGCAGGAGGCCATCGAAGAAGCGAAGGCGGTTGGCCTTACCGTTATGCCCTGGGTGGAGTACGGCTTCATTGGCGGTTGGAGCAGCCGCCGCGCGGGACCCGCGCAGATGGGGCCTATCTTCGAAAGTCACCCGGATTGGGTGCTTCGCAAAAAAGACGGTGACCATCGCTACCTGATGGCCGATGGCAGCTTCTTCACCTGGATGAATCCGTTCCACCCGGACGTTCAGGACTTTTTGTTAGAGATGATGGGCGAACTCATCCGCGGTTATGAGATACCCGGCCTGCAGTTTGACCGCGGACGCCTGCCCGCCCTCGATGCCGGGTACGACGACTACACGCGTGAACTCTACGCCGCCGAGTCCGGTACCTCCGGCCCGCCTGATGCTGTTAACGACGGCGACTGGCTGCGCTGGCGCGCCGGAAAGCTGAACGAGTTCACCGCTCGGCTGTACCGGACGCTGAAAGAGCAGGACTGGCGAACCCTGGTTACAAATGCTCCGGGAGTGTATCCATTCGCGTATGTCAATTTCGCACAGGATTATCCGGCCTGGTGGAAACAAGGGGCACTGGATTTCGTGACACCCCAGGTATACCGCGCCGACCATGCAGCCTATGTCCAGGAATTAGACAGGCAGATACAGGCTTTGGGGGATACGCGCCGTCTGGTGGCCGGCATAGATATCACCAACTCCAATAACCCGAATGTGCTCATTCAGATGATCGAATCGACGCGCGCCCGAGGGTTGCCTGGGTTTGTGATCTGGTACTATCAGGGCTTGGTTCGTGCAGGTGCGTTGGAGAGACTGCGGTCGACGGTGTTTTCGGAAAAGGCGGATCTACCGTTTCGTACGACCGCTACCGTAGTTTCCAACTAAGGTTAACCCTGAGCTAGTTCTAGGGTACCACTGAGCCTCAACCGACCCGCTTACCTGCATTGACCGCGTACTAGAACTACACCTAAGCTGTAAACGTGGAACCAAGGACGGCTATGGATAAGGGCACAGCCATTCTCCCCGATACACCCCTCTCGGACGAAATTGAAGTCGCACGCGAGGAAAAATTCATCAAAGTGGTTATCGCGGACGATCATCCGATTGTTCGGGATGGCCTCAAGAAACTGCTGCTGCTCGAGGACGACATCAAAGTAATAGGCGAGGCAAGCGACGGGCGGCAGGTGTTGGAGTTTATGCAGAACCAGGAGCCGGATGTCCTCATCCTGGATCTTCGGATGCCGAATCTCGATGGGCTTTCGGTGCTGCAGACACTGCAGCAAACCGGCCGCAAGACCCGCGTGATCGTGCTGACCGCTTCTGACGATAAGAATGAGTTCGTACAGGCCATGAAACTGGGCTGTTCGGGCATTGTTCTGAAGCAAACCGCGACGGAATTGATTGTGAAGTCGATCCGAAAGGTGCACTCCGGCGAAATCTGGCTGGACTCGCATACCACCGCGGCCGTCATGCGCCAATTCGCCTCACCAGCGGATTTGGCCAGCGGTTCGATGAACGGCAAAGCGCGCGAACGCTCGCCGTTGAGCACCCGCGAACGCGAGATCGTGCAATTGGTGGCGCAAGGCTACAAGAACAAGGAAATGGCCGAGAAGATGTTCATCAGTGAGCAGACCGTGAAAAACCATCTGCACAACATCTTCGACAAACTCGGCGTTTCCGACCGTTTGGAACTGGCGCTGTATGCCATTCACAAAGGTCTGCACATGGCCGAGCGCTAATTTCCGGTTTTACCGCTGGCGATGGGACGAAGGAGAGATCGTCCCTTCTTACCGGCACCCCAGAAAGCCCGCTGCGGCGACCCCGCCCCGCGGGCTATTTTTTATTTGTCTCCCAGCAGGCGACGCGGTGCGCGCTTGCTGACCGGCGTCCCTCCAGCCGGCGGCTCAATGCCCCCCTGCGTATTCCGAAATGCAGAACTGAGCACAATCCCGCGAATCAGCGTGCGGGCGCTGTAGTTGTTCTGCTTCAGGCTTTCCACCAAACGCTGGATGGTGCACTGGTCGCCATCCTGCAAACTGCGCCCTAACGCAAAGCCCAGCATCTTGCCGGTCAGATGACTCAGAAAGTCGTCCTTGCGGTCCAGCAGCACTTGGCGCAACTCCACCGGGCCATTGAACTTCTCGCCGGAAGGCAGCGCGCCGTAGGCATTCACCGGCTGGCCGTTCGTTTCCTTGTCCCGCCAGCGGCCCATCCAATCGAAGTTCTCCAGGCCGAGCCCAATCGGGTCCATCAGGTTGTGGCAGGCCGCGCACGCGGGATTGGCTCGATGGCGTTCCACGATCTGCCGCATGGTGAGGCCCTTGTCCGATTTGGCTGCCTGCTCCAGGGGCGGCACATCGGGAGGAGGCGCGGGAACCGGGGTTCCCAGCATCGTATCCAGCACCCAGGCGCCGCGCAGCACGGGGCTCGCCTGCCGGTAGTGCGAGGTCATCGCCAGCACCGACGCGAATCCCAGCACCCCGGCGCGCCGGCTGTCGGGCCACTCCACTTTCGTGAACGTATCGCCGGCCAGCCCTTTGACCTGCCCGTCCACCTGGTAGAACTTCGCCAGGCGCTCGGTGAGGAAGGTGTAGTTGCCGTTGATCAACTCCAGCAGGCTGCGGTTCTGCCCTACCAGGTGCTGGAAGAACAGGACGGGCTCCTGACGCAGATCGGCGGCTACCTCCGGCGTATAGTAGTGCTGCAGCTCGGTGAGCAGCGGCACGGCGCGGCCGCCCACTTCCTGTGTTCCCAGCCACTGGCCGATGAACGCCGCGGCAAACGCCCGCGACCGTGGGTCCTCCAGCATGCGGTCCACCTGCACGGCCAGCACCTGCGGGTCCTGCAACTTGCCCTGCGCCGCCAGGGTTAGCAACTCCGCATCGGGCATGGTGGCCCACAGGAAATAGGAGAGCCGCGAGGCGATGTCGTACTGGCCCAGAGGAGAGATACCCGGCTTGCTGGTGTGCTCCTCTACTTTGAACAGAAACCGCGGCGAGATCAGTACGGCCTTCAACGCCAGCTTTAGTCGCTCCTCATAAGGGTCGCCGCGCTCGGCGGCACGGTCGTACAGCGCCAGGAACCGCTCGACTTCCGCGGCTTCCACCGGGCGGCGATACGCACGCGGCAGGAAGTTGGCCAGCAGCCGGCGGGCGGCCGCGCGTGGCTCCACCGGATACTCGCCCGGCTCCATGCCCAGCAGACGATAGTGCAGCGCCTTCTTATCTGGAGATGCTTCGGCGGGCCGTTGTTCCACCGTGAAGCTGTAGAACCAGACGGGCTCCTTGCCGGCCACGATGGTTACTTTGTGAACGCCGCGATCGAGGTTGGCCAGGTGGATGCGCGCCGTGGGGCCACCGTTGCGGTCTACTCCGTACGAAAGCTTGCCGCCGGTGGCGCCGTCGACTTTCACTTCCATCTCAAAAGGGACCGCCGGCGGGCGCTCCACCGATACCCGCAGACCGTACTGGCCGTCGAGAAACACGGCAAATTCGGCCGTCAACTCCTGGCCCGGCTCCAGGCGGCGGCCCGGCTTCGGCCCCGCCGCGACGCGCGGTTCCATCTCTGGGGCCGAGAAGACCTTGTTCATCGGAGGAGTGACGATGGCGCGGTCCAGGATCTTCTGTGCCGCTTCCATGTAGCGCTCCATCAGCATGGGTGGAATGAAGAGTGTCTCGCCGTTGGTGTCGAAGCCGGCGCCGGCGGACTCATCTGCGGGAAAGGCTTCGGTGACGGCGAAATCGACGCCCAGCAGGTCGCGAATGGTGTTGTGATACTCGCGACGGTTCAGCCGGCGGGGCGGCACGGCGCCTGCGTAGTCGCCCCCGGCGCAGGCTGTATTGCGAAGCTGCGTCTCCACCCAGGAGGCGATCTGCATGCGCTGGTCCTCGGTCAGCTTGGACGCCGACGGCGGCATGGTGCGATTCTTCAACTGCGCGGCGACACTACGCCACAGGGTACGCTTCTGCTCCATGTCCAGGGCCGACTGCGCCTTCAGAAAGTCGTTGCGATTCCTGGGATTAGCCGGGTTGTGGCAGCTGCCGCAGTTTTCCTGCAGCACCGGGCGGACTACGGTCTGGAAGTCCTGAACGGAGTGTGGCGCAGCCAACAGGGGAGTAAGCAAAGCAACGGCAACGGAAGCGATCACGACTCAAACTGTATCGCTCGCGGTGCGGAGGGTGCAACCGGAAGCGATTTGCCATACTAGGAGTGTGATCACTTCTCGCTGGATGCTGGAAGACACGAAATTGCAGGAAGCAGTGGCGCGCGTCGCTGCGACACTTGGCCCTGAGGTTGTGCGAGTTCGCTATGCATTCGGCCAGGACTGGGCGGGGGCGGAGTCGCTCTTCTTCCGCGTCGTGGTATCTGATCGCGCCAGCCGCAGGGGCGTGATCGGCCGGGTCTCTGAGCAAGTTCGGCAAGCGATCGTGTCAGAAGTGCGCCCCTGGGAGTACGGCCTCCAGTATTACTTCGATTTCCGAAGTGATTCTGAATGTAAGGAACTAGAAGATCCCGATTGGGACTAGTATGCCTTTCCCCGAAGACCTGCTGGAGCAAGCGTTTCACCTGGCCAGACGGGAACCCAAACGTCCAAGGCAGGCCAGTCTTCGCCGAGCCGTATCGACCGCGTACTACGCGCTGTTCCATCTGCTGATCGAAGAAGCGGTCCGAAACTGGAAGAGGCCTCGCGAACGTTACACGCTGGCCCGGATGTTCGAACACCAGAACATGTCATCTGTGTGCAGATCCTGCCGCGACAACCTCACCTCCAGGCTGGCCCGCGCCAGCACTGTCGAAAGTGGCATCCACAAAATCGCCGACACGTTCGCTACCATGCAGCAGCGCCGGCATACGGCAGACTACGACAGCAGCTTCCGTTGGACTCGCACGCAAGCCATCGAAGCCGTTGAGTCCGTGGAAGGTGCCTTTGCCAGTTGGAAAGCCATCCGCCACGAACCCATCGCCCAGGATTTCCTGGTCACGCTCCTCATCAAAGAACGTAAGCGTCAGTGATAGATCCCCGGAGCTTCGTGCCCCAGTTTCCGCACGTACTCCTCGTAGCTTCCCAGGTACACCAGTGGGTTCTTATCCTTCCCCGTCTCCCCGCCTAACTCCAGCACCCTGGTCCCCAAACCCTTCAGGAACATGCGGTCGTGCGACACGAAGATCATCGTTCCTTCGAAGTTCTTCAGCGCTCCCACCAGCATCTCCTTCGTCGCCAGATCCAGATGGTTCGTCGGCTCGTCCAACACCAGGAAATTCGGCGGATCGTACAGCATCCTTGCCATCGCCAGCCGCGACTTCTCCCCGCCCGACAGGCTGCGGATCTTCTTCTCAACATCCTCGCCCGAAAACTGGAACGCGCCCGCCAGCGTCCGCAACGCCCCCAGCCCATCCTTCGGAAAGTCCTTCTGCAACTGCTCGATGATGGTCAGGTCCGGGTCCAGCACATCCAGCGCCTGCTGCGCGAAGTAGCCCAGATTCAGGCTCGCGCCCAGCCGCACCGATCCTGCGTCCGGCTGCGTTGCCCCGGCAATCATCTTCAGCAACGTACTCTTGCCGGCTCCGTTGCGGCCCATCACAGCCCAGCGTTCCCCGCGGCGGATGGTCAAACTGAAGCCGTCGTAAATCACGCGCGGTCCATAGGCTTTGTGCAGATTCTCGATTACCGCCACCTGGTCGCCCGACCGAGGCGGCACCCGGAAGTCGAACTTCACCACCGTGCGCTTCTTCGGCAATTCGATCTTCTCGATCTTGTCCAGCGCCTTGATGCGGCTCTGCACCTGCGCAGCCTTGGCGGCATGCGTCTTGAAGCGCTCGATGAACCGCTGCTCCTTGGCCAGCATCGCCTGCTGGCGCGCATACGCGGCTTGCTGATTGGCCTCCCGCAATGCCCGCTCACGCTCGTAGAACTCGTAGTTGCCGGAGTACGTGATGATTTCTCCGGCGTCGATCTCGGCAATCTTCGACACGATGCGGTTCATGAATTCGCGATCGTGCGACGTCATCAACAGCGCCCCCTGGTACGACTTCAGGAAGCCCTCCAGCCATATGATCGACTCGATGTCCAAGTGGTTCGTGGGCTCGTCCATCAGCAGCACATCGGGCCGCCCCAGCAGTACGCGCGCCAGCGCCACGCGCATCTTCCAACCGCCCGACAGCGCGCCGACGTCGCCGTCAATTTGATCATCGGCGAAGCCCAACCCGTGCAGCACCTCTCGCGCCTGCGCCTCCAGAGCGTAGCCGTCCAGGTGCTCGTACTCCTCCTGGACCTCGCCGAAGCGCTCCAGGATCTTATCCATTTCGTCGAGCCGCTCCGGATCCTCCATGGCCTTCTGGAGGTCCTCCAATTCGTGGTGCAGGTCGCCGACGCGGCCGCTGCCGGCGATTGCTTCGTCCAGCACTGAGCGGCCCTTCATCTCCTCCACATCCTGGCGGAAATAGCCGATGGTGATCCGTTTCGGTACCGAAACATCGCCCTCGTCGGCGTGCTCCTCTCCCGTGATCATGCGGAACAAGGTCGTCTTGCCGGCGCCGTTCGGGCCAACCAGCCCGACCTTCTCACCGGGGTTCAACTGAAACGAGGCTTCGACAAACAGCAATTGCTTGCCGTACTGCTTGTTAATATTGGCAAACGAGATCATGCAGGCGGGAGTTTTTAGGTTAGCATGCCCACCGAACGTCTTTATTGGAAGGACGACCACGCCGTCAACGCCACGGCCATCATCATCGCGGTTCGCGACAATGCCGTCGCACTTGACCGCACCTGTTTCTACGCCGGCGGGGGAGGCCAATCGCCCGATACCGGCTGGCTTCATCACCACGGCAATCGCATCCCCGTCACGTCCGTGGAAGCCAGCGCAGATGGCCACATCTGGCACCTGCTGGACGTACCCGCCGGCTCGCCTGGTGACACCGTCACCGTGGAGATCGACGCGGACTGCCGCAATGCCCTTGCCCGCTACCATAGCGCGCTGCACGTTGTGAACACGATCGCCCTGCGTGACTACAACGCCTGGATTACCGGCGCCCAGATTGGCACGGACTACTCCCGCATCGACTTCAAATGGGAAGGCTTTGCACCTGCCATCGCTGCCGAGATGGAGCAGAAGGTGAATGCCGTCCTCGCCACCCGTGCCACGCTGCGTTCCTTCTGGCTGGAGGAGGCGGTCTTTGCCCGGCGCCCCCATCTGCTGCGGACCCTGGACGTCCGTCTGCCCGTCCACCAGGGCCATTCCCGCGTGGTGACGATCGACGGCTTCGATGAGCAGGCCTGTGGCGGCACCCATGTCGCGCACTTGGGCGAAGTGGGCCGGTTCTCGGTCACACGCACCGAAAACAAGGGCCGCAGCAACAAACGGCTCTACGTGAAGCTGGACTAACTAGAAGCTGATCCGCTGCGACCGCTGCGTCCCGGCGCTGTTGCGAAACTCCACCTCGGCCGACCGGATCGGCGTCGTGGACGCCGTCGCCCGGAAACTCGCAGTCAACTTGAAACTGCCCCCGGTGGCCGTCCCCTGGAAGTAGCGCCGCATGGCATCTCCAATTTCGGCCTTCAGCGCCCCCGGCGGTACCGCGTTGCCGGCATCGTCATAGAAGGTGAACGTTACCTCCGAAGCGGACCTCGTGTTGTCGAAGCCCAGCAACGTCACCTCGAGCAGATCCAAGCCCCGGCGCGCGCTGACCGAATCCACCGTCACCGGCGCGGCCGCGATCACCCGCGAACCCTCCACACGATATCCGCCCGCATCCACCTGGAATCGCAATGTTCCCGCCGTGGTGCCCGTCTGCAGCATCGCCTGATTCTGCCCGTTGAAGACCGCCAGCGTCTGCCCGGCCTTGAAGAGAAAGGTCAGACTCGTCCGGTTCCCGTTCTGGAAGACGATGGCCGGGTCATCCGGGCCTGGCACCGCCGGCTCGAACGCCAGCGTCACCACGCCGGCGCCATCCACCGGCGGCGGAGGGTCGAACGCTACCTGAATCGGCACCTGCTGCCCACTGCTCATCGTCTCCGGCAGCCGCAATTGCGGCCGCGGCAGCACCGGGTCTCGACCCACCCCCTCCAACCCGTAAGCCCGGCCGTCAATAGTCAACTTCTCGGCCTTCAACCCCGAAGACCTTGGCGCAAAGGCTACGGCGAACTCGATCGACTGCCGCGCGTTCATCGTAAACGGGGAAATGATGGTCGAGGCCGGCTGGAAGTTCTCACCCGAAAATACAAATTCCGAGACCGTCAACGCCGACCCGTGCGGGTTCTCCAGCACGAAGCGCCGCGTCGACCGCGCCCCCCGTTCGGTGGGCGGAAACACCGTTGCCTGCAGCGCCTGGCGCCGCGTTCGCGAACCGTCTTCCTCAATCTGGTAAAGCGCCGGCGCTGCCACGGCCGTCGCCAGCACCGTCAGCGACGTCGTGTTAATGCGGAGGGTGCCACGCACATCCGCGGCCGGGCTCTCCGACACGTAGCGCACCAGGAAATCCACGCTCGTGTTCGACATAATGCCCAGTCCGCTGGTGCCCAGCGTCGGCGCCTGGCGCAACACGAACCCCGGGCCCTGCAGGGTCAGGGTCTGCAGGACCGCTAAGTTGGGGCCCGTGTTGCGTATACGGATCAGCGTGTCTAAAGGCTCGCCCGTGGCGGTGGTCCCCATGGCGATCAGGCCCGTTGCCGGGCGTTCCTCGTTCGCTGCTCCGGTAACCGTAAAGATCTGGAGTTGCGCCGCCAGCGGCAGCACTCCCAACCACATCAGAAGTATAGAGAAAGCCATGGCGCGCGCTCCTCATGGTTTCGCAATCGTGATAACCGGAGCGCTCAGGCTCAATGCCGGGGCCGGGGGCGTCGTCACCGTGGCCGATGCTGCCGGCGCCGCGGCTGGCTTTTGAAGGTACCGGTACGCCATGCCGCCGCCAATCGCTCCGGCTACACCTAGGCCGACCACCACCCACTTGCGCCGTCCGCCGGTACTGGGGAACCGTTCCACAGGGCCGACGTTCCGCGTGAAGATCACGCCTCGGCTCTCCACCAGTGCGCTGCCGGTGGGCAGGCCGGCTGGGGCTGGCGGCTCCGGCGCAGCGGCGAGCGGCGTTGCCGGGGCAGGGAAGACAGATCGGGCGGGCACCTCGAACGAAGCTTCCACCCGCGTGGGGGTAGGGGTAATGGCGATCGCTCGGGTTTCGACAGGCGGTGGCGGTGCCGGTGGCGCGGTTGCGGGCTTGGGCGTGGCGGGTAACTCCTGTGCGGCGGCGGCCGGTGCGGGTGGCGCGCTGCCGCTGCCGATCCGTACCGGCAGCACCATCCCCGCGGTCACACTACCGCTACCGGCGGCAATAGCGACGCGGACAATACCCGTTCCCGCGCCCCAGCGGATCCCCCAAACGGAGGCCTTCCCCTGGCCATCGGATACTTGCATCTCGCTCGTGGCGCCGTTCGGGAACTGGCCGCTTGGCTCACTCGAAGGCAATGTGAATCGCACCGGAACACCGGCGGCCGGTTTGCCGGTGGCATCCGTGACGCGAACCGTAAAGCCCTTATAGGAAAGCGCGCCGGGCTGGAAGACGGCACCCTGCCCTTCCAGCACCTCGATTCGCAGGGACGCCGGGGTCTGCGCCCCCAGCGACATCACCCATACAACCAGAGCAAGGCACGCCATCACTTAGCTAGTGGGCGCGAAGGAGGAATAATTGCCCGAAATTTTCGGAAGAATCCGTTTATTCTTCCTGCTTTGCGCGCAGCAGGACAACGGTTATGTTGTCCGGCCCACCGGCTGCCCGTGCCGCATCCACCAGCGCGTGGCACTTGGCTTCAAAGGACCGGTCGCTCTTCAGTACGGACTCCATGAACTCCATGCTCAGCACCCCGTGCAGGCCGTCCGACGAGAGCAGCAGGCACGCGTTCGGCGCCGGATGCAGCGCGTAGGAATGGATCCGTAGTGGGGAGCTTACACCGATCGCCATCGTCAGAACATGGCGCAACTGGTGTGTTTTCAGCGTCTCTTCGTCTATGCCGAGCCGCCGTCCCACTTCGTTCACCCAAGTCTGGTCCTCGGTGATCAGCATCAAGTGGCTGTCTTCGAAGATGTAAGCCCGGCTGTCACCTACGCTGGCGATCAGCGTGTCGCCCGGGGTCTCCAGCACCGCCACCAACGTGGTGCCCATGCCTTCCATCCCGGCATCCGCCGCCGCCGCGCTCTTCACCGCCTGGTTGGCTTCCTCGAACGCCTTTACCAGCACATCGGCGTCCCGTTGTCCCGAGTTCCAGATGTAATTCGCCACCGTTTCGGCGGCTAATTGAGAAGCATGCTCGCCCGCACGCGCTCCTCCCATACCGTCCGCGACGATGTACAGACCAAGCTCCGGGGCCAGGAGACAATAGTCCTCGTTGTTCTTTCGGACGCAGCCGAGGTCGGAAAGCCCGTACGCTTCTAGCATGGAACTCCTGATTATAGCCACACTTGGGATGCGGCAAACAAGACTCTTCTACAGCCCTACTTCCCACCCTTCTGCAGAATCGAGCGCAGCTGCAGGTAGGCCGACTCCTCGAACTGGTGTGTCAGTCTCTCCAGATTCTCCACCTTTACCTCGCCGCTTTTCAATGGCGCCTTCTGCAGACACCTTCCCAGAAGATAGGTGGCCATCTGGTCATCCGGGTCCCGTTCCAGCAGTTCCCGGAACCACTTCGCCCCATTCTCAAAATCCGATCGCTTGAAATAGGCGTACGCGAGATTGAACAGGTAAACCGGCTCATTCTGGTCGCCCTCGTGTGCCCGCAGGAAATTCTCAATCGCCGCCGGAAGGCCCCGCCGCGACTGCGCCGCGCCCAGGTTGTTGAAAACTTCATTCAACGGCAGATCCCGCGCCACGCCTTCAAACGCCGATTCCGCCGCCGCATACTCGCCAAGATAAAAGCGAGCTGCCCCCCGGAAGAACATGGCTTCCCGATAGCGCCGGTCAGTGGGTGCCACGCGCTCAAACCACTCCGCCGCCACGCGGTAGTTCTTCTTATCCCACTGCAGTCTGCCCAGTTCGAAGGCCGGCGCCGAGTACGTCGTGTCCAGGCGCGCCGCCTGCGACAGCAGATGTAACCGCTGTTCCTCTTTGCTCGACAGAATGCCCCGAATGTAGTATTCGATCGCGTCCACCCGGATCGGCGGCCGCCGCTGGCGGAACTCCTCTTCCCCCGGCGCGCTCTTCGGAATCAGGAATTGCAGCGTCTGCCAGGATATATGCGTCTGCAACGCCGCCAGGTCCTCCAGCGACCCTACGGCCAGAAACTCCGGTCCGCTCCGGATGCGCCGCAAATCCAGGATCTGCGCCGTAATCCGCAGATTGCCCCGGGAATCGGCCCGCTGCGACGGCTCCAACTGGAACGTGCCGTAAATGGCCTGGTCCGCGTCCACTACCTCCGCCATCTTCAGTACCGACGCCTTCGTCATTCGCGAATAGGGCCGGATGGACAGCCTCCGGTAGGCCTCCAGGCGGTCATCTCGGCCCGTCGTCAGCATCCCTTCCGCCGCAACCGTATCGCGGATGCTTTCGCCGATGCTTTCCCCAATCCAGTTCAGGTTGGCATCCTCGGTCAGGTTGAAGAACGGCAGTACCAGGGTGACTTCGGCTTGAGCCAGCAGGGCGCCTGCCAGCAGCAGGGCCGGGGCGAACTTCATATCCTCTCATTATCACCCGCCCTGCCTCCCGCGCGAGATACTCTGCCCCAGTCACGCCAGATCGATTATGCCCTGCCAGCGTTGCGGCTTCAAAAATGCCTCCGGCAGCCGTTTCTGCCGCTACTGCGGCTTCCCCGTGTCAGCAGCTCCCCCAGCGCCCGCCGCGGATCTCTTCGATGGCTTCACCCGGCGGCTGCAGAACCTCGCCAGCACCGAGCGGCTGGAAGGCTTTCGACTCTCCGCCATGTTTTCCGACGTCTTCCGCCACCGCACGCCGGAAGAAATCGAGGAGTACTTCCTCACCGGCACCTCCCGTGCCACGCCGCCGATCGAAGCTGTCGAGACCGGATGGCCGCGGCCCTGGTTCTTCTTTCGGGCGCTGCTGTTCGTCGTGGTGGTTTACTTCGGCTTCTCCTTCCTGATGCAGCAGTTCGGCAATGCGAAGATGATCCCGGGCATGATTCTGATGGGCGCGCTGGCCTTCCCTCTTGCCACCCTCATCCTCTTCTTCGAATGCAACACGCCACGCAACGTCACCCTGCATGCGGTGATCGTGATGATGGCCTTCGGTGGCATGGCTTCCCTGGCTCTCACGCATTTCGGCAACCGCATGGCCGATCTGCGCTGGCTGGGGGCCATGTCCGCCGGCATCGTGGAAGAGAGCGCCAAACTCCTTACCGTCATCCTATTGGCCCGCCAGACCCGCCACAAGTACATCCTCAACGGCCTGCTCTTCGGAGCCGCCGTCGGCGCCGGCTTCGAGGTTTTCGAAATCGCCGGCTATGCCTTCGAGCGCGTCATGGCCACTCGCACGCTATCGGTTATGGAGTACGAAATTCACATGCGCGCCTTCACGGCCCCGTTTGGTCATGCCGCCTGGACGGCCATCGCCGCTGGCGCCCTCTGGCGCGCGAAGGGCGACCGCCCCTTCTCACCCATCCAACTGGCCGACACGCGTTTTCTGCGCGCCTTCCTTATCCCCGTCGGCCTGCACATGTTCTACAACTCGCCCCTGCCCTCGCCGTTCTTCCTGAAAGAAGCCGTCGTCGCCGTCGTCTCCTGGTTCACCATCCTCGGCCTGATGCAGCAAGGCCTGCACCAGGTGCGCGCCGAACAGCAGGCCGTCGCCCAGCGTATCCTTGCCACCGCCGGCTGAGCCTGCTTTCCGCTATGCTTGCCCTGATGGCTGAAACGGTATCCTTCCCAAGCGCCGGCGCATCGGCTTCCGGCTACTTCGTTCTCCCGGCATCCGGCAGCGGCCCCGGCGTTCTGGTGGTGCAGGAATGGTGGGGCATTGATTCCGGCATCAAGGAAATGACGGAACGCCTGGCGGCAGCCGGCTTCGTTGCCCTGGCCCCGGATTTATATCACGGGGAACTCGCCGCCCATGACGAGATGGATAAGGCCGCGCACCTCATGCAGAGCCTGCCCCCGGACCGCGCGGCCCGCGACATGAGTTCCGCCATCGACTTTCTGGCTACCCACCCCGCCGTGAAGGGCGATGGCATCGGCGTTGTCGGCTTCTGTATGGGTGGCATGCTCGCCTTCATCCTGGCCGCCAACCGGCCCGACAAAGTGAAGGCGCTGGTGCCGTTTTACGGCTATCCCAGCGACGACATGGTTGGCGACTGGTCCAGGCTTGCCGCATCCGTACAGGGACACATGGCGGAAAACGACGACTTCTTCGGTCCGGAAGGGGCGCGAGCGCTCGAAGCCAAACTGCGAGCGCTCGGCAAAGAGGTCACCCTCACCGTCCACCCGGGCACCGGTCATGCCTTCATGGGGCCGCACAATGCCCTGGGCACGCTGCAGCCCGCTCTCGCCGCACGAATCTGGCCGCAGGTGACCGCGTTCCTTCACGAGAAACTGGGCTAAGCTTCTACGCGTCGAAGCCCCAGCCCTTGCGGAACTTCGGCTTCAGATACTGGTTCGCCTCATTGTTATTGGTGAATCGCATCTTCGCCGCATCCCACTCCAGCTTGCCTTCAAACCGCATGGCGATGACACCCAGCAGCATCCACGACACGAACGGGGCGGCCACGCCGAAGTTCGAACAGGCCGCATCGCCACCCTTGCAGGCGCGGATGAAGTCCCGGTAATGGCCGGGCGACCGCGTCAACAACTGCGGCGGCATCTTGTAGTCCTTCATCTTTTCATCCGGCAGCAGGCGCGTGCGCTCGCCATAACAGCCCGTGGTCAGAATGCCCTTGTCGCCCAGGAACAGGCTACCGTTGTTATCCTTATCGCCAATCAACTGATCCGCCGGCACGCCCTCGAACTTCAACGGTTCTTTCAGGCTGTCGTACCAGAACAGCTTCAGCGGCGGCAGCGATCCGCGCTGCGGGAAGTCGAAGCGGATGACCGTCTTGTGCGGGAACCGCTCCGGGCTCATGCCTTCCTTCTTGATACATTCCACGCTGACCGGATTCGCCAGCCGTAGCGCCATGTTCGGTGTCCCCAGAATGTGGCATGCCATATCGCCAATCGCCCCGCAGCCGAAGTCCGGGAAGCCGCGCCAGTGATGCGGCGCATAGGCCGGACTGTACGGACGCATCGCCGCCACGCCCAGCCACACATCCCAATCCAGCGTCGAAGGCACCGGCTCTTCCTTCACCGGGATGCCAGGCGCCTGCGGCCAGTACTTCCCGGGCCGGTCCGTCCAGGCATGCACTTCGGTGACATTGCCGAGCTCGCCGGACCACACGATTTCGCAGGCCTGCCGCGCCCCTTCGTTCGAATACCCCTGGTTGCCCATCTGCGTCGCCACGCCGTACTTCTGCGCAGCCTTCAGCATCTCCTGCGCTTCCCACACGGTGCGCGTCAACGGCTTCTGGCAGTAGACGTGCTTGCCCCGCTGCATCGCCATGATCGACGCCGTCGCATGCATATGGTCCGGCGTCGATACTGTCACCGCATCAATGTTCTTGCCTTCCTTATCCAGCATTTGGCGGAAGTCCTTATACTTCGGCACATTCGGATACAGCTTGAACGTCCGTGCGGCGCGCGTCTCGTCCGGATCGGCCATCGCCACCACGTTCTCGGTGGCGGCTATGTTGTTGATGTCCGTATACCCCTTCCCACCCGCGCCGATCGCGGCGAGATTCATCTTTTCATTCGGAGACTTGAAGCCAAGATGCCGCAGCGAAGCGACGCTCCCGAAGCCGGCGGTAGGAACCGCTCCTGCTAAGAGCGATCCGAAAAAGAAGTGCCTTCTGGGCAGGGTATGTTTAGACACGACTCCATCCTAGCACCGCCGTGTTTGCTTTCCTGAGAGTCTTACCCGATTGCCGCCACTACCTTGCTTTGTTACCCTCAGGACGCTTCCAAGCATGTCTGCCAAACTGATTCTGCTCGCCTGCTGCCTGGCCCCGCTCGGCTGGCCGCAGGCCCAACACGCCACCCCCTACAGCATCGGCACACCCACCCTCCAGGACCTCTGGGTAGACCCCGCCACCGGCAACGACGCCAACTCCGGCAGCACCCGTGCGCAGGCGCTCCGCACCGTCACCGCCGCGTGGAATCGCATCCCCATCCGCCGCACCCTGGATACCACCGGCTACCGCATCCGCCTGGCGCCGGGCGTCTACGCCGCCAACCTGGTGCCGGTCTACTGGGAGTCCCGCTGGGGCACCTTCCAGTACCCCATCCTCATCGAAGCCGCCGACGGACCCGGCACCGTCACTCTTCCTCCCCTCAACTTTTTCGACTGCCGCTATCTGTATCTGATCGGCCTTCGCTCCACCGCCGGCGGCGGCGATGTCGTGCACTGCGAACAGTGCGAGCACGTCCTGCTGCGCAACGTCGAGATCATCGGTACCGGCGACCCGGCCAACTACACCAGCCCGCAGGAAACCCTCAAGATCAACCAGTCCCGCTACATCTATCTGGAGAATCTCGATGTCTCCGGCGCCTTCGACAACGCAATCGACTTTGTCGCTGTCCAGTACGGCCACGTCATCGGCTCGCGCATTCACCGCGCCCTGGACTGGTGCATCTACACCAAGGGCGGCTCGGCCAACATCCTCGTCGAAGGCAACGAGATTTACGATTGCGGCACCGGCGGCTTCACCGCCGGCCAGGGCACGGGCTTCGAGTTCATGACTGCTCCCTGGCTTCAGTACGAGGCCTATAATATCCGCTTCATCAATAACGTCATCCACGACACCGCCGGAGCGGCCTTCGGCGTAAATGGCGGCTACAACATCCTGCTGGCGTACAACACCGCCACCCGTGCCGGCACCCGCAGCCATGGCCTGGAGTTCGTCTATGGTGGGCGCAGTTGCGATGGCAACGCCACAGCCTGCACCGCCCATCGCAATGCCGGCGGCTGGGGGCCTGCGACTCCGGGGGACGCCTACCGCATTCCCAACCGCAACGTCTACGTCTACAACAACCTCTTCTTCAATCCCTCCGGCATTGAGAGCCGCTGGCAGCACTTCGACATTGCGGGCTCCACCACCCCCGAACCCGGCTCAAACGTCCCCAGCCCGTTGCGTGCCGACAACAACCTGCTTCTGCGCGGCAACTGGATCTGGAACGGGCCGGCCTCGCTGCCTCTTGGGGTCGATGGCGCACTCGCCACCGATATTCTGTCCGCCAACAGCATCAACCAGTCGGCGCCCGCGCTCGACGCAGCCTTCAAACTGACCCTCGCCGGTCCGGCGCCGGTGGCCATCCCCAACTTCCCCGGCGGCGACCAGCCCCCCGGCATTCCCGCCGGCGATACCGCCAATGCCGTCCTGCTGGACCGTGACGGCCGTTCGCGCGCCGCCAACGCGGTCGGGGCGTATGCCGTCTCTTCCTCTGCTCCCCAGCGACGACTCACGCTCACGAGTTCCCCTGCGGCGGGCGGGACCATCGTTGCGTCGCCCGCCTCACCGAATGGCCTCTACGATTCCGGCACCGTGGTGCAACTCATGGCGCAGCCTGCCGCCAGCTATACGTTTTCCGGCTGGTCCGGTGCTCTCAGTGGCACCACGAATCCCCAATCCATCACCCTCAACAGTGATCTCACCGTGGGTGCCTCGTTCATCGCCGCCGCGCCCACCTATGCCCTCTCCGGCCGCATCGCCCGCGAGGGCACGGGCATGCCTGGCATCCTCGTCACCCTTGCCGGCGCCTCCGCCTCCGCCGCTGCCTTCACCGACGCCAACGGCAACTACCGCTTCCCGAACCTCGCCCCGAATGCCGCCTACACGGTCACTCCCACTCCCGGTGCCTACAGCTTCACTCCGCCCGCCGCCACCGTGGCCAACCTCCAGGCCGACACCACCGCCAACTTCACCGCCGTCCAGGGCCGTGGGCTGCGATTCGTCCCCCTGCCCCCCTGCCGCGTCCTGGAAACCCGCGCCGAATACAACTTCGCCGGCCGCACGGGAGCCTTCGGCCCGCCGGCCCTCAACGCCAGCGAAACACGCATCGTCCCCGTCCGCGACTCCAACCTCTGTCCGGTGCCCGCCGCTGCCAAAGCCTACGTCCTCAATGTCACCGCGATCCCGCGCGCGGCCGGACTCGGCTTCGCCACGCTGTGGCCCGCCGGAACCCCCAGGCCCGACGTCTGGACCATCCGCTCCCCCGACGGCCAGATCGTCGCCAACTCCGCCATCGTCCAGGCCGGAGCCTCCGGCGCCATTGCCGCCTACGCCTCCGACACCACCGACCTGCTGCTGGACATCTCCGGCTATTACACCGAGAGCGACACCGTCCCCAACTACACGTTCTATCCCGTCACCCCCTGCCGCCTGGTGGATACCCGCGCCGCTTACCGGGCGCAACCCGGTCCCTTCGGCCCGCCCGCTCTCACCGCCTCCCAAACCCGCACCTTCCGTTTCCCGGACAGCCCCTATTGCAGCGTCCCGGCCGCGGTCGCCTATTCCGTCACCCTGACGGTGGTTCCTCCGGCTCCGCTCGCCTTTCTTACCGCCTGGCCTGGCGGCGCGCCACAGCCTGCTGTCTCCACCATCAATTCCTTTGCCGGGCGTGTGTTGGCGAACAATGTCATCCTTCCCGCATCGGCGAATGGCGCCGTCGACACCTCCGCCTTCAATGCCACCGACCTGCTCATCGACGTCAACGGCTACTACGCCCCCGATGACGGCCGCACCGGCCTATCCTACGTGCCCGTGCCGCAGTGCCGCGTCAATGACTCCCGTGCCGCCGGTGGCGCCTATGGCAACGAGTCCACCCGCTCGATCTCCTTTACCAACGTCGCCGGCTGCGTTCCCGTTCCGTCCGGTGCAGGCGCCTATGCGCTGGCCATTACGGCGATCCCTAATGGCAATCCGCTCCCGTTCCTGACGGCCCACCCCAGCGGCCAACCGCGGCCCGCGGCGTCGTTCCTGAATGCCTTCGAAGGCCAGACCGTCACGAACGCCGTGGTTGTGCCGGCGGGCACCGGTGCCGCTATCGATATCTACGCCTACCGCGCCACCCACGTTGTCGTCGACCTCAGCGGCTACTTCCACCGCTGATCGCAATTATCAGGGCGCACGCTATACTGTCCCTTCGCTATGGCTGGCCCTCACGATCGAAACACGCACCGTCTCTTCTCGCTTCTCTGCGCAAGTGCCCTCCTGGCTCCGCTTCCCGCCCAGGTCACGGTGCCCATGTCGCAATACAACTACGAGCGCACCGGCACCAACCTGCAGGAATCGATCCTCCATCCTTCGAACGTCAAGCCCGCTACCTTCGGTAAACTCTTCTCCCGTAACGTGGATGCCAGCATCTACGCCCTGCCGCTGCTCATCCCCAACCTCGAAGTCGCCGGCACCCGGCGCAACGTGCTCTACGTCGCCACCATGGCCAATACGGTCTACGCCTTCGATGCCGACAACCCGGCGCAGGCCGAGCCGCTATGGTCCACCAACCTCGGCACGCCCGCCAAAGGCGACAGTTGGATCGGCCCCCTCACCCACGGCATCCTCTCCACGCCTTTCATCGACGTTCCGTCCAACACGCTGTACACCGTCACCATGCAGCGCAAGGGCCCGGACGCGAACCTCTTCGTCCATGCCATCGATATCGTCACCGGCAAACAGAAGTACAACTCGCCGCAACTGCTCACGTTCCCCTTCGCCGGCGCCGAAACGTTGACCAACGTCCCGGGTGCCCTTCAGCGAGTCGGCCTGCTGATGCGCGACGACACCCTCTACCTCGCCTTCGGCAACATCGTGCCCGACCCTAAGGATCAACACTGGTCCCAGGAAGGCTTTGTCCAAAGCTTCAATGCCCGCGACCTCAGCCAGCGACTGGCCGTTTTCCAAAGCACCCCCACGGGAAGAAAGGGCGGCATCTGGCAGGCCGGACGCGGCATCGCCAGCGACGCTGCCGGCAACATCTTCATCGCCACCGCCGGCGGTTTCTATGACGGTAAGACCAACTTCGGCAGCAGCGTCCTTAAGTTCGCCCCACGCACGCTCAAGATGCTCGACTGGTTTACGCCGAACAACCACGAGTTCCTGTTCCTCGAAAACATCGATATGAGCGCCGGCGGCGTGTCGCTGATCCCGAACTCCAACCTCCTGCTGGCCGGTGGCAAGGAAGGCGTCATCTTCCTCATCAATCGCGAGAATATGGGCAAACTCGAAGGCGGCGCCGGCAGCACCGGCCCCATCCAGCGCTTCAAAGCCACCACCGGCTGCGGCCAGAAGGATTGCGCCCAAACTCTGGGCACCGCCTTCCTCGGCAGTGAAAAGAAGGGCCGGCTCTTTGTTTGGGACCGCCTGGACGCCCTCTACGCCTACGACATGGTGAACGGCAAGTTCGTCACTAAGCCCTCGGCCATCAGCAAGGAAAAGCCCGGCATGAATGGTGGTCCGTCGGTCTCCGCCAACGGCACCGACATGGCCAGCGCCATTGTCTGGGGCGCCTCGACCCAGTCGAAAAAGAACGGCGGACTCGCCCCCGGCACGCTGCGCGCGTTCCTGGCCAGTGACATTAGTCAGGAGATCTACAACAGCGATCAGAACGGCGCCCGCGACGCCCTGGGCGACTTCACCAAGTTCGCACCGCCGGTGGTGGCCAACGGCAAAGTCTACGTGCCGACGCAGTCTAAGGCGGTTGTCGTCTACGGGCTGCTCTGCGGCAACGATGTGACCGCGAAGGTACAGGTGCAGGCCGGCGGCCGCGGCGCCATCGAAAACGGAATCCAGGTGGTGCAGGTGAGCGTGAAGAACACTTCGCCGCATGCCATTGGCGGGCCTTTCGACATTGCCGTCGACAGCCTGCCCCCCAGCGACTCGGTGGCCAACGCCACCGGCACTACCACCTGCGCGGCCCCGGCGAAAAGCCCCGTCGTGCGTGCCGCCGCGGCGCCCCTGTGGCTGGCCCCGGGCGCCAGTTTTAACACCACCGTGCGCATAAAGACGAACGAAGCCATTCAGCCGAAACTGCGCATCCTTACCGGACACGCCGCCTCGGCTGCCCGCCAGTAGCCCCTCCGATTCCCTGAGAGCCTGTGCGCACCACCGCCACTACTCTCTTATGGGACTCTTTCGGACCCGTAGCGCTGCCGTCTTTGGCATCGACGCCCATCTCATTGATGTCGAAGTCGATCTCTACTCCTCCGGCTCCTCGCGCGACTTCATCACCGTCGGCATGCCCGACACTGCCGTCCGCGAAAGCCGCGAGCGTATCAAATCGGCGCTCATGAACTCCGGGTTCGGCTACCCTGCCAAAGCCGTCACCATCAATCTCGCCCCCGCCAATGTCCGCAAAGAGGGTGCAGGCTTCGACCTTCCCATGGCGATGGGCATCCTCGGCGCCATGGGCACTGTCAGCCAGTCCGAACAGTTTCTCCTGGTGGGCGAACTCTCGCTCGACGGCAGCCTTCGCCCGGTGCGCGGCGCCCTCCCGATTGCCGTCTGCGCGCGCCGCGAAGGCGTCCGCAACCTCATCGTCCCGCAGGAGAACGCCGCCGAATCGGCCGTGGTGGATGGGGTGAAGGTATTCGGCGCGCGGCATATCGCCGAGGCTGTCGCCATGCTCAAGTCGCCCGACCAGTACACGCCCGCGGCGGCCCGTACCGCCGCTCCCGGCGCCATTGCCGATGTTCCTGATTTCAAGGACGTCCGCGGCCAGACCACCGCCAAACGTGCGCTCGAAGTCGCCGCCGCCGGAGGCCACAACGTGCTGATGGTCGGCCCTCCGGGGTCCGGCAAGACGATGCTCGCCAAACGCCTGCCGGGCATCCTGCCACCGCTCACTTTCGAAGAAGCCATCGAAACCACCAAGATCCACAGCGTCGCCGGCATTCTGCCCAAAGGCGCCGCGCTGCTCCGGGAACGCCCGTTCCGCTCTCCGCACCATACGGTCTCCGACGCCGGCATGATCGGCGGTGGCAGCGGCCAACTGCGCCCCGGTGAAGTGAGCCTCGCCCATCACGGCGTCCTGTTTCTGGACGAACTTCCTGAGTTCCCCCGCAACGTTTTGGAACTGCTGCGCCAGCCGCTCGAAGACCGCGGCGTCACGTTGGCCCGCTCCACCATGACCCTCGCCTTTCCGGCCAGCTTCATGCTCATCGGGGCCATGAATCCGTGCCCCTGTGGCTTCTTCGGCGACGCGACGCGCGAATGCCGTTGCACGGGCGCCATCATCCAGCGCTACCTCGGTAAAATCTCCGGCCCCCTGCTCGACCGCATCGACATGCACATCGAAGTGGCCGCCGTGCCCTATAAGGAACTCCGCGGCCGTGACGACGGCGTCACCAGCGCCACCATGCGCGACCGTGTCATCCGCGCCCGCGACCGCCAACTCTCCCGCGGCTGGTACAACGCCGAAATCCCCGCCTCCCAACTGCGCTCCGTTTGCGAACTCGACGACGCTGGCGAACGCACGCTGGAGATGGCCGTCCGCCGCATGGGCCTCTCCGCCCGCGCCCACGACCGCATCCTGAAGGTCGCCCGCACCGTGGCGGATTTGGACAACGCGCCGAAGGTAGCGGCCAAGCACCTGGCCGAGGCCGTTCAGTATCGGAGTCTGGACCGGAACTACTGGACGTAGAACGAGGCCTGCCAGGCCCACCCTCTACCCTTGCGCGAACACCTCGCGCAGCCGCCGCAGCACGATCGTGTGCTCCCCCGGCTGCATCATCCATACCGAGATCTTCACCTGCCGCTCTCCAAATCCCGACACCGCAATTGCGGGCTCGCCCTGCATGAGCTTCCGCGTCAAATCCCCAGTCTGCATGGCGCTCGCCTCCGCGGTCCACTTCACCAGCACATGCGGCACATGATTCGCGATCGGCGGCACATAGCGCTCCGTGGTCAGCCCCTTGATGCCCTGCAGCCCCTCCCGCATCTCCCCCACCCGCGCCTCCAGCTCCTTCATCTTCCCCGCATGGTCCGCCTTCAAATAACGCTCCAGTGCCACCAGCAGCCCGATCATCTCTTCCTTGCCTACCTTCATGCCGCGCCCAATGCTGGCGTACGGCGTGAAGCCCGGCACAGCCGCCGCAATCAGATCCTTCCGCCCCATCAGAATCCCCGAACACTGTGGCCCCCGGATTGCCTTCCCTCCGGAAAACGCCACCAGGTCAAAGCCTTCCTTCTGGTACTGGAATAGCCGCTCCATCGGCGTTGCATCGGACGCCGCATCGTTGAAGGTCGGCACCCCACGCCGCTTGCCCACCTCGATCCACTCCTGCCGCGAGATCTTCCCTTCCGGCTCCATTTCGTTATAGAAGAACAGCATCGCCGTGCGCTCGTTGATCGCCCGCTCGAGTTCCTCCTTCGTATCCACCCACACGATCTTCGCTCCCACCAGCAGCATCTGCTGTTCATAGCCGCCGCGATGGGCCCTCTGCTGCACAATCTCGTTCTTCATCCCCGCCGTGTCCGGCAGCCGCTTCAACTTCTCCTTATCCCCCTGCGCTACACACGCCACCGTCCCCATCGTGATGGCCGACGCGCAACCGCCCGTCACCATCGCCGCCTCCGCGCCCAGCAACTCCGCAATGCGCGCGCCTACCCTCGCCTGCAACTCCACCAACGGCACAAAGCATCGCGACGCCCGCTCCATCGCCTGCGTCACCTCCGTGTCCATCAAGGAACCGCCGAGGTGCGTCACCACCCCGACCCCATTGATCACCGGGCGAATCCCCAGCCGCGCATACACGTCCGGCTGCTGCGGTCCTGCCGCCGCTGCCTCCGTTGCACCGGCCCCCAAGGCCGCTGCCGCCGCTGCCGACGTCGCCAGAAATACCCGGCGGTTGGTCTCGTTCCCGTCTTCGTGCCGCATCTCATGAGCATACTTCGATACACTGCCCGTGATATCCTCCCCCCTGGGAACACTCATGCCTTTTGATCCCAAAACCGACGCCAAAAAGGTCCAAGGCGACTTAATTACCCTCGGCTATCTCCCCAAAGGCGCCGACGACGGCAAATGGGGCGATGGTTCCAAACGCGCCGTGAAGCGATTCAAACGCCGCGCCGCCACCTCCGTCTATCGCATCAACGACGCCGGCGCTCCCGCCGATTGCGGCCAGGCCGACCTGTTCACCGGCGCCGTCGACGACACCGTCACCGATCCCACTCTCGCCGAAATGCAGAAGTGGATTACCCGCAAGTGGAAGGCTCCGCTCGGCCGCTTCAAACTCAAAACGCAGGGTGGCGCCACGCTTCGCGAAGACGTCTCCGATGCCTGGCAGAGTCTTGCTACCAAGATCAAAGGACTCGGTGCCACCATCGACGGCCCCTACGGAGACAGCAAACGTCGTCTTGCCAAGGTCACCAAAGTCGGCGCCTCCAGCTTCAGCTTCCACATCGTTGGCCGCGCCGTCGACCTCAACCAGGGCCTTGGCGGCCCGCCAGACCATCGCTATTATGTCGCCAAAGACTTCATCGCCACCGGCAACTTCTGGCGCATCTGGTGCAAGGCCGAAAAGCAGGACGGCACCCAGGGCAAGGAGTTCAAGAAAGGCGAACTCGAGTATTGGAGCTTCTGGGGCAAGACTAGCCAGAAGGCCCCCGCGGGCTGGTATATCGACCTCACCACCAAAATCACCGAAGACGGCAAGTTCGAACGCATCAAAGCGCACACCGGTTGGGAAGACAACACCAACAAATCCGAGTGGTGGCATTTCCAATGGGTGGCGGATAAGCAGGCTACCTTTGAAGACGAATGCGAACTCATCGGCATCACCAGCAAGGAACTCAAGGATGCGGGCTACAGTGAAACGGATCGCGATCGCGCTCCCGGTTAGCCTGCTGCTGTTCACCACGGGCTGCACCTCTCCGGCGCCCGCGCCTTCCACCGGCATGGTGCTGCTGCCGGAAGGCCTTACACTCGGCAGCGCCACGCCGGCTTCGAATCTCGGCTTGATCCTTGACCGCCGCGGCGATGGCCAGGCGCGGGTGCTTGCCGCCGACGGCACCGATGGCTGGACCAGCGCCACCCTGTCCACCCCTAACCCCGTCACCGTCGAGTGCCCGCCGCAGAACGTCAGCCTCTTCCGCGAGTCGCCGGACGAGTTGTCTCCCGAATCTGCCCAGACTCTGAAACCCACCGCCGACAAAGGGTCTCTGCTGGGCGCCGCCGTCAAGACTTACCCCGCCAGCCAGAAGCAGTTGCTCGCTCCGCCACGCCTCCGTATCCTGCTCCCCGTCGTTAAGGTGCGCTGCGGTGTCGAAGGCTACGCTCCGCTCGATTGGCTCTCTCTCCGATACACCGCGCCCTCGCTCGATGCCATCAAGGGCCTCGTCCGCGGCCCCTTCCTGGGCCCCTTCGCCCCGAGCCTACGCCAGGCCTCGCCCTCCACCGGCACCCCCGCCACTGTCTTCCTGGAGGACAAACTCCAGCCCCAGCCCACCACGCAGGCTTACCCCGAAGTGCACGCCTTCTATCGCAACCCCGCCGGCTCTGCCCAAACCCTTACCGTCTACGGCAACGGGCCGTCGCGCCTCTATCGCTTCTCGCAACCGCCGCTCAACCTCGTCCTGCCCGACTACGCGCCCTACCCGCTCCGCATCGAAGTTCACGACGGCAACTGGCTGGTCGAAACCGTCTCCATCTTCGGCGATGGCGCCTATTCCACTCTCTTCCACCTCAGCCCCGACGGCGCCTTCGCCTTTCATCCGCTCTCCCGCTCTTCCGGCGAAGAGGCCAAGGACGTCGAAGCCTCCTGGCAGTGGCAGAGCGGTAAACTGCAAATCACCCGTCCATCCCGTTAATCCGCCTTACCGCTTTCACCGGCGATTCTGTTACCTTGGTCCCCGTGCGGATTGCATCTCTGTTCCTTCTCCTCACCGCAAGTATCAACCCTTGCAACGCCCAATCCCCCTTCCAGGTCGAGCGCAAATTCATCTATCCCGCGGCCTTCCCCGCCGGCCGCCCCTACACCCCCGGCGTGCTCGCCGGCAAAACCCTCTACGTCTCCGGCCAGCTCGACAAGGATCCCAAAACCGGCGAACAGCCGAAGGGCATCGCCGAGCAGACCCGCATGGCCATGAACAATATCGGCCACGTCCTCCGCGCCGCCGGCATGGACTTCTCTAATGTCGTTTCCTGCCACGTCCAACTCGCCGACATGGCCGACTTCAAGGAAATGAACGAGGTCTACGGCAGCTTCTTCGGTCCCACCCACTACCCCGCCCGCACCACGCTCGCCTACCCCGGCCTGCCAGCCGGCGCCCGCCTGGAATTGTCCTGCATCGCGTACGCCGACAAGTCCAGGATCTCCGCCGTCATCCCGCCCGCCGGCGCGATTCCGCCCGCTATCGGCCCCTACCGTCCTGGCGTCTGGGCTGGCGACACGCTCTACGTCTCCGGCAGCGGCGGCCGCTCCCCCAAAGGCGCCGACCTCGATCCCACCATCGAAGGCCAAACCAAACAGGCGCTCGCCAACATCGGCGAGATCCTCAAAGCCGCCGGCCTCGAACACAAGGACACCGTCTTCACCAACCTCTACTTCCTCGATCCGGCCGGCTACAAAGGCCCCACCTACGGCAAGATCAACTCCGTCTACAAGGAAGCCTTTCGCCTAGGCCTGGCCCCCAGCCGCGCCAGCTTTGCCGTCGCCAAACTCCCCAGTACCATCTCCGTCGAACTCACCTTCATCGCCACCCGCGACCGGAAGAACAAAGGTCGTGTCGTTCCCGATTCCGCCGGCCCCAGCCCCACTTCGTCAAACGGCGGCGTCCTCGATGGGGACACCCTCTACACCTCCGGCAAGTCCGGCAACGGCGCCACCATCGAAGAGCAGATGCGCGATTCGCTCGAAAGCATCCGCGGCATCCTCAAACTCGCCGGTATGGATCTGCGCCACGTGGTCGATGCCCACGTCTATCTGAAAGATCTCAGCCACATGGACGCCATGAACACTGTCTTCAAGCAATACTTCCCGAATAACCCCCCGGCGCGTACCACCGTCCAGGTCATCCAGGACCAACTGGTGCAGGTGCAGGTCGTCGCTGTCCGATAAGGAGCCCATCGCCATGAACCCCAGACTCACCCGCCGCGGTCTTCTGCAAATGGGCGCGGCCCCTGCCATCCTCACGGGCATCGCACCGCGCGCCCGCGCCGCTGCCGCCAAAACCCGTTTCACGAAGTACGAAGTCTTCCCCACCCGTATCCCGATGGTCGATCGCGTGCGCGAAGCCTGGATTGAAAGCTACAAACTCCAGGGCACCTTCCAGACACACTACACGCCGGTCTTCATTCGGCTCTACACCGATGACGGACTCACCGGCGTCGGTGAATCCCTCGTCAGCCCCGCCCAAACCGACGCCATCGCCAAGCGCCTCATCGGCAAGTCGCCCATCGACTTCTGGCAGGACGACTCCCTCCAGGGCGTCCTCATGGCTGTGCATGATGTCATGGCCCAGGCCGCCGGCACCTCCATCGCCCGCCTCCTCTCGCCTGCTCCCAAGCCCCGCATCGAACACACCTGGTGGACCCACTGCCTGCCGCCCGCCCTCATGGCCAGCGAAGCCAAACTAGCCGCCAGTCTCGGTTATCGTGTCCATAAGGTGAAGGCGCGCCCCTGGCAGGATCCGCTGGAACAGGCAGCCGCCATGTGCGCCGTCGTGCCCAAGGAGTACCGTATCTGGGCCGACGCGAATGCCCATTGGGGCTCCCCCGACCGTGCCCTGCACTTCATCAAGGGCCTCGCTAAACACCACAACTACTTCGCTGTCGAATCGCCTGTTCAGTACCGCAACGTCGATTCCTTCCGCGCCCTCAAGGGCAAGTCGCCGCTGAAGATCGCCGAACACATGGGCGAGGATCCCATGGTCTTCGTGCGCGAAGGACTGTTGCAGGCCTTTGTCATCGGCGGCCCGCTCGGTCGCACCATGGCCAAGCGCGCGCTGATGGCCGAAGTCACCGGCGTGCCGCTATGGGTGGAGTACGGCATCCAGAGCGGTATCTCGCAGGTCTACCAGGCCCACCAGGCCGCCGCCTACCCCGGCATCGAATACTGCATCACCGTCAACAACTGCCTGGAAGACGATTTCATGAAGGAGACTTTCAAGGTGGAGGCCGGCTACTACACCGTGCCTACCACGCCCGGGCTCGGCGTCACTTTGGATATGGATGCCGTCGAGAAATACCGCGTCAAGTAATCGCGCGAGGCTGTCCAAACGCTAAATATGGGAAGCACTGGGAGATCGGTTGCCGCTGCAGTCACTGCCGTAGGCTCCAGGACGTGTCATAACTGATCCATCTTCTCTCGCTACAGCATTTGGCCAAGCTCTCAGGCTCAAGCAATACGCCGTGTTCAGCGGGACACATTACAAAAGCTTTCGCGGCATTTCAATTGTGGAGGATGTAACCTTCCAGGCTCCTCCAGGCGTGGTCACGGCCTACCTTGGCCCAAACGGCTCCGGCAAATCAACAACCATGAAGATGATCACCGGCTTGCTCGCTCCGACATCCGGCGACATTCTGTTCCGGGGTGAATCGATCCGGCGCGATGTCCGTTCTCACAAGCACCGTCTAGGCTACGTGCCGGAAGAGCCTCATCTCTATTCCCACCTGAGCGGCATGGAATACCTCGTAATGGTGGCCCAGCTTCGCAATCTGCCCCACCGGATATACGGTAAGCGGATCGACGGCATGTTGCAACTTTTGGCGCTCCACTCTGACCGTCATGTTCCGATCTCAGCTTACTCGAAAGGCATGCGGCAGAAAGTGTTGCTCATCGCTGCGCTCATGCACAACCCGGACCTGGTGCTCTTGGACGAACCCTTTTCTGGTCTCGATATTGCCACCGGCTTGGTGCTCCGAGGTCTGATCCAGGAACTCGCGTGCGAGGGAAAAGTTGTCCTCTTTAGCTCGCATGAACTGGAAACTGTGGAGCGCGTCGCTTCCCGTGTTGTCATCATTCACCGGGGAAGGATTGTGGCTTCCGACTCGATGGAGGGCCTTCGCACCCAGAC
>JAEUQF010000464.1 GCA_016789745.1 Bryobacterales bacterium
CGCTACGGCGATTTCTTTGGCGGCACGATTGACCCGGTGGAAGGTGGCCTGTGGGTAGCTGTGGAATACGCGGCGCCGCGGCAGAATTCAGCGCCTCGATGGGGCACCTGGATCTCTTACTTTCCGTGGGTAACCGCGGGACAGTTCACCGATGTCAGCAGTAGCAGCCCGCTGGCGGATTTCGTGAATGTCATGAAGTATTGGGGCATTACGGGTGGCTGCACGGCGACCACCTACTGCCCGGGCGACAAGGTGACGCGAGGCCAGATGGCGGCGTTCCTGGTTCGGGCCCTGCTGGGTAGCGAAACCTTCACCGCACCCACCACGCCCTATTTCACCGATGTGCCGGCGACGCATCCGTTCTTCCGGTACATCCAGAAGCTGCGGGAGTTGGGCGTAACATCGGGGTGCACGGCGACGACTTACTGTCCCAACGGCGAAGTTACGCGCGGTGAGGTGGCGGCGCTGCTGATCCGCGCAAAGATGGGTACGCTGATTGGCGAGAACTACGGCTTCCCGACGACGGCTTACTTTACGGACGTGCCCCCCAGTCATCCGTTTTTCCGCTTCGTGCAGAAGATGCGGGAACTGGGGGTGACGTCAGGCTGTACGGCCACAACGTTCTGCGTGAATGACCCGATGACGCGGGAGCAGATGGCGGCCCTGGTGGCACGCGCGTTTCTCAACTGAGGTATACCTTCTAGGAGATGCGATACGCACTCCTGTTCCTGGCCGCGGCAATGTTGCCGGGCGCGACGCTGTCGGTAGGCAGCTTTGAAGGCCGGCATGCGTGGATTCTGGAAAACGGGGAGATGCGGGTGTCGGTGCTGCGCGGCGGCGGGCATATCGCGGAGGTGCGGCTGCTTTCTGAGGATCCGAAGAAGGCGGTGAATCCGATGCGCGTGCCGCATTACCGGACCATCGACCCAAGCACGTATGAGCCGCGGCATGACGCGGTGTACGGCACCAGCCCCAGCCGCTGGCTGATGTCGGGCTACATGGGGCACCTGGTGTGTTTCCCGAACTATGGGCCGGCGTCGGCCGAGGAAGAGAAGTTGGGTTTTGGCAATCACGGCGAGGCGCCGGTCGCTGATTGGCGGCAGGTGGCTGAGCGGGTTTCCGGCGAGGGCGTGCAACTAACGCTGGAGACGCGACTGGAGCGGACAGGCTATCGCATGCGTCGGGTGCTGACGTTGCCGAAGACGGGCCGGGTGCTGACGGTGACCGAGACGATTGAGAATCTGCAGACCTTCGACCGGCCGTACCAGTGGATGCAGCATGCCACGTTCGGGCCGCCGTTCGTGGAGCCGGGCAAGACGGTGCTGGATGCGTCGGTGACGGAGGGGCAGACGCGGGAGCGCGCCGGGGGCAGCCTGGCCAGCGGGTCGGCGGCGATGTGGCCGCAGGGCAAGGCTGTGGATGGCAGGCAGGTGGATCTGCGGGCGATGCAGCCGATGGAGCGCGCGGGGACCTATGTCGCGTTGCGGACCGATGCGCGGCGGCGCGAGCAGTTCTTCACGATGTTCCATCCGGGGCTTAAGGTGTTGATCGGGTATGTGACGCCGACCGAGATGACGCCGTGGATCGCGGATTGGCAGGAGAACAAGGGCAACGCACCGGCACCGTGGGAGAACAAGGTGATCGCGCGCGGCATTGAGTTTGGGAACACGGCGTTTGATGAGGGGATCAAGAAGGCGGTGGAGCGCGGGAGCCTGTTCGGGGTGCCGACGTATAGCTGGATCGCGGGGCGGGGCAAGCGGGAGTGGACGTATCGGATCTTCTTGGAGGAGATCCCGGAGGGCTTCGGGGGAGTGAAGGACGTGGTGCTGGAGGGCGACAGGGTGCGGGTGGTACCGCGATAGGCTATTGACGCGGGCGGCCTTGCTCCGGCATACTCGAATCGACCGAACTTAGCGGGTGCTGCGTCCGCCTACCTGACACAAAGATGGACGCGATCGGTGGACACCGATGATCTTGCGTTTTACCTCCTCGAGATAGTTTCCGACCACGCTGTGCGGCTCTCGGTTTTCGCCGGGGACAAGAGCCGGCGAGGTTTTCATCTGAATAGCGGTACCAACCCTTCCTTCACCAGGGACGAACTGATCGCCGCCTTGCTGGAATTGCAGGCTGACGGCGACATCCGCTTTCTATGGGGGCGCCCCAAGGACAAGCCTTGGCTCAGCGGCAGACCCGTGCGAGCCGTAAATGCCAAAGAGTTGGAGGCCGGAATCCTGAAGGGTGTTCGGCTTTCCTATGAACTCACGCTGCAGGGCGGGGAACGTTGGGCGCGGATCTGCGCAGTGGACTGGAGCCGATGGCTGGATGGATGGATCTGTCTTCCCGAATCGCCCAATGCTGATACGCTTACCACCGGCGACCCCGAATGGACAGCATTCTGGT
>JAEUQF010000180.1 GCA_016789745.1 Bryobacterales bacterium
ACTTGGCTGTACGGTGGCCGTTGTGGAAGACGGCGCCGAAGCCGTGGGCGCCTTCTCCCGCGAAGCCTACGACCTCATCTTCATGGATTGCCACATGCCTGGCATGGATGGATTTGCCGCCACCCGCGCCATTCGCTCCATGGGCCCGGCGGGTCGAGACATCCCCATCGTGGCCCTCACGGCCGACGTGCTGAGCGACGGTGCGCAACGCTGTGCCGAAGCCGGTATGACCGAGTTCCTCGCCAAGCCGGTGGATCTGCGCCGCCTCGGGGCCGTCCTCAAACGCTATGTGCGCCATCGCGCCACCGAGCCGCCATCCCAGGCTCTCATCAGCGAATCGCAACCGTAACGCCTTCGGGCGACCAGATGCCCGCCGCGTTTACCGCCACCTGCACTGCGTCTCCCGATGGCGCCCGCAGCGGTATCTCCACCCGCACTTCGGTCACTCCTGGCTGCGGGGTGGCCAACTGTAGCACGCGCCCCTCCACGCTGCCGAACCGCACCGCTACCGCCGCTGCCCGTGTCGACCCAGCACCCGTCATATACAGCCCGATCACGCTGCCCACCGCGGCTGGCTTTTCCGCCGAGTTGATCTGCGTGCCACCCTCGCTGTCATAGTTCAGCGCCGCCGCCTGCCCGCGTCCGCCTTGTACCGCGAACACCCCGGGCACTGCCTCGGCCACGGGTAATCGCATGCCGTTGCTGCGCTCCCCCAGATGCTCCACCTCAATCACTGTGGAGACGCCCAACGCCTGCGGCAGCACCGCCGTCACCCGATCCTCCGCCGCGGCAACCAGCGGCACCGGCTGGCCGTCCACCAGCACGCGGCTATCTCCTCCAAACGACGGGAGCGTGCCGTCGCTCATCGCATTAGTCACCGGCACCGCCGGACCCAACCCCGAGCCCAGGATGGTGATCATCTGGCCCGGCGCCACCGGCCCGCCCTGCAGCGTCGCCGCATGAATCACTCCGCCTTCCTGGATCCGCGCCTGTCCGGCCTTGCCCAGCCGGACATACTGCGGCCCTTCGCTGCTGAGGTCCGCCGTGATCGTGCGCGCCTGGCCGTTTACCGTTACCGTGATCTCATACTCACCCCGGAAGCCGCGTGTCCGGTATATGCCGTCGGCGGCAGTCACCCCGCGTGCCTCGGTCCACCATTGTCTATAGATCAGGTCCCGCCAAACTTCTCCGTTCGGCTTCCAGGTCCAGTCCTTGCGCACCAGCGCCGTCGATGGCTTCCAGTGGCTGCCTTCCCAAAAGCCCCAGTTCAACAGCCCCTTCACGCCGCGGTGACTGAACGCCGCGATCAGGAAGTCCCGCGTATAGGCAGCCTGCAGCGCCTCGTCCGCCACATCGACATCGAACTCCGTGATCTCGATTGGCTTGCCCAACTGCGCATAGCGGTCGAGAATCTCCAGCACCCGCGCTGGACTCGTCAACTGCTTCTCAAAGTGCGCCTGGATGCCGATGCCGTCGATCGGGGCACCCTGCTTCTCCAAATAGCGGATCAGTTCGTAGTAGGCGTTCTGCTGCGGTACGTCATCGCCGCCACCGGTGAGGATGGAATAGTCGTTGATGTACAGCTTCGCCCGCGGATCGGTGGCCTGCGCCAGTTTGAACCAGCGCGCCATTTCCGCATCGCCCAACACCCGCTGCAGGTCGCGATTCGTTACCGCCTCGTTGACCACGTCCCATTCCACGACGCGCCCGCGGACCCCCTCCGCCCCATCTGTCACGCGATTCGCCACCCGGTTCCGCAATGCTTCCGGATTGTTCACCATGTTACGAATGTCGTTCGGCAGATAGGCGAAGCCCGGCCACACCAGCGCATGCCCGCGCACCGGGCCGACCGCCAGATGCTCCAGAATGTCCAGCGACTCCAAGGCCTGCGCGCGGTTCCTCTCCCAGTCCGGCCACTTCAATTCGTTCTCCAGCACCGTGCGGTTGAACCATTGCCGCAGCGTCTCGCGATAGCGTTCCCCATCGGCTCCACTGGCCCGTAACGGCTGGTACGCCACCGCGGTACCAAATCCAAAGCTGTGCTTCTTCAGGCTCACCCTTACCGATGCCTGGGGGATGGGCTTGCCGTCGTCATCGCGCACAATTACGGCAATGTCGTTCTTGCGGAGTTTCTCAATGCGCGCCAGTGCGGCCGCGCGCCATTCGGCGTCCTCTTCGGCCCCTTCATATGGGTACATGCTCAACCGGAGGCTGTCGAACGGCACACGCGCGCCATAGTTCATCACCGACAGCCCGCCAATCTCTATCACCTGCGGCCCACTCGATACCCAGAACTGCACCGTCCAGGCCCGGCCTTCGGAATCCTCTACCATCTGGAACGGCACCTCCACGCGGCGCCACTCCTTGCCCGCGCTCACATGCCATTCGGCCGACTTGGTATAAGGCTCGCTGGCGCGCTCCACCACGAAGCGCGTGTAGGCCCGCCCTTCGCGCGGTTCCAACGCCCGCACCCAGAACGTCGCCACCAGCGTGTCGCCCTTCAGCACCTTCACATCCGGCTGATAGACGATGCGGATGTCCCAGGGATTACCAGGTGGTCCGGCCGCCGTTCGCAACTGCACCGCGCGCCGAAACGGCATGCCGTCTACATTGACAAAGGTCCGGCTATCGGGGCCGGTGCCGGACAAATAGAAACCGGACCACGGGTCCTCCGGCATTAGCGGACGGGGAGTTTGTGCGGACGCGGACAAGGCGCTTAGGCAGGTTAGCAGGGGAAGAATCCAGGTCGTAGACACAGGACCGCAGTATGCAGCCCTGCCCTGTAGGTGAGGATAGAACCGTGCGTTCAACCTCGTAAACCTTGGGCCCATGGGCCGCTCCAAACTGCCGTTCTAGTCGATGGTGGTATTTCCGGCAGGTAGGGTTGGGCTGATTTGGGGTAGTCTACTCCCGATTGTACTCCTCTGGTTCCGTAACCATCGATAGGTCGAAATCAGGACTATTTTCTCCTTTTGAGAACCCGCCCGCTGCCGCAAACTGGCACGGTATCTGCATTCCGAGCCGATTCCCACTTCCCCTAAGGAACACTGATGTCTGACGACTTAGGCAAACTCATTGGCCACGCGCAATGGTCTGGACCTGTGTATCAAACGTTCCGCCGTCTGCAATTGGATGCGGCGACGGCACCTGAAACGACCAACGACACCGCCGATGCCGGCATCACCCCGGCATCGCGGCTTTCGTTGCTAACCTATCGCGAACAGCGCGTGGAGACCGGTGGGGGCCCGCGCTTCGGCGCACTACGTTCCCTGCTACTGGGCGACACGCCTGCCGCGCAGCGCCAAGCCCCGGTGCGTGTACCGGTGGTGCGCTTGGTGGGCGGCAGCGGCGGCTGCGGGGTCACCACAATCGTGGCGGCCATGGCCCGCGCGCTGGCCGGCAGCGGGGACAGCACTGTCGTCATTGATGCCGACCCGGACAGCCCGCTCCCCTGCCACCTGGGCATCCGCGATCGCCAGGAAGGCCCCGGGCTGCACACCGCCATCCTGCCTTCGGCGCACCCTATCTTTCTTCTAAAGCGCTACGATGCGCCGGGCGCCGATCAGCCCGATGAGTGGCTGCAACAGGGTCTGGCTTCGCTGCGCCATGGACTGGACCGCATCCTAGTGGACGGTACGCCTCGCTTCTGGACCGGCAATGCCACCGAGTTTGAAAACGCCCTGTCCATCGTCGTCCTCACGCCGGACTTCACTTCGTTGTACCGGCTGGATGCGCTGCTGGAGCGCTACGCCAACCAGCCCGTGCTGTTCCTGTTGAACAAGTTCGATGCGTCTGTCAGCCTGCACGAACAGGTGCGTGTCTGGCTGGGCCGCAAACTCGGGAATCGCCTCCTCAACCTGACCCTGCGTCGCACCGACGAGATCGCCGAAGCGCTGGCTGACGGCGTCACGGTTCTCGACTACGCGCCCGATTCGGCCATCAGCGATGATCTTCGCTGCCTGCGTGACATCGTTCGCGAATGGAATGGCGTTGACCTGCCTATCCAGACCACCGGTCTGGTCGAGAGGAGCGCCTGATGGCCCGCCGCGCTTTTGCCTGGCTCCTTGGCTTTATTTCGTTGCTGTTGCTGGCGATGCTGGCCACCGTGCCGCTCGATTGGAGGGACCAGGCCATTTTCAGCTTCTGTACGCTGGTAGCCGCCCTTATCGTCGACCGCTTTCTGCCCGCCCAGACCGGTACCCTCACGCTGGTCGCCCTTTCGGTCTTCAGCACGATCCGCTACGCCATCTGGCGCTTTGGCGAAACCTGGCAGTATCTCAAGGTCAACGGCATCGAATCGCTTGGCATCGACATTGTGTTTGTCGCGCTGCTGCTGGGCGCCGAATGCTATGCCATCGTGATCCTGCTGCTTGGCTATTTCCAGGCGGCTCGCCCCTTGCAGCGACGCCCCGTTCCGCTGCCCGAAGACGCCGCCTCCTGGCCCACGGTCGATATTTTCGTGCCCACCTACAATGAGCCGCTCGAGGTGGTGCGCGCCACGGTGCTGGGAGCCCTGAACATCGACTGGCCGGAGCACAAGCGCCGCGTCCACATCCTTGATGACGGCACTCGCCCCGAGTTTGAAGACTTCGCCAAGGAGTGCGGCGCCGGCTATATCATCCGCGCACGCCATGTGCATGCCAAAGCCGGCAACATCAACAACGCCCTCAAGCAGACTGATGGCGAATTCGTTGTCATCTTCGACGCCGATCACGTGGCCACCCGCAGCTTCCTCCAGATGACCATGGGCTGGTTCCTGCATGACCCCAAGCTGGCCATGCTCCAGACGCCGCATCACTTCTATTCGCCCGATCCGTTTGAACGCAACCTCAACCTGTTCCGCAAGGTCTCGAACGAAGGCTCGCTGTTTTATGGCGTGGTACAGGACGGCAATGATCTGTGGAACGCCACGTTCTTCTGCGGGTCCTGCGCGGTCATCCGCCGCAGGGCACTGGAAGAAGTGGGCGGCATCGCCGTCGAAACCGTCACCGAAGACGCCCACACGTCGCTGCGGCTGCAGAAGGGCGGCTGGAACACCGCGTACCTCGCCATCCCGCAGGCCGCAGGCCTGGCCACCGCGAACCTTGCCGAACACATTGGCCAGCGCATCCGCTGGGCTCGCGGCATGGTGCAGATCCTGCGATTGGAAAACCCGCTCTTCACGCGCGGCCTGAAATGGCCCCAGCGGCTCTGCTACTTCAATGCCGTCGCCCACTTCCTGTTCGCGCTGCCGCGGCTCATCTTCCTTACCGCGCCACTGCTCTACCTGCTGTTCAACGTCTCGAACATCCTGGGCTATGTCGTTGCCATTCTCATGTACGCCCTGCCGCACCTGTTCATGGCGACAATCACCAACTCGCGCATCCAGGGCCGCCATCGCCTCTCGTTCTGGAACGAGATCTATGAAACGGTGCTCGCACCCTACATCCTGCTGCCGACGCTGGCCGCATTGATCAGCCCGCGCTGGGGTAAGTTCAACGTCACCCCGAAGAGCACGAAAGTCGATCAGACATTTTTTGACTGGCGTGTTTCGGCACCCTACCTGGTACTGGTGGCGATGGTGCTCGCCGGCATCATCAACGGTGTGTTTCGCATGAAGGCCGAGCCGGAAGTGGCCGGCACGCTCGCCATCAATATCGCCTGGTGTGTGCTGAATCTTGTCACGCTGGGCGGCGCCATCGCCGTCGCCCAGGAACGCGCCCAGCGGCGCAACAAGGCCCGCATCGATACCAGCCTGCCCTGCGAACTGCGCTTCTCCGGCGCTGCGCACAGCACCCATACGTTGAACATCTCCGAATCCGGCCTTGCCATCGAGATGCCGGCCGGCCTGCGCCTGCAGCCGGGGGAACGCGGCACGGTCCGCTTCCCTCTTTTCGACGGCACGATCGACCTGCCCATCGAAGTGATTGTCCCCCTGAAGGGGACGCTGCGAGCTTCCTTCATGATTGAATCGGTGGCACAGGCGGAAGCCGTTACCCGTGTGGTGTATGGCCGCGCCGATGCCTGGCTCGATTGGAAGACCGGCCCCGATGACCGCCCGCTCCACAGCTTCTTCCACATCCTATGGGTCTCGCTTTGCGGCTATGCCGCGGTGATTCGCGCCATGTTCACCGGCCGTACTCGGCGCGCCGCGGCCGCCGCCGTACTGCTGGCCGCCGCGCTGTTCAGTGCGTCGCGATTGCATGCCGCTCCCGCGTCCGATGCCCCCGCGCCCAGCTTCAGCGACACCGTTGATCTTCGTTCCTTGGGCCTGCGTGAGCCGCCGCTGCTGCACGGTTCCGAGGGCCAGGCCAGCATTCGCTTCCACATCCCGGTCACCAAGATCACGACCGACGCCACGCTTACTCTGCAGTTCCGCCCCTCGGCCGCCATCGCCGGCGATGGCTTCGCATTGCATGTCTCGCTAAACGGCGCCGAGGTGGGTACCGTGCCCACCCGTGCCACCTCCGGCGCCCACGCCACCGCCAACCTCGTCCTGCCTTCCGATCTGCTACTGAGCGAGAACCAACTGGCGTTCCGCATCTCCGCCAACTGCGTCGCCTGTCCGGCTGACGTCATCACACAAGACACTTACGTCGATCTCAACACGGCCATCCGCATGAGCGGCGTACTCATGCCGCTGGCCAACGACCTGCGTCTGCTGCCCGCGCCGTTCTTCGATCCCTCCAGCCGCTACAAAACGCGTTTGCCGTTTGTGCTGCCGGCCCATCCTGACAACCGCACGCTCGAAGCCGCCGGCGTGGTGGCCTCCTGGTTCGGCATGCTCGCCGATCATCGCGGCATGCAGTTCCCGGTGAGTTCCGAAACGCTGCCGGCCGGCAACGCCGTCGTGCTCGTGCGCGCCGGAAGCCCGCTGGCGGAGGACCTGGGCCTCGGCGAAGGCGGACCGCTGGTTGCCATCCGCGACAATCCGGCTGATCCGCATGGCCGCCTGCTGGTGCTCTACGGCGCCACCAGCGGGCAGTTGCTGACCGCGGCCAAGGCCATCGCGCTGCACGCCTCTGACCTGCAGGGCGACCGCGCCTCCGTCTCTGCCAAGCACGCCGATTCTGCCCCGCGGGGCCTGAACGATGCGCCGCGCTGGGTGAATACCAAAGCCCCCATCACGCTCGGCAGCCTCACCACCGCCGACAGCCTCCGTGTGGCCGGCAATGGCTCCGCACGGCTCTACTTCCGCCTTCCGCCCGACCTCTACTATGGCTCCCGTGCCACCGTGCCGCTGCGACTGGCCTATCGCTACTCGCAGCTTGCTCCCGGCACGAAAGCCAATCTGCAGGTGCGGATGAACGGCATCCAGGTATCGCTGCTGTCGGTGCCTGCCAGGGAAAGCGGCAAGGTGCAGCATGCGATGCTGCAGGTGCCCGTCAGCCTGCTCTACCCGCGCAACACGCTCGATCTCGACTTCCGCTATCAGGCCAGCCCGGGTTCCACCGCGCCGCCCACCGCACAGGTTCTGCCCACGTCTGCTCTTGATTTGACCGACGTCTCCACGTTTACCGCGCTGCCGCGCCTGGACCTGTTCGCCAAGGCGGGCTTTCCTTTCACGCGCCGTGCGGACTTGCGGGAAACGGCCGTTGTTCTGGCTTCAAATGCCACACCGGAACAGACCGGCCTGTACCTGGACCTGATGGGCTTCCTCGGCGCACAGACCGGACACCCTGCCGTTGCCGTGCGGGTCATCGAAGCGCGTGAGGCCGCCTCAGTAGATCGCGACCTGCTGGTCATCGGTGCCGGGAATGAAAGCCTTCCCGCCATCCTGGGCAGTGCGCCTCTCACGATGCGCCAGGGCGCGTTCCGTCCTACAGAGGCGGGCGGCTTGCAACAACTGGACAGCCTCGGATGGACGCGCTCCGGCCGCGAGCAGGACCGGCTCTTCGATGCCCTTGCCGGCGATGCCCCCGATGCCATCCTGCAGGGCTACGCCTCCCGCGTCCGCAACGGCCGTAGCGTTGTGACCATTGCCGCACCGACACTGGCGGGCAGTGAAACCTTTGTCGAAGGCCTGGCCGCCGCCGCGCAAACCGTGCAGGTGGCGGGCTCGGTCAGCGTCTACCAGAACGGCAAGTTCCAATCCTTCCACATCGGCCGCGACGATGCCTATCTCGGCTCGCTGGGCTCCTGGGAGATGTTCCATTACCTGGTTGCCCGCCAGTTCCTGTGGATGCCTGTGGTCATTGTACTGCTGGCCCTGGTGTTGGGCAGCCTCTCGCACCAGTGGCTGGAGCGCCGCGCCGCGCTTCGCGTGAAGGTTCAGTAAACAGAAGGACTAACGAATGAAGAAACTCATGCGCATCGCCGCCGTGGTGATCGTGACAGCCATGTTGCCCGCGATGGCCCAGCAGCCCGCCGTCCAGGTACTGCTCGAAAAGGCGCGGGTCCAGGAAGGCCGCGGGCGAATGGACCTGGCCGTGCAAACCTGGCGTCACGTACTGCTCTCGGATCGCAACAACACCGAAGCGTTGGCCGGACTGGCCCGCGCCGCCAAACAGGCCGGCAAGCCCGAGGAAGCACGCCAGTATCTGGTTAGACTGCGTGCCATCAACCCGAAACACGAAGCCATCGCCCAGGTGGAATCGCTGCGCGCCAGCGGCAAGGTCGCGCCGGATCGCCTTGCTCAGGCCGGAACGCTGGCGAAACAGCAGCGCTATTCCGAAGCTGTAGCTGTTTATCGCGAGGTGTTGGGCGAAGAGCCGCCGCCCGGCGCTTTGGCCATCGCCTACTACGAAACGCTGGCCGCCACGTCCGCTGGTTGGGAGGCCGCCACGGCGGGTCTGAGCCGGCTCGCGGCCCGCTATCCGCAGTCGCCCGAATACCAGCTCTCGCTCGCCCGGCTCTACACCTACCGGCCCAAGTCCCGCGCCGAAGGCATCCGCATGCTGCAAGCGTTGACGTCGAATGCCGGTTGGGCCGCCAGGGCCGACGAAGCGTTGCGCCAGGCGCTACTGTGGGACGGTCCGGCGCCGGCCAACGTCCCCGCCATCCGCGCTTACCTGGCTCGTCATGAGGACAAGGAACTGGAAGCGCTGCTGACCAAACTGCCGAAGACCGAAGCAGCCGTCCGGGCCGCGACGCCTGCCAGTCCGCAGGAGCATGCGGGCTATGAGTCTTTGAAGGCTGGCAAGCTCCGTCAGGCGGCGCAGCAGTTTGAAGAGGCTATTGCCGCGGCTCCCCACAGTGCGGGTGCGCTGGCCGGCCTCGGTTACGTGCGCATGCAGGAGAAGCTCTTCGCCGATGCCGAAGAGCTCTTCCGCAGGGCCCGCGCCGCCGCTCCCGAAAAGAAAGAACTCACGGCCGCTTGGAAGGACGCCCGCTTCTGGGGTCTGCTGGCGAACGCCACGACAGCACTGGAGAAGCGCCGCCTGGCCGATGCCCGCAAGCACTTCGAAGAGGCTCTCACACTGCGTCCGGACTCCGCCGACGCCCAGCGCGGTCTGGCTGGTGTGCTGATGGCCGAAGGCAAGGGCGAGGATGCCGGCGCGTTGCTGGCAAAGCTGGCCGAAGCCGAGCCCGACAACGCCGATGCGTGGCGTGACCTTGTCCGCGCCCAACTCGATGCCCACGGTGCCGAAGCCGCGCTGGCCGTGTTGGAAAGAATGCCGGCGAAGGCCGCGCTGCGTCTGGCCGACGACCCGCTGCATCAGGCCGTACTGGCGGCCGTCTACCAGGCTGCGGGCCGTACGGGTGAAGCCGCCAAGGCCGTCGAACGCTCCTTGCAAAATTCGGCCCGTCTGAAGCGGCCCATGCCGTCCTCCACCGCCCTGCAGTTCGCTGGCATTTGGCTGGCGCAGGGCCAAGCGGCCAAGGCCGCCGGCCTCTACCAGCAGGTGGTCGATCGGGAACCTGGAAACCTCATCGCCTGGGAAGGGCTGTTGGCGTCGCTGGTCAGCCTCAAGAAAGATGACCGTGCCGCCACCGCCCTGCAGCGCATGACGCCGGAAACCTACGAGGCGGCTTTGCGGCGCCCCGGATTCGTGCGCCTGGCGGCCATTGTGGAAGTACAGGCCGGGCGGCTGGAACAGGCCGAGAATCTGCTCGCCCGCGTCATTGCCGATGCCGGCGACAAGGCCGAGCGCGGCACGCAACTCCAACTGGCCGGCATCTGGGTCAAGCAGAACCGCACCGATAAAGCGGAAGCCTTCCTGCGCGACCTGGCCAAACAATACCCCGACGAGCCGGAAGTATGGCGCTCGCTGGTGATGCTGCTGGAAAAGAACCAGCGACAGGGCGAGGCCATGCTGCTGGTGCAGCGCATTCCGCAGGAAACACGCCTGCGCCTGTTGAATGACCCAGACTTCGTCGCGCTGATGGCTTCTGTCTACAGCGGCCAGGGCGATGACGAGGAAGCCCTCCGCCTGGTGCGGACCGCCGAAAAGCGCCTTGCCCTGCAACAGCGGCAGCCTTCGCCCGACCTGCTGTTGCAGCACGGCTGGCTGGCGTTGAAGGCCAGTTCGGATGACCGCGAAGTCTACACCGCGCTTACCACGCTGCAGCAGGATACCGAGCGGTTGGATGAAGCGCAGCAGAAGAACCTCAACGACCTGTGGTCGGTGTGGACGCGCAAGCGTGCCGAAAGCGCCCGCCAGATGAAGGACCTGCCGCGGGCCATCGCGCTGCTGGAAACCGGCCACCGCATGCTGCCCGGCGATGCCGCGCTGCGGGCCAGCCTGGCCGGGGCGCTGCTGGAATCCGGCAATCACAAGCGCTCGCTTGAACTCTACAAAACGTGGGGCCTGAAAGACGCCACGCCCGCCGACTATATTGCCGCAATCGGCGCCGCCATGGCCGAAGATCGCGACCTTGGGGATAAGTGGATGAAGGAGGCGCTGAACCGGTGGGGCGATCATCCGGACATTCTCAACCTGGCCGGCAAGTTCGCCTCGCAGCGTGGCAACTATGAACAGGCTAAAAGCTACTGGGCCGCCGCGCTCACGCACATGACGCCCACACGCCGCCCCTCGGCCGACCCGAACGCCACACCCTTCCTGTTCGAAGGCGGCGATGCCGGCCGTGCGAACTTCGCGGCTCTGGGCAGTACTCCCGCCGCGTCTTCGAAACTCGGCGTAGCGTTTGCGTTTGGTGCGCTGGACCCTGCCAAGGAAGCGCAACTCACCAATACCAGCGCCTCCTTCGAAGCCGGCGCCACGGTGGGTCCCCGTGCCGAGTACGACGCTCGCCGCACCGAGGTCGAACGCCAGATTGCCGCCGTCGAGGCCCGCAACGCCTCCTTCGCCGCCATGGACGCCCTTCTCGACTCCCGCTCCGGCCGCGACGGCTTCGAACGCCGTACCATCCAGGAACTCGAAATCGAGGCCAGCCACACGCTGGGCAACGCCATGCGCATCGCGCTTGTGGCCCGCCCCACCAACATCGACGGCGGCACCATGGACGGCACCGCCGACCTGCGCTTCGGCGCGCTGCCCCGCGGTGCCAGCATGGGCAAACAGACCGCCTCCGGCATGGCCGCCGAAGTCCAACTCTCCGGCAACAGCTTCGGCCTGATGGCCGGTGTCAGCCCCCAGGGCTTTGCTGTCCAGAACTGGATTGGCGGCCTTCGCTTCCGCCCCGGCAACGGCCCTCTGCAGATCAAGCTGGTACGCGAGAACGTGCGCGACACCATGCTGTCCTTCGCCGGCAGCCGCGACACCGTGACCGGCCAAACGTGGGGCGGCGTCGTCTCCACCGGCGGCAATCTCCAGGTCAATTTCGGTGATGACCGCTCCGGCTGGTATGCCGGCGGCGGCTTCTACAACATTACCGGCCAGAATGTTCTGAAGAACCGGCGCATGGACGGCACCGTTGGCGCGTACTGGAAGGTCTACGGCAACTCGGAAAGCAGCGTGACGGTGGGCCTGAATGCCTTCACCATGCGCTATGACAAGAATCTCCGCTACTTCACGCTTGGCCACGGCGGCTACTTCAGCCCGCAAGGCTACTACCTGGTGAATGTTCCCATCACCTGGAGCGGCCGCTACCAGCAGCGCTTCCTTTATAACGTCACCGGAGCCTTCGGCGCGCAGCACTTCCGCGAAGATGCCTCGCCCTACTTCCCGACGCTCACCGCCCTGCAGGGACGCAACGGCCCGTCCTACGGCGCCATCTCGAACACCGGCCCCAACTACAGCGTCCAGGCCAGTCTGCTCTACCAGATGGCCCCGCACTGGTACGCCGGCGGCTTCTTCAGCATGAACAACACCCGCAACTTCACTTCGCAGTCGGCCGGCTTCACGGTGAAGTACCTGTTCCAGGAGCGCCCGCTCATCAGCGAGCAGAACCTGTCTTCGATCCCCAACTGGGTGGGCCAGCAGCCCTTCCAGCCGAGGTAACCCATGCGCGGAACTCTGCTTCTGCTGGCGCTGTCGCCGCTGGTCGCCGAGGGCCAAAGCCTGCGTTGCGACCGCGTCGACACCGCCAGTGAGATTCGCTCGGAAAGCACCGCCGAATTGCTGCCCGACATCGTGCTGCGGTGCGCGGGTGCCGCCGGCGACCGCGACTACCAGGTGGTGGTGAACAGCGAAACGCCGTTCACCAACCGCGACCTGGCGCCCATCTCCAGTCTGAACTGGGCCTGGAACGACGCGCTGCTGCTGGTCGATGATCCGCCCCCGTCGCGCCAGGTGGCCTGTGCGCCGCCCGAAGGGGCGCTCACCTGCCCGCAACAGGCGGAGGCCAATGTGTTTCAGGGCAAGCGGCTGGCCGATGCCTCGCTGGTCTTCCAGGGCGTTCGCATTCCAGCCGTGGCCGGCGATCCGCCGCGGACCCTGCGTATCGTCAATCTCCGCGTCAACGCCGCCGCCCACAAGGCCGCCACCATCGAAACGTCGGTGCAGATGTTTGCGGGCAACGGCGTGCCTGTCGCGGTGGGCAATAGCGACCGTACCTCCGCCACACGCACGCCTTCGTTGCGCTTTGCCATTCGCACCAACGGTGGACTGCCCGCTCCCGCCGACACGGCCGCGCTCCTCATCACGCCCCGCTCGCTGCCTCTGCAGGAGCCCTCCGCCGGCCAATCCGCGCGCGTCGTCTTCACCGAAACCACGGCCACCGCGTTCCGCCGCCGCAATGCAGGCACCACTTCCGCCGACCCGAAGTTCCTGGCCGCGCAGCCACTGCCCGGTGCGCCCTACAACACCGAAACCGGCTTCTACAACCCCAGCCTCGCCAAGGTGAACCGCACCCACGAAGCAGGCCTCGCCGACGCCGGTACACGGCTGGTCGTGCAATTCACGGGTATCCCCGCCGACACCGCCGTCTGGGTCACCATCCGCGACGCCGGCTCAGAAGTTGCTCCCCGTGCGCTCCTGACGTACACCGACGGCAATGGCGGCGGTACCTTCAATCCGATGTCCCCGTGGGTGCCTGGCTGGGCCCGGCTCTACAACGACAGTGGAAAAGCCACCGCCGCCTGGGAAGTGGTCAGTGCCGACCCCGAGCGCATCGAAGAGTGGCAGTTCAGCGTCGCGCTCACCGCCTTGACCGGCAACCCCGGCACCGGAACGCTGCTGGCCACCGGCCTGCTGGGCCCCAACGCCTCCGACGCCTTGCCTTCCTTCGTGGCCCCGTCGACTACCGCCGCCGGAACACCGCTCATCTCCGTCGCCACCAGCCTGGATCTGCCGCGTGTCTCCATCCTTTCCTCGGCCAGCCTGCAGCCCACCTCGCTGGCTCCTGCGGCCCTGGTAAGCGCCTTCTCTGCCGCCATTCGCCGCACGGCGTCGCCGCCAGGCGCCGATCCGGTAGACACGCTCGCCGGCGTCGCGCTTGAACTCATCGACTCGTTGGGCCGCACCTACCGCCACCGTGTTCTCGGCGTCGTTCCCGGCCAGGCCAACTTCCAGGTACCTATCGACGCGCGCCCCGGCCCCGGCGTGCTGAACCTGCTGGTGGACGGCATTGTCGCCGCCAGCGATGCTGTGCTGGTGGACGCCGTTGCTCCGGCGCTCTTCTCCGCTACCGGCGATGGCCTGGGCTATCCCCTAGGCGAAGTCATTCGTCTGGGCGCCACTACCGCCAGCCAGCCTCTTGCCCAGTTCGACGCCGCCAGCCGGAAGTGGGAGCCCGTACCCATCACGCTGTCCCCGAATGAGCCCACTTACTTATCGCTGCTCGCCACCGGCGTTCGCGGTCGCGCTTCGCTCAACACGGTCTCCGGCAGAATCGGGAATCACAGCATCCCGGCCATCCTCGCCGCGCCGCATCCGGAACTTGCCGGAGTCGATCGGGTTACTATTGGTCCTATTCCATCAGGGTTAGTTGGTGTAGGTGTTACGCGCCTCCACCTCAATATCGGCAACAAATCTTCTCAGGAACTCACAATTCTGATTCAGTAATGGCACCTGTTGTGGCATCATAGAGAGCAATGGTAGCGGAACTTCTAAGGTTGTCTCCTTAGTACGTTTCAGATTTCGATACCAAGTCTTAATCGGAATCCACCGACTCTCCTTTCTCCCCCGGATTTCCCCTCTACCATGGGGTAAACGCAGTTCCGGTTACTGTGTCCAGGGAAACTTGATGCCATATCTCCGTCCGTATTTTCTGCTGTTGCTGCCTTTGGCGGCCGCGGCACAGACGCCTGCCTTCAACTACGCCGAAGCGCTGCAGAAGGCCGTCTTCTTTTACGATGTGCAGCGCTCTGGCACTCTGCCACCGTCGAACCGCGTGAACTGGCGGGGCAACTCGGGACTGGCTGACGGCAGTGACGGCGGTCTTGATCTTACTGGCGGTTGGTACGACGCCGGAGATCACGTGAAGTTCGGCTTCCCCATGGCTTCCAGCGCGACGCTGCTGGCCTGGGGACTGCTGGAGTACCGCGATGCCTATGCCGCCAGCGGCCAACTCGCACCGGCCCTGGCGAACCTTCGCTGGGCGACCGACTACTTCCTGAAAGCCAGCCAGACGCCCAATACCCTGTGGGGCCAGGTGGGCAACGGGGGTGCCGACCACGCCTGGTGGGGAGCTCCCGAAGTGATGCCGATGGCCAGACCGTCTTATTCGGTAAGTGCGGCCTGCCCGGGCTCCGACCTGGCCGGGGAGACCGCCGCCGCGCTGGCCGCCGCATCCCTGGTGTTCCGCGCCAATGGTGATACTGCTTACGCCGATCAGTTACTCGCCCGCGCCCGGACGGTTTACCAGTTCGCCGATACCTATCGCGGCAAGTATTCCGATTGCATTACCGACGCCGCGGCGTTCTATAACTCCTGGAGCGGCTATAACGACGAGTTAGTCTGGGGTGCTGCATGGCTCTACCGCGCCACCAACGAAGCCGCCTATCTTGTGAAGGCCGATCAGAGTTACTCGGCGATTGGGGGACAGTACCGCTGGACCCACAACTGGGATGACAAAGCCTACGGCAGCTACGTGCTGTTATCGACCCTCACCGGCGGCACCAAGGGCCGTGCCGATGCCGAACGCTTCCTCGATTTCTGGACCGACGGCTACAACGGCGAGCGCGTGCGGTACACCCCGGGTGGACTCGCCTGGCTCGACCAATGGGGCTCGCTGCGCTATGCCGCCAACACCGCGTTCCTGGCGTTTGTTTACTCCGATTGGCTGGCTTCCCAGAACCTCGACGCCTCCCGCGCCACCCGCTACCGTACCTTCGCTGAGCGCCAGGTGAATTACATGCTGGGTCAGAATCCGCGCAACTCCAGTTATGTGGTCGGCTTTGGTGTCAATCCGCCGCGTAACCCGCATCACCGTGGCGCCCACGGCTCGTTTACGAATAACATCAGCAGTCCCGCCAACTCCGTGCATACTCTCTTCGGAGCCCTGGTCGGCGGACCGAACCTCTCCGACGGCTACACCGATTCCCGCGCCGACTATGTCGCCAACGAAGTGGCCACGGATTACAATGCTGCTTTCACGGGGGCCCTGGCGCGGTTGTACGCGCTGCGTGGCGGCACGCCGGTGGCTGGGTTTCCGGGCGCCGAACCGCCCTCCCGTGATGAGATCTTCGTCGAGGCCGCCATCAACTCCTCCGGCGCCAACTACACCGAGATTGCCGCCTATCTCAACAACCAGTCGGCCTGGCCCGCCCGCGCCGTCAGTAACCTCCGGCTGCGCTACTTCTTCACGCTCGATTCCGCCAGCCCCGCCGACATCACTGTTAGCACCGCCTACAACCAGTGCGGCGCCCCGTCCGGCCCCACGCTCTGGAGCGCGTCGATTTACTATATTGAGGTAAGTTGCGCGGGTACGGTGATCTCGCCCGCCGGGCAGAGCGAATCGCGTAAACAGGTACAGTTCCGCTTGACGAGCCGCGCGGCCTGGAACACCGCCAATGACTGGTCGTTCACCGGCGTAGCGCCCAATGGCTCGACACCCGCCAAGACAGCCAACATCGTTCTCTACGACGGCGCTGCCCGCGTGTGGGGCAATGAGCCCGGCGACGCACAACCGCAGCCTTTGGCGATCACCACCGCATCGCTTCCCGCAGGCACCGTCAACAGCCCATACAGCCAGCAACTCACCGCCACCGGCGGCGCGACGCCCTACCAGTGGTCAGTCACCCAGGGCGCCCTGCCTGCCGGGCTGACGCTCAGCCCCACGGGACTCCTCGCTGGCACGCCCACCACCGCCCAATCGACGACCTTCACCGTAACGGTCACCGGCGGCGGCACCGCCTCCCAGGCATACACCGTCACCATCAACCCCCCGGCGCCGCCGAGCATCACCACCGCGTCCCTGCCGGCGGGCACGGTCAACAGCCCGTACAGCCAGCAACTCATCGCCAGCGGTGGCGCGACGCCCTATCAGTGGGCCGTCACCCAAGGCGCGCTCCCGAGTGGCCTCACGCTCAGCCCCACTGGGCTCCTCGCCGGCACCCCCACCGCAGCCCAATCGGCGACCTTCACCGTAACGGTCACCGGGGGCGGCACGGCTGCGAAAGCCTTCACGGTCGTCATCAACACGGCTCCGCCGCCCCCGCCGCCCGGCTCGCTGCGCCTGGAATACCGCACCGGAATTCCCGGCGCTGTCTCCAACCAGATCAACGCCCAGTTCCGCATCGTCAACGCCACCGCCACGGCCGTTCCCTTGCGCGAGCTGACGATCCGGTACTACTTCACCATCGACGGTGCCCGCCCCCTCAATCACTACTGCGACTGGGCGGCGGTGGGCTGTGCCAACGTCACGGCTCGTTTTGTCGATGCCGGCAACGGCCTCCACTACCTGGAGAACGGATTCCAGGCGGCAGCCGGCAACCTCGCCGCCGGCGCCAACAGCGGCGAAATCCAGAACCGTATCGCGAAGGACAACTGGTCCAACTTCACGCAAACCAACGATCCGTCGTTCGACGGCACCAAGACCCAGTTCGCCGTCTGGGATCGGGTCACGGTCTATCGCAATAGCACCCTGGTGTGGGGCGTGGAACCCGGCGGCACCGCGCCGCCTCCACCCGCTCCGGTTGCCATCGCCACCACCGCGCTTCCGGCCGCTACTGTTGCCGGCGCCTATTCCGTACCACTGGCCGCCGCTGGAGGCACAGGCAGCTACACGTGGTCCCTCAGCGCCGGCACGCTGCCCCAAGGCCTGCAACTGACCCCGGCCGGCGTGCTCTCCGGCACCCCGCAGCAATCGGGCACGTTCCCGATCACGGTGCGCGCCCAGGATGCCAACCTCGCTTTCGGACTGGCTTCGCTGACCCTGACGGTGAACCCGGCCGCGCCGCCGCCTCCACCGCCTCCCCCCGGGGGCAGTTGCGTGGTGAACTACGCGGTACAGAACGACTGGGGCAGCGGCTTCGTCGTCAATGTAACGGTCACGGCCCCGGCCGCCACGACCCAGTGGAACCTCAACTGGACGTTCGCCGGCAACCAGCGCATCACCAACGCCTGGAACACCTCGCTTACCCAAACCGGCCAGTCGGTCAGTCTACGGAACGCCGCCTGGAATGGCGCGGTGAGCGCCGGCGGTACGGTCAGCTTCGGTTTCCAGGCCGAATACTCGGGCGGCAATGCCAAGCCCGCCGCGTTTCAGTGGAACGGCACGCCGTGCCAATAACGCCGAACACCGAAGATCGGCAGTCAAGGATGGTTGCCGCCAGCCGATAAGCGCAAGGGGGGCGCCATCGCCCCTCCCGTATCGGCTCCATGCAACTCAAGGCCCCAGACTCCCTGCGCACGCGCTTCCTGCTGGCCGGTCTGGCCGCCGGCGCGGCTTCCATCCTCGGCAGCCTCTTTCTCGCCTACCAGGCCGAGACCCTTCTGCTGGACAATCTGCGCCTCAGCAGTCTGCAGCGGGCCGTTCGCACGGCCTTCCTGATTGCCCCGCTGCTGGAAGCCCATAATCATGCTGAGATCGCCCGTAAACTGGATCTGCTGCAGGCCGAAGGCGACCTGGTGGCTGGCGCGGTCTACGATAAAGCAGGTCGTTCGCTGGCCCGGACAGGCGACTCCAATGACCGCTCCTGCCGCTCCGGTACAGATTTCGTGTCGCATGAGTTTGTCGCCGAACTCCATGTAGAAGGGCCCATCGGCGAAGCTGGGCAGGCCAACGGCTGCCTGCACCTGATCGTTTCCAAGCAGCGCCCGCTGGAAATGGCCAATCGTCTCTGGGGCACTGCTTTCGCCGCGGCCGCGATCACGTTTTTGGTCAGCCTGCTCGCCGCTGTCTCCCTGTCCCGTCTCATCACGGCGCCACTTCGCCGCCTTGCCCGCGCCGCCGCCCGTGTCGGCCGGGGGGACCTGGATACCCACATCGAAACCGATGCTCACGGCGAGTTCGGCGTCGTCGCCCGTGCCTTCGAGAGCATGACGGCCGAACTGCGTAAATCCACGGTTTCCAAGTCCCACCTCGACAACCTCATCAACGCCCTGGGCGAGTCCCTGATCGTCTGCGATGAGCAGGGCATCATTCAATCGGCCAACCAGGCCGCCTGCCAGCTGCTCGGCTACGGCTTTGGCGACCTCGAAGGCATGCCGATGGGGGAGGTGCTGGATGGCGGCATGCTCGATCCTGAACATGAATTCTCGGTTGGGGTCGAGCGCCAGTACATCACCTCGCGCGGCGGCCGAATCCCGGTCCTCACCACCGTCACCGCCATGCGATCGCAGGGCGAGCGGCTGCTGGTGAATGTCGCCCAGGACCTCACCCAACGCAAAGAGATCGAAGAGGCGATGCTCGCCGCCCGCGAGGCTGCCGAAAGCGCCAACCTCGCCAAAAGCCAATTCCTTGCCAATATGACGCATGAACTGCGCACGCCGCTGAACTCCATCATCAGCTTCGCCGGGCTGCTCGAAGAGGAAATGGAAGACCGTGACCTGGACGAACTGCTGCCCGATGCCCGCAAGATCACGCGCGCCGGCCGCCATTTACTTGCCGTGGTCAACGACGTGCTGGATCTTTCCAAGGTCGAAGCCGGCCGCATGACGGTTCACATGGCCCCGTTCTCGGTCTCCCAGGCGGTCCGTGACGTCGTCGAGACGGCCGAGCCGTTGGCCGGCCGCAATGGGAACCGGATCGTCGTCCATCCGCTGCCGGAACGCGAGTTCGTCATCCACAGCGACGAGCAGAAGTTTCGCCAGAGTCTCATGAACTTGGTGAGCAACGCCTGTAAGTTCACCGAGGCCGGCGACATCACGATCAAATGCCAGCTGCTGGGGGAGCAAGGCTCGCGCCAACTGCAGGTGAAGGTGACCGACTCCGGTATCGGTATGTCCCCTGAGGAAGTGGGCCGCCTGTTCCAGCCGTTCACCCAGGTGGATGCCTCGGCTGGGCGGCGCTTTGGCGGCACGGGTCTGGGGCTGGTCATCACGCACCGCTTCTGCCGCGCCGTTGGAGGCGATCTTACGGTGGAAAGTGAGCCTGGCAGGGGCTCCACTTTCACAATTTCTTTGCCTGTTACGGCGCAAGCATCCGATAAGGTCGATGGGGAGCCGCGACAGGCTCTTCCGGCCGCCTGAACAACACCGAGGCTGAAGATGGAACTCCCGAAGAAAGCCAAACCCGGTAATGGCGAACTGCTTCTGCTGGTGGACGATGACCCCGATGCCCGTGAGTCCATGCAGCGCCGCCTGAACCGTCGCGGCTATAACGTCGTTACCGCCGATGGCGGCCCCGCTGCTCTCGAACTGATCGGCCGGGAGCGATTCGAACTGCTGCTGCTCGATCACAATATGCCGGTGATGACCGGCCTCGAACTGCTCCAACTCCTCCGCGGCACCTACTCGCAATCCGAACTTCCCATCGTGATGCTCACCGCGCAGGCTGATTCGGAGCATCTTCTGAAGGCCTTCGAACTGGGCGCCAATGACTACCTGACCAAGCCGGTTGATTTCGAAATCGCGATGGTGCGCATCGCTTCGCAGTTGGCACGGCGGCAGGCCGAGATGGCTCTGCGGGAGAGCGAGCAACGCTACCAGATGGCCATGCGCGGCAGCAACGATGGCCTGTGGGATTGGGATCTGGTCAGTAACTCCATTTACTTCTCGACCCGTTGGAAGGGCATCGCAGGGTATACCGACGCCGAGATCACGTCGGATCCTTCCGAGTGGTGGCGCCGTGTGCACCCAGCCGATGAACCGAAGGTCCGGCGCACCTTGCGGGATCACCTGGAAGGCGCCTTGCCGGAGTTCGACATCGAGCACCGCCTGCGCCACAAAGACGACTCCTACCACTGGGTCAGGGTACGCGGCGTGGCTGTCCGGGCTGCCAATGGCGAGGCCACGCGCATTGCCGGCTCGCTCTCCGATATCAACGACCAAAAGGTCCGGGACCCCCTGACGGGACTCGCTAACCGCCTGCGCTTCGAGGAGCGTCTGGCTGAGGTGGTTGAGCGCTACCACCGCGACCGCTCGCGGCTGTTCGCCGCCATCCTGATTGACCTTGACCGCTTCAAACTGGTGAACGACAGCCTCGGCCACCCTGCCGGTGACGATGTGCTTCGCGAATCGGGCCGCCGCATCGAACAGGCTCTCCGCCGGGATCTGGTAGGGCGTCTGGGTGGCGACGAGTTTGCCGTTCTGGTAGAGAACATCCACTCGGAAGCCGACGCGCTCTCGATCGGCGAGCGTCTGGTGCGAACCCTGGCAGAGCCCTTCGATGTCGCCGGGTGCACCGTCTGTCCGGCCGGCAGCGCGGGCATCGCCATACCTACGCCCGACTGTACGGCGCAGGATCTCATCCGCAACGCCGACATCGCCCTCTATCGAGCCAAGCAATGCGGCCGTGGCCGCGCGGAGTTATTCAACGAAACCATGCAGGCCGAAGTGCGCGCCCGCGTGGCGCTGGAGTCGGATCTGCGGCTGGCGCTCGACAATAACCAGTTCGAGATGTTTTACCAGCCCAAGGTCGATCTGCGGAGCGGGGAAATGGACGGCCTGGAAGCGCTGATCCGCTGGCGCCACCCGGTGCGCGGACTGGTGCCCCCGGCTGCCTTCATCCCGCTCGCCGAAGAAACGGGGCTCATCCTCCCCATCGGGCGCTTCGTCATCGAACGCGTAGCCGCACAGTTGAATGCCTGGCGGCGGAATACCATCGCGGCCGGCCGTCTCCACGTTGCCGTCAATCTATCGGCCCGCCAGTTGAAGGACGCCAATCTGCTTTCCACCGTCAAGCGCGCCCTCGTTCTGAACGACCTGCCTCCGGAAACCATGTGTCTGGAGGTGACCGAGAGCGCCATTATGGACGACGCCGAGGCCAGCAAAGCTACTCTCCGCCAACTGAAGGACCTGGGCGTTCGCATCCAGATTGATGACTTCGGCACCGGCTATTCCTCGCTCGCCTATATCAGCCAGTTCCCGCTCGACGGCCTCAAGATTGATCGTTCCTTCATCCAGCGCATGATGGAAACCGGCAAGGAACGGGAGATCGTCCGCAGTATTCTGTCGCTTGGCCATGCCACGGGCCTGGCGGTGGTGGCCGAAGGCGTGGAAACCGCCGAACAGGTTCAGACGCTTCTGGAACTGGGCTGCCGCGAGGTGCAGGGCTACTTCTACTCGCCTCCGGTCGAGGCCGGTCGCATCACACGGCTGCTGGAATCGGGTGACCTGCATCCGGTCAAGCTGTAACGAGCCTCGCAGCTGCTTAGCGTTGCCGGATTGCCCAGTCGGGGTGCGGGCCGGAGGAAATGCCGAAGCTCTCCACGCTGCGTGGCACTGTCGACACGTACAGGTGATAGGCCTGCTCGCCGGGAAGCACCGGTCTCGCCGTACTCACCGCATACGTGTGCCCTCCGGACTTCCACTGCAGCGTCGTCCCCCGGATCTCGCCCAGCCGCTGCATCCCCAGGTCGGGGCGGGGAACCAGGCTGAACACGTGCCGCCCGTGTCCGGGCAGATCCAGCCAGAGGGCGGGGCCACGCATGGCCCCCGCGAACTCGAACGCCTGTTTGCCGTCCACCGATACCCGTGGTGCCGTCAGGTCCAACTCCACATCGGTCACCCGGAAGTCGCGCGCCGGCCCATCCACGGTCACCACCAGCCGCTGGTCGGACTGCACCGTCAGATACTCGGTCACCTTCTGCCCGGTGCTGGGGTTGACGAACAGGTCCAGGGCGACCGTCTCGCCGGGGTTCACCTCCAGCGTCGCGGGCGCAGCCGGCAGCGGCAGCGGCTTCCATTGATCCACTTTGGGGAAGATCTTCTTCATCTCTTCGGGCGTCATAGTCAACGGCGCGAATCGCAGCCGCACTTTGCCCGACGGCAACCGCTCCATCGTCAGGTCGAAGCCCGAATAGGTTCCGTTGTCGAAGTTGCACAGGTGGCGTTTGATCACTCCATCCTTGGTTAGCGTGCCACCGCCGTGCTTGGAGATCGCTGGTGTGCCGGGCTCCAGCCGCGTCGAATAGTTCACATGTACCCCGTTGCTGCCGGCGCTGCCGCTCATCAGCACCCCCGCCGGCGCAATCGTCGGCAAACACAAAATAAGGCTAAGGAATCTCATGGACAGTCCTCACAATCCTCGGTTGCAGGGTGGATACTTGCTGGAAGTCCGACAGGCTCGGCGGTGCCGTTGGGCGCCGCCAGCCATACATCGCAAACAGCAGGACAAACACAGCGGCCAGCGCCGCCGGTACCGGTATCCGCAGTTCCCCCGTCCACAGCCAGCGCCAGTCAAAGCGGGGCCGTGCGGGCAGGACGCGGCGACGCAGCGAGTCCGGCGCGGGCGGTGCCTCCCACTTGCGCAGCAGAGATCGCAGTTCGTCATCGTTCATGGGGTACTCCTCAAAGGCTCCAGCAGCCGGCGCAGGTTCTCCCGCGCACGGTGCAGCCGCGCTTTCACCGTGCCGAGTTCCGCCTCCACCGTCGTCGCGGCCTCCTGCAGGCTCATCCCTTCGTACTCCACCAGCAGCACCACTTCGCGCTGCAGGGGCGGTAGAGATTGCACCGCATAGGCCACCTTGTGGACGGTGGTCCAATCGGCCGGAGGCGGCTCCGGAGCCGGAACGTTGTTGTCTTCTTCTAAGGGAGTCCAGCGGCTTTCCACCCGCCAGCGCTTCAGGACCAAGTGGCGGGCGATGCCCAATAGCCAGGCGCGCGCCGGACCCCGGTTGGCATCAAACCGGCCAGGTGTCTTCCACAGGCTTGTGAAGCAGTCCTGCGCGATGTCCTCGGCCACCGCAGCCGATCCGGTCATCCGCCAGGCAAATCCGTAGACCGCGTCTTTGTGGGCTTCGAAGATGGTCTCGAACTCAGCGTTGGTCACGGCGTCCCTTGCCTGTTATTCCCTCGGGAACGCCAAAAGGATACGCCGCGACCTAAGAAAAAAGCCGTTAGTCCACGTCGAACGTGACCAGGTTCCCCCAAGGCGCCGGAATCGCGCGCCGCACCGGAGCCGGCATCGCAATATCCACGCCCTTGATGCTGTGCCACAGGATGCGGTTCAACGTCGCCTCGTCCACCATGTCGTACTCTTCAAAGTTCAACTTCGCCGACTCCTGCGACCCATACGCGTTCACCGGGTTCCGGCTGAACAGATCGATCTGCGGCTTTACCAACGCATAGCCGCTCATGTCCGGCTTGTCCATGAAGCTCTCGAACATCGGCGTCGCCGCCGCGTCGTACTGCGTCATCGGCGGAATGCCCAATAGCAGTTCCATGGTCCGCAGCATCGATACCGTGGTGTACATCGTGCTGTCCACATGCTTCCGCTTCACGTACGGGCTGATCACATGCCCCACCGTGCGGTGCGAGTCGATATGGTCCGGCCCATTCTGCGCATCGTCCTCAATAATGAAGATCGCGAACTGGCCCCAGACCTTGCTCTTCGTTATCGCCTCCACAATCTTCCCGATCGCTTGGTCGTTGCTCGCCACCTGCGCCCGTGGCGTGAAGTTGCCCGGCCGCGTCGCGGTGGTATGGTTCTCGCCCAACGACATGAACATGAAGTTGGGAACCTTGTTGTCCTTCACCATCTGCTCGAACTCTTCCACGAAGCGGTCCGCCCGTTCGTAGTCCCGCGCCCGCGCATCGCGGCTGCCCGCCGGACGCCGGTCGAAGTTCTCACTCACCTTGCCTTCCAATCCACGCCGACCGCCGTAGCCGAAGATCCGCACGCTCAGCCCGGCCTTCTCGGCCGCCTCCCAGATATAAGGCGTCGACTGCTCGGCCGATGCGCGGTTCGCCACCGGACGCCCGTGCTGCGAATAACCCAATGTCCAGGCCCGCTGCGTGAAGTCCGTCGCATAGGCCGACGTGCTCCACGGATGCCCGTCTTGGCTGACTTCGCCGCTGCAGTAGAGGTTGTCCAGCAGCACAAAGTTCTCCGCCAGCGCATGGTGGTTCGGCGTCACCTCACGCCCGAACAGCACCAGCGACGGGTCTCCATTGCCCTGCTTCAGATCGCCCAGCACCTGGTCATAGGTACGGTTCTCCTTCATGATGTACAGCACGTGCTTGATCGGCGATCCGGCCCCAACCTTGGTCGGTACCACCGTCTTGCCCGCGTAATCCGACTTCTCCAGCGCCGCATCGCGGTACGGCACATTGGCGTAGACCTGCTTGGTATACTCCTCCAGCTTCGCCTTGTTCGGCATGTCCACGAACGACATCAGCCCGCTCAAGTTGTTGCCCATATGCAGGAAACTGGTTGGCGCCGACACCGGATCGATGGGCCGGGTGACCGCATTCGGCCCCGTGCCCGTGCCGCCCTTCCCGCTGCCGATCAGGAGCCGCTTGCCGTCGTTGGTCACCCGTACCGAAGTCGGATACCAGCCCGTCGGGATAAAGCCTTGCACCGTCGCCTCACCGCGCTTTTCCACCTCAATCACCGCCACGCTGTTGTTATCGGCATTGGCCACGAACAGCTTCTCGCCATCCGGGCTCAGCGCCAGCGAATTCGGTGTCGTGCCGGCCGGCGCCTTCGGGCTCAGCGACGTATAGATGGTCTCCATCCGCTGCTTGGTCTTGAGATCGAACGCCAGCACCGTATTGGCATTGCCGCAGGACACAAACAGCCGGTCATCGCTCGTCAGCGCCAGATCGTTCGGGTGCGGGTCGGTCTTAAACCGTTCGATCACCTCCGCCTTCGACGGGTCGCTCACGTTCACCACGGCCACCTCGGCCCCGCCCAGGTTCGCCACGTAGAGCCGCTTCTGGTCCTTCGAGAGCTTCGCCGCGATCGGGTGATCGCCCACCTTGATCCGCCCCAGTCCGCGACCCGGCGACGCGCCCACCACTTCGATGATGTACAGGTGGTCGTCCGAGTTGTTCACTGCATACAGCACCTTGCCATCGGCCGATATGGCCAACCCCGCCACCGCCGTCTTCTCCTTCTCCGCGCCCAGCAGCGTCAATCCGCCACGGGCTTCCGACCAGCCCCTGTCATCCCACTTCTGGAACACCAGGATGTCGGCACGCGTGCCCGCCACGCCGCCCGACACGTAGATGCGCTTGCCATCCGGCGCCCACGCCATGCCGCTCCACGAACGGTCAATCGGGAATGCCGCCACTTCCTTCTCCGTCGCCAGGTCGATGATGTGCAACTGGTGGCGGACGTAGCCGCTGTTGGTAAATGCCAGGAATTTCCCATCCGGGCTCACCTGCGAGTTCAGAATCATGTCGCCGGCCGTCAGCGAACGGCCCGCCGGGCTGATCTTCCAGCCGGTGGGCAGCAGGATGGCCGTGCCGTCCCTTCCGGGAATCGTGATCTCTTTGCCACTGGCGGGATGCTTCATACGGGCACGTTGCACGGCCGTGAAGGCCAGCGCACCGGCGGCGAGAATCGCAGCAGTCAGAACAAGGGGCTTTTTCATGTGGCTCTCCGGGAGGTCGCCTGTCAGCGTACCAAAGCGCGAGCTACGTTGTCGTAACGGTGTTATGACGAAGCGGTTTCCATCAAGCGAATCCAGGCGCCGCCCGGCAGCATCCTTGTACGATGAGTCTTAGGATGCTCCGAATCGCCGTTGTTCTTGTTTGCCTGAATGCGGGTCTGTGCCTGGCGCAGCCGGCCGGCTCTGCCCGCCTGCAACTGGATCTGGAGAAGTTGCAGACCGTCGGCAGCGTGCTCCACATCGCCGCCCATCCCGATGACGAAAACACGGACCTGCTGGCGTACTTTGCCCGCGGCCGCAACCTGCGCACCGGCTATCTGTCGTTGACTCGCGGTGAAGGCGGGCAGAACCTCATCGGTTCGGAGCAGGGCGACGCCATGGGTCTCATCCGTACTCAGGAACTGCTGGCCGCCCGCCGCCTGGATGGAGCCGAGCAGTTCTTCACCCGCGCCATCGACTTCGGCTTCACCAAGACCACCGCCGAAACCTTCGAAAAATGGGGCAAGGAAGAGACGCTCGGCGATATTGTCTGGGTCATCCGCCGCTTCCGCCCCGACATCATCTTCCTGCGCTTCTCCGGCACCCCCCGCGATGGCCACGGCCAGCATCAGGCCTCCGCGCTGCTTGGCAAAGAGGCCTTCTTCGCCGCCGCCGACCCCAAACGCTTCCCCGAACAACTGAACTTCGTCCAGCCCTGGAAAGCCAAGCGGCTGCTGTTCAATCAGTTCAACTTCAGCCCCGAGATGGAGAAGGAGAACGCCCAGGTTCCCAACCGCATCGAGATCGATAGCGGCGTCTTTAACCCGCTGCTGGGCGCCTCCTACGGCGAGATTGCCGCCCGCAGCCGCAGCCAGCATTCCAGCCAGGCGATGGGAGTGCCGGAGCGCCGCGGGCGCGTCACCA
>JAEUQF010000041.1 GCA_016789745.1 Bryobacterales bacterium
TGAAAGTACCAGTATGGAAGCTGTCATCTGGATCCTACTGCCGGTCTTCGTTGCGGCCGGGTCGGCTCTTTTGTCGTTCTATATCATGCAGGCACGATTAGAGGTGGCGCTAGCGCGTGAGAGAGAAGTGCTGGCGGCAGCTCGGGCCACGATCGATTCCCAAGAGAAAGTGCTGATTGAGCGTGTTAAGGCGACCGAGGAGTGTGTCCGGCGCGAGTCGTTGAACGAGTTCCTGGCGGACTTCCGGGTGGAGGAACGGCATTACATGCGGGAGAGCAAGTCGCTATTCGCCAATAAAAAGGCGATGGTCCTGCAGGAGCGTCTTTTCTTCCGTAACATTCCTCTTTCCAATTGGGTGGAACATGAACTCACGGTGGAAGAGGGAGGAGACCTGGGCCAGCTTGCGAAAGCTTGCTCCATCTTCTCGACAAAAAGCTTCGCCGAACCGGAGACGTCCAAACTGCTCGGCTAACCGTCGCGGCGGCCCACACCAACCTCCGGCCTGAAAATGTTTCCTGCGTTGAGATGCCGCCCTGGCGTGAAACCCGCGTCCTGGGCGGCTTTTGCTTTTTTCTCGTCAACACTGTAATCCCTTAAAGGGTATTCCTCGTTTCTGTCGATATGATGGGCGTTATGGCTGAGCCGCTGGCTGCCTCTTCCGCCGTCGCGGCACCCGTACGCGACTTCAGCGCCTGGGTCACCAGTGAGCAGAAACGCGTCTTCCTGCTCTGCCAGCGCATGCTCCAGGATCGTGAAGAGGCCGATTCGGCGACCCAGGATGTTTTCCTCAAGGCATACCGGGCCTGGCAGGCCCAGGGAGCCTTCGTCGAAGAGCCAGCAAAATGGGTGACGCGCATCGCCGTCAATACCTGCCTCGACCGCCTCCGCTCGCGCCGCTGGCAGTTCTGGCGGAAACGCCCCGCCGCCGAGGACGAAACGCTCATCCTCAGCATGGCCCCGGCCTGCGATCCCACCGCCGAAGATAAAATGTACGCGCTCGAGATCGGCCGCAGGCTCAAGAGCGCAATCGAGGGGCTGAGTGACCGCCAGCGTGTCGTGTTCACCCTGAAACACTACGAAGACAAAACTTTGGAAGAGATTGCCGACATTCTGGGCCTCGATGTGGGTACCGTCAAAGCGCACATGGCGCGCGCGGTATCCAAACTGCGCGACCAGTTGCAGGACCTCTACCGCGACCGCAAACGGCGGAGTAGGATTTGAAGAAGTGAGGCGAGAGCATATGGCAAAGCATTGGTCAGATAACGATTTCCTGATGGCGACCTACGGGGTGGGACCCGAGGATGGCCACCTGGAGGCCTGCGCCGCGTGCCGCGCCGAGTTCGAACGCCGCCAACACCTGCGGCGCCAAACCGCAGAAACGGCACAAGTTCCCGCTGACTTCCTGGTGGAGCAGCGGCGCCGCATCGACGCCCGTGTCGAGCGTCCCAAGCACGGATGGATGTTCCGCTGGAGTCCAGCCCTCGGGGCCACTGCGATGGCCGTTGCCCTCGTAGTCTGGCAGGCGCCCCTGCAGAAGCAGGCCCCTGCCGCGGATCAGCCCGTCGCCCAGGCCGCGGCCGGCGCCAAAAGCGATGCCCAGCTTTTCGCCGAGATCTACCAGACAGCCTCCGATTGGGAGCCCGAATCGGTCACCCCGGTAAAGGCCCTGTTTGAGGCGAAACAATGAAACGTCGCCTGCTGTTCCTGGTGTTCGCCACCTCACTGATGGCCTTCGGCCAGATCCGCGACTTCTTCCCCTGGTGGGAAACACCCATCGCCCGCGACCTGAACCTCTCCGACGACCAAACGCAGAAGATCCAGGCCATTGTCCGCGAGTATCGGGACCGCCTGATCGACCTGCGCGCCAACGTCGAGAAGTCCGACAACCAGTTGACAGACCTAGTGAACGAGGATCACCCCGACTCGCAGAAAGTGAATGCCGCCATCGAACGCATCCTGACGGCACGCACGGAGCTTACCAGGGCCGTGGCGCAGATGGGCTTCCGCCTGCGCATGGTCTTGACGCCCCAGCAGTGGAAAGAGCTCCAAAAGAGGCGCCCGCTGCCACAACGCTTTGGTCCGGACGGTGCGGGTCCGCGCCCACCGCTCCGGAAGGGGGACCCGCGCCGACCCCTGCCCGAAGACGAGGAATAGCCCGGCCCTGCAGTATTTACATTACCGGGGGCGGTACCACGCTACTCCCGTGGCTGGTCAGGGACCGCCCTCCGGTACCTCGCTGCACAGCCCGCGCCGCAGAATAACCCCTTTCGCGTAACGAAGGTACGCGCACCCACCGTCAAACAGACGAACACCCGGCCCGATCGCCGCCGGTACTAGTACAGTCGTAAAAGTCACTTGACGCAGGTGGCAGCTTCCATGACAATAAGTTCATTGCTGTGGAATTTTGACACGCGCCTGTAGCGCGATGTGTGATTTTGACCGATGTAATGAATAGGGGTGGCATGCCACATACGACCTCGCCAAGATCCTTGATCACCTTACTTGTGCTGTTGTTTCTGGTGAACGACAGCCTTCTGGCTGCCAAATCCAGATCGCGAGTGACGCGTCGCGGTTCCGCGTCCTCCACCACGGCCAAGAAGACGGCCAAGAGTCCCGCCCCGAAAGCGAAGGCGCAGGCGAAGTCAAAGGCAAAGAGCGGTACAGCCACCGCCAGTCGTCGACGCGGTCGCGCCTACCTCCGCTCGACGGCCTACTCCCGCGGCACCAGCCTGATCAAGGACGGCCCCTGGCTCGAACCGACGTTCGCTGACTCGTCCCAGGGCGATTGGGTTGCCGGCGAAGATCCGGTGGTCCGGAAAGCAGCAGAAGAAGCGCTGGGCCCCTACAACGGCTCGGTCGTCGTCGCTGACCCCTACAGCGGACGCATCCTCGCACTCGTCAACCAGAAACTGGCGCTGAAGAGCGGATTCCAGCCGTGCTCCACCATCAAGGTCGTTGCCGGATTGGCAGCTTTGAGCGAAGGCATCATCGATCGGGAAACCATGATCCCGGTGGCTCGCCGCGCCCAGCAGAACCTCACGTGGGCTCTGGCGGTTTCCAACAATGCCTACTTCGCCCATCTCGGCGAGAAGCTCGGCTTTGACCGGATCAGCTACTACGCCCGCCTGTTCGGCCTCGGCGAACGCGCCGGCCTCAATATCGAAGGCGAGCAGCCAGGCGTCCTGCCCACCACGCCGCCCCCCGGCGGGCTCGGCCTGATGACCAGCTTTGGCCACGGTATCTCGCTCACCCCGCTGGAATTAACCGCCTTGCTCTCGATGGTCGCCAACGGCGGCACGCTCTACTACCTGCAGCACCCGCGCACTCCCGGCGACGTGGAACACTTCGTCCCCCGCGTGAAGCGCAAGCTGGAAGTCACCCAGCACATCGAACAGATGAAGCCCGGCATGATGGGCGCCGTCGAGTACGGCACCGCCCGCCGCGCTGGCTATCAGAGCAATGATCTGATCTTCGGGAAAACGGGCACATGCACCGACGAACGCACTCCCACTCACCTCGGCTGGTTCGGCAGCTTCAATGATGTTGGCCGCAATAAGCTGGTAGTGGTTGTGCTGCTGACCGGCGGTCGTCCAGTGAATGGCCCCGTGGCCTCCGGCGTTGCCGGTGCGGTGTATAAGAATCTGGCGGAAGTGGATTACTTCTCGCAGCCGCGCACGATTTCCTCGTCGGCGATGATCAGCCTTCGTCCGTAACCGGACTGGCGAAAACAACTTTCTCGATCGCAAATAAAAGCTCTTCCAAGCCTTCGCCGGTAACGGCGGAGATCTTGTAGAAGGGCATTTTGCGTCTTTGGGCGGCGCGCTTCAGCTTGGTGACGCGATCCGGATCCTGCGCGGTGTCCATCTTGGTGGCCACCACCAGCATTGGTTTGGCGGCCAGTTCATCGCTGAACGCGGCCAATTCCTTGAGGATGATCTTGAAATCATCCACCGGGTCGCGACCCGAGAACTCCGAAACATCCACAAGGTGCACCAGCACCTTGGTGCGCTCGATATGGCGCAGGAACTGGATCCCCAGTCCTGCGCCCTCGTGGGCCCCTTCGATCAGGCCGGGGATATCGGCCACCACAAACGTCCGCTCCATGTCACGCTTCACGACGCCCAGGTTCGGCTCCAGCGTCGTAAACGGGTAATCGGCAATCTTCGGTTTTGCCGCCGAGATGCGCGAAATCAAAGTCGATTTGCCGGCATTCGGGAAGCCCACCAGCCCCACGTCGGCCAGCAGCTTCAACTCCAGCCGCAGATGCCGTTCCTGCCCGGGACGCCCGGGCGTGTGCTCGGTTGGCGCCTGGTGCGTCGGTGTGGCGAAGTTCTGGTTTCCCAAACCGCCGCGCCCGCCCTTGGCAACGGTAAACCGCTGATTCGGCTCCGTAAAGTCGAACAACTTGTCGCCCGTCTCGTCGTTGTAGACAACGGTGCCCACCGGCACGGGCAACTCGATGGACTCGCCGTCACGCCCGGTCTTATTGCTACCCTCCCCGTGGCGGCCGCGTTCGGCCTTGTGTTCCGGGTTGTAGCGGAAGTGCAGGAGCGTATTGTAGTGGGGATTGGAGACCAGGACGACGTCGCCGCCGCGTCCGCCATCGCCGCCCGAAGGGCCGCCCTTGGGGACGAACTTCTCACGGCGGAAGGCGAGGATACCGTTGCCGCCATCGCCGGCTTTCACCAGGATTCTAACTTCATCAATAAACATGACAACAAAAGAAAAAGGGTCCAGAGAGGCTCTGGACCCTTAATGGAGTGCAGACAGGAGAAAGTCGTTACGGGGCCGGAGCAGCGTTACTGAGCCGGAGCAGCAGCGGCGGCAGGAGCCTGGATGCTGATGAACTTGCCCATGCGGCCGCGGTCGCGGAAAACCACCACGCCCGGAATCTTCGCAAACAGGGTATCGTCCTTGCCACGCCCGACGTTTTCGCCGGGCTTAAACCGCGTGCCGCGCTGGCGAACCAGGATGGAACCGCCGGTCACCAGTTGGCCGCCGAAGGCCTTGACGCCAAGCCGTTGGGCATTAGAGTCGCGGCCGTTTTTAGTAGAGCCTAAACCTTTTTTACTTGCCATGGTGCATTGCCTCGCTTACAGCACAATCTCGCTGATCGCAACGGCCGTGCGATTCTGGCGATGACCGATGGTCCGCTTGTACTGCTTCTTGCGCTTGAACTTGAAAACGATGATCTTCTCGCCGCGGGTCTGGGACTGGATGGTGCCCTTCACACGAGCGGCGGCGGCCTGCTGGCCGGTCATAAACTGATGCTGGTCATTGGAGAGGGCCAGCACGCGGTCAAACTCGACCGTGGCGCCCGCGTCCCCGGGAAGGGATTCCACGTGGATGACGTCGCCGGGAGCCACGCGGTACTGTTTCCCGCCCGTTTCGATCACTGCGTACATAAGGTCCTCAGAAAGGCTTGGGTTGGAGGCTACAAGAGGGGGACACACCAAGGTCGGCGTGCCATCACGAGCCACAATCAGTAATTCTAGCGGATTATCGGGCTCTTGTCTATCACAGCGTGCCGCGCCGATTCAGTCGGAGTTCTTCGGAGCCTTCAGCGACACTTTGAAATCGGGCTTGGCGCGCGAGCCGCTGATCGTCAGATAGAATACCGCGCCGGCTCCGTCCTTGGCCAGAAAGGGGTCCACCGGCTTCAACAGAATGCGCTTCCAGCGCGATTTCACCATCTGCGACACCCGCCCCTGCGTACGCACCGGGCCGGCGAACTCCATGGTCTCGTCGTTCAGATTCATATGCCCGGCAAGGTTCACCTCCGCCCCGGGGATGGTGAACATGATCTGCCGCAGTTGCAACAGGCCACGCCGAAGGTCGAACACACCGGCAAAGTCCGACGGTACTTTCTCAATCGCAGTGTTGTTCGGCTTGCCCTGGGCGCGGCGGCTCAGGTCGTCGAGTTTCGCCTGCGTTTCTCCGCTGGTGAAGACGGTGTCGTCCAACTCGAAGGTGCCGCCGACAATCAGCTTCTGATCATACGGAATGCCCTTGCCGGGCGGTACCGTCAGCTTGATATTCAGGTCGATGCCGCCGCGCAGCGGAGGCTGATTACCTTTCACGGCCAGGCGTAGGAAGTCGTCGAGCTTGCCGCCTTTGGCCATCGCCGTCAACGCCACGGTTTTCCCGTTCTCGCCCGGATAGCGCTGCACGGCGCCGCGGATTGTAAGGTTGGTCGACCCAAGTTTGGCGTAGACAGGCTGCAGCAGCGTGTCGCCATTGGTGCCATCCACGATGGCGTGAAACTTCGTGCTCAGCGGAACGGTGTTCTTCACCGCGGACAACCGGAAGTCCGGAACGCGGGCCTCGCCATCCACCACGATCTCGTTCAACTTGCCGCTGAACTTGCCGGTGGAATCGAGAATGCCTCCGATGCTCTTGAACACGCCCAGGTCCGCCTTACGGAACACGTAGTCACCGGTGAGCGGTGATTCGCCGGGCTCGTCGGTATCGAACGGGCCGAAGCTGCCCTTGCTCTCCACCAGCCCGTCGGGCTTGGGATTCGTCAATACCGCGTCATACTGGATCGGCACACCCTGGCCCGCGTCGCGCAGTTGCAACTTGAACATGTCGAATTCCAGCGGCGCCTTCTTCGGATCTTTCGGCAGCACCCGCAGTTTCATCCCATCCGCGATAACGGCATCGACAATCACCGGCCCCTTGTCGTCGTCGGCCTTCTTCCCGTCACCAGGCTTTGCTGCGCGGGGTGTCTTCGGCCGGTCGCCTTTCGGCGGGATGGTCAGTTCGAAGCCCTCCAGGCGGATGTGCCGCACCTGCAACGGCGGCTTCAGCCGGACACTGGCCAGTTCGAACTCGAAGCGCAGCCGCTGCATCTTCACGAGCGGCGGCTGGTCGGCCCTCGCATGCTGCTTCAGTTCAATGCCGCGCGCTTCCACCTGCAGAAACGCCCCGCGGCCCCCATCCATCGCGGTTCGCCACGGGCTGGCCATCTTCGAGGTAATGCGCAGATCGTCCAGGCGCACGTCGGCGTCAAAGCGCTTGCCTAAATAGGCAATCACCTGCTCACGCAGATAGGGCTCGACGTTTTCCGAGGCCTTGCGCACCGCCAGCCAGATGCCCGTAGCACCGGCCGTCAGCAGCACAGCGGCTGCAATGAGAATCTTCTTTCCGCGGGTCACCTACCTGATTAGATCAGAACGGCGTAGGAGTTGTTTCACACAAAAGAGCGCGACGGAAAACCGGGGCGGATGGGACTCCGATAGTACTCTGTAGGGTTTTGCATGCGTAGACGAATGTGCGCAATCTGCTTTATTGTTCTAACTGAGCGCATTACTTATGAAGCTGCTTCTCTTGTTAGCCGCCGCATTCGCCCCCTTATCTGCGGCAGGGACCATCGCTATCTCCTCCGATGGCAGTACTGCCTACTTTCAGGAGAGCCCGAAGCCCAGCGGCAGCGTACGCTCGCTTGGCCAAACGTTCACCGTGCCCTCGCCCACTGGGGAGAACGTGCTTAGCAGCTTCGCATTTCACTTTGCCTCCGGCACGGATAAAACATTTGACTATCGCGCCATGATCTTTGAGTGGGATACGGTGAACGCGCGCGCCACTGGGACGGCTCTGTTCTCCAGTGCCATCCTGAACGGCTCCCAGGCACCTAACTTCACAGGTGTGGATCTGATCCTGAATCCATCGCTGACTTATGTGGCGCTACTAACCACACAGGGCGTGAATAACGATGACTTCGCAAATGGTCTACTGGAGTTGAACAGTGTAAATGTCTACGCCGGCGGTGGCGCACATTCGCAGACCAGCACGGCGGCAAATGGCACATCGGGAGACGGTGATTGGACCGCCTCGGCGTGGTCCGAAGTAAATGGCAGCACGGACTTCCGGTTTGACGCCACGTTTGTGGGGACGCCCGAGCCCGCAACCTGGGCATTACTCGGCGTAGGTTTAACGGCGCTCGGCTTACTCCGCCGCCCGCAATAACGATACTTACAAACAAGAAATGGCCGGCACGCCTCCGTAGCAGCGCCGGCCATCGCGGATCAGTTCCCTGTTACTTCGTTACTGATTCTGTGTTTTGTTCGGATCCTGCTTCTGCCCGCGGAAGCGCTCCCGCATGTGCTTGCCGCGCTTGTCCCGCATCTGCTCCCACTGGGTGAGCTGATCGGCAGTCAGCACATTGGCCAAGTTCTGCTTGGTCTGCTCACGGAGTTGCTTCATCTCCGCGCGGGCTTCCTCCGAGGGGGCCTGGCCGCGTTCCGGACGCGGGTATTTCTCCATCAGCGCCCGCATCTTGGTTTGGTTTTCCTGCAGGATGCCGCGGACCTTCGTTTCCTGGTCGGGGGCCAGTTTCAGGTGCTCCTTCATCATGGTCACCTGCCGGTCCAGCATCTTCGCCGGATCGCCTTTGCGGCCGTGACCGGGGCGCTGGGCGAAAGCGGCCGTGGAAAGAAACAGAGCCGTGGCGGTGACGGCGGCGATCATTTGCTTGCGTATGTTCATGTTCGAACCTCCTGGTCTGATGTTCTCCTCATTGTGTTAACCACCTGTTTGCAAAACACAGTGGCAAAGTAAAAGTTCCGTAAAGTTTCACTTACTCGAATCGCAGCGCTTCGATGGGATCCAACTGGGCCGCCTTGCGCGCGGGATAGTAGCCGAAACCCACGCCGATCGCCATCGAGAAAATAGCCGACCCCAGCGCCGCCACCGGCGAGATGGAGGTCGGCCAGCCGAACACCTGCGACATGGCCAGCGAGGCTCCAATTCCCGTCAGCACGCCCAGGAATCCGCCCGCTAACCCCAGCAGCAGCGATTCGATCAGGAACTGGTTTTGGACAGCTTTGGAGCGCGCCCCAATCGCCATGCGGATGCCGATCTCGCGCGTTCGCTCGGTCACCGACACCAGCATGATGTTCATGATGCCGATGCCGCCCACCAGCAGCGATACGGCGGCAATCCCGCCCAGCAGCATCGTCATCACACGCGACGTCTCCGCCGCGGTTTCGGCGACGTCGGCCAGGTTGCGGATGCTGAAGTCATCCTCCTGCCCCGCTCGCAAGTTATGACGTGCCCGCAACACGGAGGTTACCTGCTGCTGGGTGGCTTCGGTCGCCTCGGGAGACACCGCCGACACATACGCCGTCGAGATGTAATTGGTCGCCAGCAGCTTCTTCATTGCAGTGGTGTAGGGCACCACCATGGTGTCGTCCTGGTCCTGGCCGAATTGGCTCTGGCCGCGGCGTTCCAGCACGCCGACCACGCGGAACGGCAGATTGCGAACGCGGATCATCTGTCCCACGGGTTCGGCACCACCGAACAGGTTGTTCGCCACGGTCTGTCCGATCACCGCCACACGCGCGGCACTGCGCACATCGGCGGCTGTAAAGAACTCGCCGCTGACCACGCCGCGGGCGCGTATGGCGGGGTAGTTGGCATCGAAACCTTCGGCGCGGGTGGTCCAGTTCTGGTTGCCGTACACCAGCGGGACGCCGGCGGTCAGGCCGGGGCTGGCGGCGGCTACGGTGGGCACTTCGCGCACGATGGCGGCGACGTCGTCGGGCGTTAGCGTGGTGGCCGTGCCCGATCCGCCGCGCATGCCACCGCTGCGCTGGCTGCCCGACATGATGATGAGCAGATTGGTGCCCATGTTGGAGATCTGCTGCTCCACCTGCTTTTGCGCGCCTTGGCCGAGGCTGATCATGGCAATGACCGAGCCGACACCGATGATGATGCCGAGCATCGTCAACGCCGAGCGCACCTTGTTGCGAGCCAGTGCGCGGACGGCAATCTTCAAAACCGGGATCATCATAAGGCACCCACTTCCTGTTCCACTTGGGCAACGGTTGCTTCCAACTCGACAGCGGCATCGCGGCGATTGCGAATCTGCTGATCGAGAATGATTTGGCCATCCTTCATGGCCACCATGCGCTTGGCATACTGTGCGATATCGGGCTCATGCGTCACCAGCACGATGGTGATGCCGGCATCGCGATTCAGTTTCTGGAACAGCGCCATGATCTCGATGGAGGTACGGCTGTCCAGGTTGCCGGTGGGCTCATCGGCCAGCAGAAGAGCGGGCCGGTTCACCAGGGCGCGGGCAATGGCGACACGCTGCTGTTGGCCGCCCGAGAGCTGGTTCGGATGGCTGTCTTCCTTGTGAGCCAGGCCGACGGCGGCCAGTGCCCGCCGCGCCCGCAGGTGCCGCCCTTCCGCCGGCATGTTGGCGTAGATGAGCGGCAGTTCCACGTTCTCCAGCGCGCTGGTACGGCGCAGCAGGTTGAAGCCCTGGAAGACAAAACCCAGGTGGCGATTCCGGATGTCGGCGCGCTGGTCTTTGTCCAACTGCGAGACATCTTCGCCGTTCAACAGATAGCGGCCGCGCGTGGGGCGATCGAGGCAGCCGAGGATGTTCATCATGGTCGACTTGCCGGAACCGGAGGCGCCCATGATGGCCAGGAACTCGCCGCGCTCCACGGTGAGGCTGACGCCGCGCAGGGCATGCACGCGAACTGAGCCGGAGTCATAGAGTTTGTGGATCTGATCCAGTTCGATGACGTTTTGGGTTGCCATTAGCGTTTTCCTCCTCCTCGTGGGCCGCTCGGTGTGAAGGGCGAACGCGCTGCGCTGCCTTGCTTGGTGTTGGCCTGGGCTTGCAGGGCCGGCACGGCTACCTGGTCGCCTTCCTTCAAGTCGCCGGTTGTGATCTCCGTGTTGATGCCGTCGGTGAGGCCCAGGCGAACCCTTACGGGTTTGGGGCCTTCCGGCGTCACACGATAGATTTCGGCGGATCGGCGACGTTGCGCGACCTGGAGGTCGCGCGCAGGCTTGGAAGCCTGCCCCACGGTCTCCGGCTTGAAGCGGAGGGCGGCATTCGGGATCTTCAGAACGTTGCGAGCCTCCGCCACCACCGCCGTGATGCTGGCCGTCATCCCGGGCTTCAGCTTCAGGTCCGGGTTGTCGACATTCACCACCGCCGTGTATGTGACGACGTTCTGAACGGTCTGCGGTGCCAGACGGATCTGCGCGATGCTGCCGCGGAATGTTTCGTTCGGGTATGCATCCACCGTGAAGTTCACGCGGCTTTCCGGAGTCAACTGGCCGACATCAGCTTCGTCAATCTCCGCCAGCACCTGCATCTTGGTCAGGTCATTGGCGATGAGGAATAGCGTCGGCGCCTGCAGGCTGGCGGCAACCGTCTGGCCAACGTCCACGTTCCGGGCCACCACCACGCCGTCGATCGGCGACACGATGGAACTGCGCGACAGGTTCACCTGCGCCACTTCGACGGAGGCGCTGGCCTGCTGGGCTTCGGCCTGCGCCTGCGCCAACTGCGATTCGGAGGCCTGCGCCTGCGCCTTCGCCTGGTTCACCTGAGCCAGGGCCTGGAGGCGTTGTGCCGCGGCTTGTGTCAGCGCCGCCTGCGCGGTCTCCACCTGCCGCTTCGACGCGGCACCTTCGGCCAAGAGGCTCTTCGTGAGTTCGTAGTTCCGCTCGGCATCCTGCGACACCGAGTCGGCACGCGAGAGGTTCGCCTGCGCCGCTTCGAGAGAAGCCTTGGCGCTCAGCACATTGGTCTGCGCGGTCTGCACACGAGCCCGGGCGCTGGCGGCACTGGCCTGCACCTGCGTCAGTTGCGCCTGCAACTGCGAGGGATCCAGCTTCGCGATGAGTTGCCCGGCCTTTACACGCTGGTTGAAATCGGCATACAGTTCGGCCACGATGCCCGACACCTGCGAGCCGACCTGTACGGTGGTAACGGCCTGTACCTTACCGGTTGCGCTGATGGTCCGGCGAATGTCTCCGCGCTCCACAGCCACTGCGGAGAACGTGGGTGCGGCCGGTTTCGTGAAATACGAAACACCCGCGACGGCCAGCACAGCAGCGGCCAGAATGCCGCCACCGTACAACCAGTTCTTCTTATGCGGAGTGCTTGCCGCGACCGGCGCCGCCGGCTCCCAGGCCCCGAACAGGTCGTCGTCCTGCACCTTCCGCTGTTTGTTGATCTCGGTGGTAGCTTGCATTGGCTTTCTTCCTGTACCGAGAATCGCAGCCCATCGTTAAGGCTCCGTGTGCGCCGCAGGGTGGGCGTGTAAAGGTTTGGTAAAGTTCGGAGGGTTTCCCTGAAACCGACCCTATGATGAGGTGAGAAGCTATGAAATCGGACGGCGCAACGCCCCTGTTGCTGGTGGATGACGATGAGAAACTCACCCGCCTGCTTCGGGATTACCTGGAGCCGCTGGGCTACGACATCGACATCGTCCACAACGGCAAGGACGGTCTGGATCGCGCGCTGAACGGGGAGTACGCCGCCATCATTCTGGATGTCATGCTGCCCGGCCTGCAGGGCTTCGATGTGCTGCGCGAGTTGCGCAAGCGCTCCGATGTGCCGGTGTTGATGCTGACGGCGTTAGGCGATGAACCGGACCGCATTGCCGGGCTCGAAGTGGGCGCCGATGACTATCTGCCGAAGACGTTCTCTACCCGCGAGTTGCTGGCGCGGCTGCGCGCGGTGTTGCGGCGATCGGTGGTGACGCAGAAGCTGCGGCAGGCATCGGAACCGGCGCCGGTGTCGGTGGGCCCGCTGTGGATGGATCCGGGTGCGCGCGCGGCGACTCTTGACGACAAGCCGCTGGTTCTAACACCGATCGAATATGAGATTCTACTGACGCTGGCGCGGTCCGCGGGCCGCGTGAAGACGCGCGAGCAGCTTCTGGTGGAAGTGGCGGAACGCGACTTCGAAGCCTTTGACCGCTCCATTGATGTGCACATCTCCTCGCTTCGACGGAAGTTGGGCGATGATCCGAAAGAGCCGCGATTTATCGAAACCGTGCGCGGGGCCGGCTACCGCATGCGCCGTCCAGGAGCCGAGTAGATGAATCCGCCGCCGGCCCGCCTCCCGCTTGCCACCAAGATCGTCCTGCTGACGTTGCTGAACCTGTCCTTGTTGGCTGTGGTGGCGGTGGTGGTGTTGAACTGGCAGCTCAAGCAGGAGTTCGGCTCCTTCCTGCTGGCTACGGGGCGCGAACGCATTGTGAGTGTGTCGCGGCAGTTGGCGCTTGATCTGCAACAGACCCCGGCCGCCGGCCGCAACCAGCTTCTCGCGCAGTACTCCCAGCAGTACGACGTGACGTTCCTGCTACTGGACAACCAGGGCGAGGTCTATGCCGGTCCGGAGATGAGCCTGCCACCGGAAGTGGCCGAACGGTTGCGTCGCTTCCGTGGCCCGGGGCGCGGCGGCTTCGACCGCAAGGGCGGGCCCGGCGGCAACGGCGGTCCTGGTGGACGGGAGCGGCCCACCCCGCCGCCGTTTCTGGTTACTACCAGCGGGCCGCTCGGGTATTGGGTGGGGTTGCGAATCCCGGCGCCCGATGGCGAGCGCGGTGGGTCACTGCTGTTGTTGGGGTCGAAGTCTCTGTTCATGAACCGCTTCTTCTTCGATCCGGAACCGTGGCTTCTGATCGCGGGTATTTCCGTAGCGCTGTCGCTGCTGTGCTGGCTGCCGTGGATCCGCAGCCTCACGCATTCGGTGCAGCAGATGACTGCCGCGACGCAGCGGATCGCCGAGGGCCAGTTCGACATTCAAGTGGACACACATCGCCGCGACGAATTGGGCAGTCTGGGGATTTCAATTAATCGAATGGCGCAGCAGTTGGAAACCTATGTCCGCGGGCAGAAGCGATTTCTGGGCGATATCGCTCACGAACTGCGATCACCGCTGGGTCGCATGCAGTTGGCGCTGGGCATCCTGGAGCGGCGTGCGCAGGACAAGGAAGCCGCCTATGTTGTCGACCTGCAGGAAGAGGTGCAGGTGATGTCGCAGTTGACCGACGAACTGCTGGCCTTCGCGAAAGCGGAGCTGAAGCCCGATTCGATTCCGGTGGAGCGCGTGGAGGCGGCGCCGGCCATTGAGGAGGCGGTGTATCAGGAGACGCGCGGCGCCGCTGAGATCCGGACACAGATCGAGCCGGGTTTGCAGATCCTGGCAAATCGCGAATACCTGGTGCGGTCGATTGCGAACCTGGTTCGCAATGCCGTCCGTTATGCAGGGGATGCGGGGCCGATCACGGTAACGGCGCGTCGCGACGGGAGCGAGGTGCAGATCCAGGTGGCCGACAGCGGGCCAGGTGTGCCGGAAGAGGCACTGGAAAAGATCACGACGCCGTTCTACCGATTGGAGTCGTCACGGGACAGGCGCAAGGGCGGCACGGGGCTGGGGTTGGCGATTGTGCGCAGTTTCGTGGAGGCGTCGAAGGGGTCACTGATCCTGCGGAACCGGCAGCCATCGGGGTTGGAAGTGAACATGAAGTTGCCGGCGGCGTAGCGCTGCGAAGAAGGAGATTATGTTTCGATTGTGGATGCTTCTGGCGGCGACGCTTGCCGCCTACGCCGCCGACTACCGGGGCGTGGTGCAAGCAAACGGGTTGCCCATTCCCGGCGCCGCTGTGACGGCCCAACAAGGCACCCATACGCAAATAACCTATACCGATGAGGCCGGCGCGTTCGCCTTCACAGGCCTCGCCGATGGCGCCTGGGAGGTGCGGGTGGAGATGATGGGCTTTGCTCCTGCGATACAGCCTTTAGCACCCGGCGGCAATACGGTCACGCTGCGTTTGGCTCCACGAGTTCCCGTAGCGCCGGTTCGGGGACAGGCTCCGGGAGCCCGCCGCGGCTTCGAGCAGGTGGCGGTGAACGCCAATGGCAACCCGGCGGAGATCGCCATTCAGGAAGAGGTGCGTGCCGAGCCGGTGGACACCGGCGCGCAGAACGCCAACGAGTCCTTCCTGGTGAATGGCAGCCTGAGCGCAGGCTTGCAGGATGCCGCGCGGCAGGATCCGTTTCTGATGGGCGGGCCCGGCGGCCCGGGATTCGGCCCTCCGGGAAGCCTCGGCGGCTTTGGCGGGCCCGGCTTCGGAGGCCCTGGTGGCCAGGAAGGCGCACCGGGTGGACCCGGTGGACCTGGCGGACCCGGCATGCGTGGTCCCGGTGGGCCCGGTGGTGGCCCTGGCGGCTTCGGTGGTGGACCAGGTGGTATGCGCGGTCCTGGCGGCTTCGGCGGCGGGCCCATGATGGGTGGAGGCCCCGCCCAGCGCGGCGCGGCACGCGCCGAACGCAAGGGGGACCGGCGGGAAGCCCGCGGCACACGCACCTTCGGCAATCGTGCCAACCGGCGGGAATCGGTGCGCGGACAGGCATCCTTCACTTGGCTGAACTCCGCACTCGATGCCAAGCCCTATTCCATCAGCGGCCAGGCGATTCGCAAGCCGTCCTATGCGCAGTCGCGGTTTGGCGTCAGCCTAGGCGGCGCACTGCGGATTCCGAAACTCATCGATGATGACCGCACGTTCTTCTTCGTCGACTACCGTGGGCGCCGCGGACGTAGTCCCTTCGACAGCATCGCCACGCTACCGGATCCCATCCAGCGCACCGGCGATTTCTCCGCGTTGAGCAACGTGTTGTATGACCCGGTGAGCAGCCTGCCGTTCGCGGGCAACATCATTCCGGTCTCGCGGCAGAGCGCCGCCGCACGGGCGATGCTGGATCTGTTCCCGTTGCCGAACCAGCCTGGCAGCATCCAGAACTATCAGCTCATCGCCAGCCTGCCGCAGAACAGCGATGACTTCAACACACGGCTGAATCGCAGCCTCACCAGCAAGGACCGGTTGGCGGGGGGCATCTCCTTCCAGCGGCGCAGTGGCGAACAGCAGCAGTTGTTCGGTTTTCGGGATACCACCGACGGCAGCGGCCTCAACGCCAACGTCATGTGGAACCATACGTTCTCCGCAAAGCTGATCAGCAACTTTCGCGTCACCTTCAGCCGCAATGCCAACGATACGGTTCCGTTCTTCGCGTTTGGGCGCAACTACGCAGCGGAGTTCGGCATCGCAGGGACGTCCAATGATCCGCTCAACTACGGACCGCCCAATCTCAACTTCACCAACTTCGGCGGGCTCAGCGACGGCAATCCCAGCCGGCAGCGGAACCAGTCGATCGCGATTGCCCCGGGCCTGATCCGCATCTGGCGCAGCCATACCTTCAGCATGGGCGGGGAGTATCGACGTTCGCAGGTGAACAGCATCAGCCAGCAGAATGCCCGCGGCACCATGACCTTCAGCGGCATCTCCACCAGTCTCATCGATGCCCAGGGCAGCCCGGTGTTGAACACCGGCTATGATCTTGCCGACTTCCTGCTGGGCCGCCCGCAAACCACATCCATACGATTCGGTAACCCCGACACGTATTTTCGTGGCGCGGCGGGTTCGGCATACTTCTCCGATGACTGGCGCATCTCCGCGAACCTCACAGTGAATGCCGGCGTGCGGTATGAACTGCTGCAGCCGCTGCATGAGAAGTACGACCGCATGGCGAATCTGGACCTGGCGCCCTTCTTTACTGGCGCCGCCGCGGTCACGCCAACCACGCCCGGCCCCTACACGGGCCAGTTCCCGCGCAGCCTGGTGGAGACCGATAAAAACAACTTCGCGCCGCGCATTGGGATTGCCTGGCGGCCTATTCCTGGCAAGCGCACGCTGATCCGCAGCGGCTATGGGTGGTATTACAACGGCCCGCTGTCGAATCGCGCGGCCACGCGGCTGGCACAGCAGCCTCCGTTCGCGAGCAGTGGAACACTCACTACATCGCTGGCCAATCCGCTGACCATTGAGACGGGGTTCGCGACGGTGCCCAGCGGGACCATCGCCAACACCTTCGCCGTTGACCGTTACTATCGCCTGGGCTATGCGCAGACTTGGAACTTGAATGTGCAGCAGGAACTACCGCGCGGGTTGGTGGCGGAAATCGGCTACCTGGGAACCAAAGGCACGCGACTGGATATTCAGCGCATTCCCAACCGCGCCGCAACGGGCTCGACGTTGACGGCCGAACAGCGACGGCTGATCAATAACGCGGTGGCGTTCACGTACGATAGCTCGGAAGGCAACTCCATCTTCCATGCGGCGCAGTTCCGGCTGACGCGGCGCTTCCAACGCGGTGTCTCGATTGGCGCGTTCTATACGTGGTCGAAGTCCATCGACAATGCCTCCACGCTGGGCGGCGGCGGTGCGGTGGTGGCGCAGAATGATCAGGACCTCAGTGCCGAGCGCGGGTTGTCTGCCTTCGACCGGCGCCACAACTTCTCACTCAACTACATGTTCACGACATCGGACCGGCGCGGGCGTGGCGGGTGGATCTCAAGCCCGCTGTTACGGAACTGGACACTGAACGGGTCGACAACCATTCGTTCCGGCGCGCCGTTCACCGCGCAGGTACTGGGCAACCGGTCGGACCAGGGCGGCACAGGCGCGGTGGGCAACGGACGCGCGGACGCGACCGGGCTGCCCATCGATAGCGGCGTAGGGTTCTTCAATCCAATGGCGTTCACCATCCCCGCGGCGGGCCGCTTCGGCAACGCGGGGCGCAACACCATTCCCGGCCCTGGCGCCTTAATCATGAACCTTGCGCTGGGCCGGAACATTGCCTTCGGCGACACGCGGCGCGGGCTCGACATACGCCTGGAGGCGAACAATCTGCTCAACAGCGTGAACGTCACGCGCTTCGGCACAGTAGTGAATGCCATCAACTACGGACTGCCGGTAAACGTCGGCAATATGCGCCGGCTGGAAGCCACGATTCGGGTGAGGTTCTAGAACATGCGTGCTCTTTCCTGTTTGCTGATCGCCTCGCTGCTGCCTGTCGGGCAGAGCCAGGAGTTCGTGATCAAGGTGGACACGAACCTCATCATCGTGAACGTTGACGTGCGCGATAAGTCCGGCAAGCCGATCACTGGGCTGAAGGCATCGGACTTCGTGTTGACCGAGGATGGCAGGCCGCAGAAGATCTCGGTATTCGAGTACCAGCAGTTGGAGGGCGACCCCATTCCGCTGGCCCCTACCCCGCAGGCAGCGGCCGCGACACCGCGCCGCGAGATCCAGCCATCGTCACCCGGCCAAGTCCGTTACCGCGACAAGCGGCTGATGGTGCTGTTCTTCGATTTCTCCTCGATGGCGATTCCGGAGCAGGTACGCGCGCAGGAGTCGGCGGTCAAATTCATCGACACCCAACTCACAGCGGCCGACATGGTCTCCATCATGGCATTTTCGACGAAGCTTCAGGTGCTGGAGGACTTCACCGCCGATCGCGAGCGGCTGAAGGAGGTCGTGAAGGGCTTCCGCATCGGCGAAGGCAGTGACCTGGCGGCGGACGGCGTTGCCGCCGACGACGAGAATGCCGTCGACACCGGTGACGCCTTCCAGGCCGATGAGACCGAGTTCAATATCTTCAACACCGATCGCAAGCTGGGCGCGTTGGAATCCGCCGCGAAGATGCTGGCGTCACTGCCGGAGAAGAAGGCGTTGGTCTACTTTTCGAGCGGCGTCGGCAAGACCGGCACGGAGAACCAGAGCCAGTTGCGGGCGACCATCAACGCCGCCGTGCGCGCGAATGTAGCCTTCTATCCGGTGGATGCCCGCGGACTGATCGCCTCGGCGCCTGCGGGCGATGCATCACAGGGTTCGCCGCGCGGCAGCGGCATCTTCAGTGGCGACACGCAACGCGGCCAGCGCGACAAGGTCCAGAACCAGCAGGAGACGTTGTACTCGCTGGCGTCCGATACCGGTGGCAAGGCGCTGCTGGACTCGAATGACCTGAGCCTCGGCATCCGGCAGGCACAGCGCGACATCGCCAGCTATTACATTCTGGGCTTCTATACCAGCAACGCCGCGCGCGACGGCCGCTACCGCCGCGTGAAGGTGAGCCTGCCGAACAGCACGCAGGCGAAGTTGGATTACCGCTCCGGCTACTTCGCCCCCAAGGAGTTCAAGAACTTCACCAGCGACGATAAGGAACGGCAGTTGGAAGAGGCGCTGTCGTTAGGTGACCCGCTAACGGACTTGCCTCTGGCATTGGAGGTGAACTGGTTCCGCATGTCGCGCAGCCAGTACTTCGTGCCCGTGGCGGTGAAGATTCCCGGCTCGGCGTTGGAACTGGCGCGCAGTGGGAGCAAGCAGCAGGCCGAACTCGACTTTATCGGTCAGGTGAAGGATAAGCAGGGGCGCATCGCGGGCGTGGTTCGCGATGAGATCAAGGTGAAGCTGGCAGCCGATAACGCCGGCAAGCTCAGCCAGCGCAACCTCAGCTATGACTCGGGCTTTACCCTGGAGCCCGGCGACTATACGCTGCGCTTCCTCGCCCGTGAAAACGTCACCGGCAAGATGGGCACCTTCGAAACAAAGTTCACCGTGCCCGACATCGCGGGCGAGTCGAAGTGGCTCCGTACCAGTTCTGTGGTGTGGTCGAACCAGCGCGAAGATCTGGCGGCGGCGGTGGGCGGCGCCGAGAAGAACAAGAAACTACTGGCCACCCACCCGCTCATTCGCAATAACCAGAAGCTGGTGCCCAGCATCACCCGCGTTTACCGGAAGGATCAGAGCCTCTACGTCTACCTGGAGGCTTACGATTCGGGCCGTCAACCTGCGGCCAGTGTAGCCGCCAGCCTCACGTTCTTCCGGGGAACCCGTAAGGCTTTCGATACGGAAGTTGTGCGCGTCACCGAGCCGGAATCGAAGCGGCCCAGCACCATTGCTGTGCAACTGGCGGTGCCGTTGGCCAAGCTGCAGCCGGGCCGCTACACCTGTCAGTTGAACATCATCGACGAGGCTGGCGGCAAGTTTGCCTTCGCCCGCGCTCCGCTGGTGCTGGTGGGCGAAGAACGCGCTGCGTCGCGTTAAACACGGAGATTCCCGCGCCGCCCCACGCACTATCACTACGTGAGCGGTCTCCCTCTCGACGCGCCGCAGCCGATCGACCATGACCGGTTCTTCAAGGAACTGCTCCGTACATTTTTCTTCGAGTTCCTGGAGCTGTTCTTTCCGCGGCTGGCCGGGTTACTGGACCGGGAATCGGTGGAGTTTCTGAACCAGGAGTTGTACGTCGACCTGATGGACGGCGAGGAGTATCGCGCCGATCTGCTGGCAAAGGTACGCATGACCAATGCCATGCCGGATGCCTTCTTTCTGGTACATGTGGAACACCAGAGTACGGCGCCATCCCACTTTCCCCGCCGCTTCTTCCGGTACTTCGCCGCGATCATGGAGAGGCATAACGTGCTGGTCTACCCCATCGTGATCTACTCTCACGATTCGCCCCGTAAGCGGCAACCCTGCGTCTACGGGATGGATGCTCCGGACGGGCGCAGGCTGCTGCGTTTCCACTACCAGACCGTACAATTGAATCGGCTCCCGTGGCGCCGCTTCCTTAACGCCCACAATCCTGTGGCAAGCGCCCTCATGAGTAAAATGAAGATAGCGCCGCGAGACCGGCCGAGGGTAAAACTGGAGTGCCTGCGGCTGCTGGTTACCCTCAATCTCGATCGGGCTCGCATGCGCCTGATCGCGTCTTTCGTGGACGCCTATCTCCGGTTGAATGAAGCCGAGGAGCGGCGCTTCCGCGAGTCGCGGGCATTGGCAAAGTTGGATCCTGCGAAACGGGAGGCCGTTATGGAGTACGTCACCAGTTGGGAAGAACGCGGAATGCGTCAGGGCTTCCTGAAGGGCATGGAAGAGGGGATAGAGAAAGGGCTGGAAAAAGGGATCGAGCAGGGAATGGAGGCCGGCCGCCTGGAGACCCTGCGCGAAGTCCTTCTGGACGTCCTCGCCACACGTTTCGGTCCGCTACAGCCCACACTGTCCGAGCGCGTCCAGAAGATCGAATCCAGCGACGAGTTGCGGCGCCTCACCCACGCCGCATTGACCGCCGCGTCGCTCCAGGATCTATCGCTTTAGCCGCCTTGGCTATTCTGCCAGCGTTGCCAACACGCGCTTCGGGTCAAACCGCAGCACCTTGCCTGCCTTCGCATCCACCAGCCACACCGAGTTCAGCCCAAACGCCACCGTGCCTCCACCACCTTCGCCCACAAACTGCTGGGCAACGGAGTCGCCGCGCGGATCCATGCGCGTGAGCGGAATTCCCTTCGAGGTGACCCACAGATAACCGCCGCCTGACGTGATCGCGCCCTCGCCCGCCGGCACCGCCAGATCGATCGTCGCGGTCAGCTTATTCGTCTTCGGATCAATCTTCGCAACCTTGCTGTCCTTGCTCGTCAGCACCCATACCGAACCCTCCGCCACCGTCAAGGACCGCGGCGCTCCCGCAACGTTGATGTACTTATCGACGATGTTCGTGTGCGGGTTCACCCGCAACACCTGGTCCTCGGCCGGACACGTCAGCCACAGCGAACTCTCGGCAAACGTCAGCGAATTGCAACTCGCCGGCACACGGAACTCGGCCACCGGCTTGTTGGTAGCCGGGTCGATACGCGTCAGGGTGCCGCGCGTGTCGGTCAGGATCCAGATGCTATCGGCGCTGGCAGCGATTCCAGGCACCGCATCGCTAAAGCCCGTAACGAAACTGGCTTTGCTCTTGCCGGCCTTTGCATCCAGCCGAACCGTTTGGCCTGAGGCGCAGGAGGTGGCCCAAAGCGTATCGAAGCCCTGCGCCATCCCGGCACACACGTTGGTTGCTTCGGCAATGGGATCCATCAGCTTATTCGCCTTGGCATCGATACGCGCCAGGCCATCCTTCGTCCCCACCCACACGGCATCGGTGAAGAACACGCTCAGCGTCGCGCCGGGAACGGAGATCTCTGCCTCCGGCTTCAGCTTGGCAAACGGAATCTGCACGCCTGGCGTCTTGAGCCCCACCTTGGGGAGAGCCGAGGCTGCTTTCTTACGATCGGCGGCGGAGAGCAACAGAGCTCCCATGACGACAAGGCTTACAAGGCGCCTGTACATGTGAATCACTCCTCTCGAACGAAATCAGAACTCGTAACGCAACGCAAACTGCATCACGCGGGCCGGCGCCACCGCTGAAAACTGCCCGAAGGTTCCGGGAGTCTGAAGCGACAGCTGCGGACTGCTGAAGTTCACGTTGTTGAATGCATTAAAGGCCTCCGCACGGAACTGGATGCGATGGCCCTCCATCGGCAGTTGGAAGAACTTGCCGAGCGACAAATCGAAGTTCACCAGCCCGGTGCCACGCACAATGTTCCGCGTGCCCACCGTGCCCGGGTACTGGCCCATGAAGGCGCTCACCGACGTGGTGGTGGTCCGGAACAGGCTGGGATTGCCAAGCTGGTTGTACCCATTGCCGTTGGCCGGCATGCTCTGGCCCGGGCGCAGAACGCCGAGCGCAGAGTTCAGGTAGTTGGTGGGATAGACACCGCCGTTGGTGATGCTAAGCGGCATCCCGGAGCGATACCGCATGAGTCCGGAAAGCTGCCAGCCGCCGATGATGTGCTCGAGCACGCCGGAAGCATTGCCGAACAGCATTCGGTTGCGGCCGAAGGGCAGTTCATACACGCTGTTGGCCGAGATGTTGTGACGGATATCGAAGTCGGACGACGCCCGCGAGGCGCCCGGGTTGAACGAATCCTGGATCACCGCGCTCCCCGTACCCGCGCCTGACTCCTCCCGCGACGAGATGTCGATGGAGTGCGACAGCGTATAGTTGAAGTCGAAACCCCAACCGCGAGACACCGGACGCCGCACCACCAACTGTCCCCCATGGAAGGACGCATTGCTGGCATTCACCCAACTGCGGAAGCCGGCCTGCTGCATGGCAAAGAACGTGTTGCAGCCGAACACCGATAAACAGTTGCCGTTGCGGCGTTCGCGGTCGTAGTCGTTGAGCGCGTCAAGATCGCTGGCCGCATAGGTTCCATACAGCGTGTTGAAGTAGTTCGCCGTGGCGCTACCAGTGAAGTTCAGGTTCCGCGCGGCGGGAAACATGTTCTCGAAGAACGGCACATTCGGCAGTAGACTGGGGTTGGCGCGTACCTGTGCCGCCGTCAGGCCGCCTTCGTAAGCATCGCGCAGAATCCCGCTCGCCTGCGCCCAGGTCTGACCAGACTTCGCATCGCGGAACTGCGTCAGCGGCTGCGCGAAATCCTGCTGCAGGATGCCCTTGCGCGACAGCCGTCCAATGTAACCGGCCTCCACCACGACGCCGCTCTTCAGGGGACGCGCATAGCTCATGTTCAACAGAATGCTGTAGGGCGCTACCAGGTCGGGTGACACACCCGCCAGCGAGTTGAATCCGCCAATGATGGCAGGAGGCTGGAAGGGGAAGCCGCCCGTGGGTGCCGCCGGCAATGCGGGAAGCCCGGCCCCGCTGTAGCGGAACGAATCGCTGAAGTTGGTATTGCGCGGCTGGGCCACGGAAGTCGCCAGGCCCGGCGAACCGGATTGGTCGAAAGTCACTACCATGTCGCTGCCGTAGCGGTCGTACAGCAGCGCCGCACCACCCCGCAGGACCGCACCCTTGCCGAACAGGTTGCCCCAGAAAGAGTCACTTTCCGGAGCGTAGGCGAACGAAAAGCGGGGCGCCCAATTATTGTTGTCGCGGGCAAACCATCCGCTACCGCCGTTCACGGGTCCGCCCAGGTCGTAGGTCAGCATCGCCGAAGGCACAGCGAATCCCGGAATGCCAAGATTCGACGCGCCAACGCGATCGGCAAAGTACTGGTTCAGCGGCGTGCGCGGCGTTACCTGGATCCCGTTGCGCTCATAGGGCACCTGGTAGATGCCGTAGCGAAGGCCGTAGATCAACGTCAGATCCTTGCGCGCCTTGAACGTATCCTGCACGTAGAACTCATACTCAGAGGTCGCGAAGCTGCGAGCGATGGGCTCACCGAAAGCGACGGCCTGCCCGTCGCGGCCATAGTTGTAAGTGGCACTGAACTGATTGATCACCCCCATCATCGCGCCGAATGCATTGGTCACCTGCGTCGCTTCGGTCAGCCGCAGGGCGGCATCGCCAAACTGCGTGCGCGCCCATGCCGTGGCCGAATCGGTGATGTCCGCACCCAGCCCGCGCAGCGTGTTGCGGCTGAAGCTGTAGCTCGGGAACGAGTTCGTGTAGGCATTGCGATCGTTCTGGATGAGGCGGAAGTTCACACCGTACTGCACGGTGTGGCGCTGCTTGATCCACGTCGTGTCGTTGACGATGTTCTGCGTTGGAATGAAGCGACTGAAGCCGCGAGTGAAGTTATTGATGGGCGTGAAGAAGAGCGTGACGGACGGCATGGTGCTGCCGGTCTGCGCGATCCCCAGCCTCGTATAGCCATAGCTGAACACATTCACCATCGACGGAGTCAGCACCGCCGTGTAGCGCGCCGCCAGTCCCTTGGAGTTGTCCACGTTGCGAGCGGCCGGATCCTGCCCCGGGAACTGCGCCAGCGTCTGGTCCCGAACGTTATCGGCCAGCGTGCCGCGCAGCATCAGGGTGTGTTTACCGGCCGCATCCAGGTTGAAGTCCATCTTCGCCACATAGGCGCGATCATCACGACGCAGTGGGGCGTTGAAGCGGAACGTGGAGAAGTTCAGCCCGCGGTCGGTGGAAGATGCCGGGTCGTTGCCCACCGGGTACTGCTTGAATTGCTCCAGCATGTAGTTGCTGATGCCCACGCCCAGCGGATCAATCGCCTGGATCTGTTGCGGCCCCAACTCGGCAGTCTGCCCGTTGCTCATACGGAACTTCAGAATGCCCTGCTTGAAGGATTCCGACGGCACCGATCGCGACTGCGCCGACGCTGACCGGTCCTTGCGATCTTCCCAGTTCAGGAAGAAGAACGCTCGGTCGCGCTTGATGCGGCCGCCAAACGAAGCGCCGTACTGGTTTCGGATGAGCGCCTCGCGAGCAATGCCGGCGCGGTTGTTGAACCAGTCATTGGCGGCAGTCTTCACGTTGCGGTGGAACTCGTAGAGAGATCCATGGAAGTTGTTCGATCCGCTCTTGGTCACCAGCGCCACCTGGCCGCCTGAGGAGCGCCCCTGATCGGCACCCTGCCCTGCCACCGTCGTACGGAATTCCTGCACCGAATCGAGCGGCACCGGCAGTGCGGCATTGAAGCCCGTCGAACTCTGGCTGTCGTTGATATCCACGCCGTCCAAGGTGACGTTGTTCTGATCGCGCTTGGCGCCGATCACTTGGCCGTCCGGCGTGACGCCTGGCTGCAGACTCAGCAGTTCCACTACGTTCCGCGTCATTAGCGGCAACTGCCGGATCTGGGTCTCTGTAAAGGGATTGCCAACCGTTGCGTTTTGCGTGTTCACCGCCAGCGACTCACCCACTACGTTCACCGTCTCACTCACCTGGCCGATCTCTAACTTCACCGCTAACGTGGCCGGGGGTGTTGATCTGCAACTGCACCTGTTGGAGGAAGGTCCGAAATCCAGGCTTCTGTGCTTCCACCTGATACCGCCCCGGGGGCATCTGCGGGAAGCGGAACGCCCCGGTCGGGTCACTCAGCGACATACGGGATGCCGAGGTATCCAGATTGGTAACCGTGACAGCGGTCTCCGGCACTGCTGCGCCCTGATCATCGGTGACAGTACCGGTAAGCGAACTTGTCTGCGCCGGCAGCAGCGCCAGCGCACCCAGAAAGATGGCGAGTAAGCGAATCAAGAACGGAATCCTCCTCAAGCAAAGTGGTTGCTCGAACGAGGAGCGAATAGAACCGGGAAAACAGCGAGCATTACTTCACGCCACGATGTCGTGCATGACCTCGCCTTCCACATCGGTGAGACGGAAATCGCGTCCGCTGTAACGATACGTCAGCTTCGTGTGCTCGATGCCCATCAGATACAGGATGGTGGCGTGGATGTCGTGCACGTGGACGGGCTTGTGCACGGCCTTGAAGCCGAAATCATCGGTACCGCCGTAGATGGTACCGCCCTTGACGGCACCGCCGGCCAGCCACATCGTAAACCCGAACGGATTGTGGTCGCGCCCGCGCCGGATACGCTCGCCGCCGCCGCCCACTTCCCGGACGGGTGTGCGGCCGAACTCCGACCCGCAAACTACCAGCGTGTCTTTCCAAAGGCCGCGTGACTTCAGATCCTTCACCACCGCGGCGAAGGGCTGATCGGAATTCTTGGCGTTCACTTTGTGCGCCAGGATGTCGGCATGCGCATCCCACGGGTCGCCCTTGGCGTAGTAAACCTGGACCATGCGGACGCCTTTCTCCACCAGGCGCACCGCCGTCAGGCAGCCGCGCGCCGTGCTGCCGGGGCCGTACAGCTTCTGCGTGGCTTCGGTTTCCTTGCGGATATCGAACACGTCCGGCGCCTCGGTCTGCATACGGTAAGCGACTTCCATCGACTTGATGGCCGCCTCCACCTGCGGATCGGAGTGCAACTCCTCGCCGCGCAACTTCTCCAGCTTCGCCAGCAATTCCATCTCGCGCTTCTGTTCAGTCAAGGAGAAACGTGTGTTCGCTACGTTGCTGATGAGCTTCTTCGGGTCGAAGGTCTTCTCAATGACCACCTTCGCCGGGATGGGCTTGCCGTCCTTGTCCTTCATGGTCTCCATCGGCGGCGGTGGTTCGTCGCCACGCGTCTGGATCTTATCCGAGATGTAGGTACCCTGGTTGATGGCCGGAAGGAAGCCGTTCGACCAGAGCGGCGGTCCCACGGTGGTGGGCACATCCGGGCAAAGGACAACGTAGCCCGGCAGGTTCGCATTCTCGGTGCCCAGGCCGTACGTCATCCATGCGCCCATAGACGGGCGCCCCGCCTGATTGGCGCCGGTGTTCATCATCAGGCAGGCCGGCTCATGGTTCGGAATATCCGTACGCACGGAGCGGATCCAGCAGATGTCGTCGGCCACCTCGCCCAGGTACGGCCACAGCTCGCTGATGTCCATGCCGCACTGGCCGTACTTCTTGAACGTGAAGGGCGACTTCATCAGCGCGCCCGTCTTGCGTTCGGTTTTGACCTCGCCGCCGGGAAGGGGCTGGCCATCGTACTTCTCCAACGCCGGCTTGGGGTCGAAGCTGTCCACCTGCGACAGACCGCCGTTCATGAAAAGGAAGATCACCCGCTTCACGCGCTGCGGATGATCCAGCTTTGCCACGCCCATGCCGCTGTTCGGCCCAGCAATGCTGTCAGCCATCGCGATGCTCTGGGTGATGGAATTGGCGATGCTCGCAAAGGCCATCATGCCGAAGCCGTTGCCTACCCGCCGCAGGGCTTCCCGCCGTGTCAATGGATTTCTGGATTTGTGAAATGACATTGTCGTAATGACCTCTTAGTTGATGAACAGAAACTCACTCGAACTCAGCAGCACCTTCGTGTAGCGGCCCCAAGCGGTGGCGTCGTAACGGATGGGAGGAGGCGGAGGCTGCACCCGGTCGCGCGTGGCGCCTCCGAAGAATCCGCCACCCATGCCGGCCATCATCGGCGCGGCGGCAGCTTCCGGTGCCGCGGCACCCGCGCCGCCTTCCGGCTTCGCGTCCGGCGTCTGGCCATCGCCAGGAGCGCCGTTCAAACCACCTTCGGCCTTGCTGATCATGTTCATGCCGCGCCGCGGACGCCCGCCTTCACTGCCACCTTCTTCCGGCTTCTTCTTTTTGCCTTCTTCGTACTCCAGCATTGGTTCGGAACTCAGATAGGCAACGCCGGCCTGGATCTCCGCTTCGGTCGCATCGCGCCCGAACAGGATCTGATACGTCTTGCGGATGCGGGCGCGGTTGTCCGGCTCGCCGGCGACGCGCTTGGCTAGCGCTTCGGCCTGCATATGGACGAAGTCGCTGTTCATCAGAAACAGGCGCTGCAGCGGCACGGTGGTGGTGAAGCGCTTCTCCGCCGTAATCATCGGGCTGGGAAAGTCGAACAGCGCCAGGTACTCATCCAGCTTGTAGCGGCTGACCTTGCCATACACCGTTCGGCGATTGAACGACGGATGCAGCGTCGTCGACGGCCCGCCCACAGCCTTATCCAGATTGCCAGAGGCAAACAGAATCGAATCGCGAAGTTGCTCGGCGTCCATACGCCGCTTGTTGGCGCGCCAGTAGAAGCGGTTCGCCGAATCCTTCTCGTAGGCGAGTTTATCCATCTCCGTACTCAGCTGATAAACAGAACTCAGCAGAATCTCCCGGTGCAGCTTCTTCACGGACCCGCCGCTCTTCTGGAAGCTGGATGCCAGATATTCCAGCAGTTCGGGATTTGTGGGCTTCTCGCCCGTCATGCCGAAGTTGCTGGGAGTATCCACCAGGCCCGTGTCGAAGTGGCCCTTCCAGATGCGGTTCACAAACACGCGCATCGCCAACGGGTGGGTGCTGATCACTTCGGCAAGCTCCATACGCCCGCTGCCTTTGGTGAAGCGCAGCGGCTTATCGGCCGGCGACAGCACTGTCAGGAACTGGCGCGGCGCCACCTCGCCCGGGTTCTCCCAATTGCCGCGCAGGCTGATACGCAGATCCTTGCACTCTTCGGCATCCTTCACGCCATGCAGATAGGGGTAGCCCGGCTCCAGTTTCTTGCGCGCTTCGTCGATATCCTTGCGCACAGCCGCCATCATGTTCTGCGATTCCGAGCCAATGCGCGATTCCAGCCCCCAACCGCGGAACAACAGCACGCCCGGTTTGCCGCCTCGGCCGCCCATGGCCATCATCGCGTTCGGATCATCCGAATCACTCAGCTCGCGCTGGAAGATCTCCGTCCAGAAGCTCATGTCGCTTTCCGAGAGATTCTTCAATTGCAGCCCGCACCCCGGACAGAAGTCGTCATTCGTGATGAACTCATTCGGCTTGTTGGCACGCTTCTTTTTCTTCGTGCCTTCAAGCGCCTTGGCGGCGATGATCTCGTTTTCCTCGGCGACGTCGTTTTTGGTCAACATCACCTTGACCACCTCTTCCTGGAACGCTTCGGCCAACTTCTTGGCTTCCACGGCGGTGGTGTTCGGCTTCTTCATGAACTCCTGCCAGGCCTTCTTCTTGTCGTACTTGTCGGTGGCCTTGGCCATGTAGCGCACCCAGCGGTCCAGCAACTCGTAGTCGAGTTTGCGCGACTCAACTACCTGCGCCATTTCCTTCTTCTGCGGTCCGCTGACTTCCCAGACGCCCTGCAGGTAATTGGACGTGTGCATGGCCAGCGACTGCGACAACTGCGAAGCGAAGTTGTTCTGCATCTCCGACAGGATCTTCTGCTTCTTCTCGATCTCGTCTTCGACCTTCTTGTACTTCGCCACAACGGCGTCGGGCACCTGCGGATACTCGTGATAGGTGGTGTTCAAAAAGACGCCGGCCAGCGAATAATAATCCTTGGTAGGAATCGGGTCGTACTTGTGATCATGACAGCGGGCGCAGCCCACCGTTAATCCCAGGAAGCCGCGCGTCACCACGTCAACACGATCATGCCGCTCATCGGCACGCGTCACTTCGACAGCGCCATTGTCGTAGTACCAGGGCCCCAATCCCAGAAACCCGGTGCCGGGCAGCATCTTTACGCGTTCCTTCTCCTCCAGCAGGTCGCCGGCTAGCTGCGCCTTGACGAACTTCGGAAACGGGAGATCATCATTGAAGGCCTGGATCACCCAATCGCGGTAGCTGTACGCATTCGGATAGGGGTTGTAGCCGCGGCGCATCGGGTCCAGACTGCGGTAGTCGTCTTCGCCATAGCGCGCAGTATCCAGCCAGATGCGGCCCCAACGCTCGCCATAGTGCGGCGATTCCAATAGCCGGTCGACCACCTTCGCGAAGGCGTCCGGCGACGTGTCCTTCTCAAATGCGGCTATCTCTTCCGGTGTCGGTGGAAGGCCCGTTAAACCGAGCGTCGCGCGCCGGATCAGATCGCGTTTGCTGGCCGGACGGACCGGCTTCAGCCCCTCGGCTTCCAACTTCGCGAGAACAAAACGGTCGAGGTCCGTCTTGGGCCAGCGGGTATCTTTCACCTGCGGCGGCTTCAGTTCCTTGAAGGGTTGGAACGACCAGAAGTTTCGCCGCTCCGGCGCGATGCCGTCCTTGGCGGTGCCGGTGGAACTCATCGTGGGCTGCTTCGACTCGGGCCAAACCGCGCCGGCCTTCACCCACGCCTCCAGATCCGCAATCTCATTCGGCTTGAGCTTGTTGCCCATCGGCATCTTCAGCGAAGGGTCGCTGTGGCGGATAGCAGTGATCAGAAGACTCTTGTCCGGATCGCCTGCGACGACGGCAGCACCTCGTTTGCCGCCCTTCTTCAAGGAGGCCGCCGAGTCGAGCCGTAGCCCGCCCAAGGCGGAATCCGTGTGACAGCCGTAACAGTTGTTAGCTAGAACCGGCCGAACCTTCGATTCAAAGAAGTCGGGGGAAGCTGCGTTGGGAGATTGTGCGGAAACTGGCGAAACGAGGACCGCGAAGAGGCCGGCCGAAAGCAACAGCAACGTATTTGAACCTGACATAAGTCCCTGTTCTGAAACGGAGGATACGCGCCCGGACACTGGGGGCGACAGACAGACGCACAGATTTCTACTGAGCCTTAACAGGGGCCCCGGCAGGGGTGCCAACGGGGGCAGGAAGGGTAAGCAGACGGAGCCGTATGGCCGGGGACGGCTACCTTCTTGGTTAACATGAGCGTGACAGCCGAATCAAGAACATAAAAATTTTTGATCGGCTGCGCTATTGTCCAGATCCCTGGAAGGCCGCTATCCTCACAATCAGGTGGCGTCCAGGAAAGGCCCTGTATAGCTGCGCGAAAAGCGCAGTTCGCCCACGATCCCGCCTTGCTCCCAGACCTGAGCACGCGTCTCTGCAACGACGCTCTTCGCCCGTTACAACTTCTTACTGCCGGGTCGGCAGATTGCCGTGCCGCAAAATTCAAGCAGTCTCCTGGTCGTAGCAGCCAACTTCAGGGGTGTTGGTCAGGAGCAATGGAAAGGGATGTTTCTATGCGTGTATTGTTGTCTTTACTCGCGACGGCCTTGTCGATAGCGAGTCTGGGATGGTCTCAAGCCACAACCTCTCTGCGTGGCACAGTTTTCGATAAAGCCGGTGCGGTCATTCCCGGCGCCTCCGTTACTCTCACCAACGAAGAAACCCTCAACAAGCGTTCGGCGCTCAGCGACGAAGCCGGCGTCTATCAATTCCTGTCGACGCCGCCGGGTACCTATCAGGTTACGGTGGAAATGAAGGGCTTCCAAACACTCATCCGCAACAAGGTCGTGCTCCAGGTCAACACGCCGGCAACCTTGGATGCCGCACTGGAGATCGGCCAGGTCGGTGAGGTGATCAACGTCGAGGGCGGCGTCACCGCCGTCAATACGGTTGACGCAACCATCGGTAACGCGTTCACACAGGTGCAGGTGCGGCAGTTGCCCCTGCAGACCCGCAACGTCGTCGAACTGCTCAGCATTCAGCCGGGCGTAACGCCCACCGGCGAGGTCCTGGGAGCCCGCCGCGACCAGAACAACGTGACGCTCGATGGTATCGACGCCAATAACAACCAGAACTCCGGTATAAGCACCGCCCCGTCGGAGGGCGGTTCGTTGGCCAACGGGTCCAACGCCAACGGCGTGCCCACTGAACCCGGCTTCAACGCCGCATTGCCCGTACCGCTCGATTCGGTTCAGGAGTTCCGTGTCACAGTCGGCGGCCAGGGTGCCAACATGGGCCGCTCGTCGGGCGGTCAGGTTTCGCTGGTGACCAAAGGTGGTTCCAACGAATTCCACGGCAGCGCCTATGAGTTTCACCGCAACACGGTAACCAGTGCCAATAACTGGTTCTCCAACCGTGCCGGATTGAAGCGCGAAGCGCTCATCCGCAACCAGTTCGGCGCGTCGCTGGGCGGCCGCATCATCAAGAACCGTGTCTTCTTCTTCGGCAACTATGAACAGCGCATCGATGCCAGTGCCCGTTCCCAGGTGCGCACCGTGCCTTCCGCTGCTCTCAAGCAGGGCATCCTCACCTTCCGCACCACCGACGGCGCACTCAAGACTCTGACGCCTGCGGAAGTCCGCCAGGTGGATCCGCTCGGTATCAGCTTCAGCGACGCGATGCGTCAGTACCTCAGCTTCTTCCCTGCAGGGAACGATCCGGCTCGCGGCGGTGACCGTGGCCTGAACTTCGACGGCTTCACGTTCAACGCTCCGTTCCGCCAGGACGACAAAGCCTATGTGGCCAAGATGGACTTCAACATTGACACGGCCGGCAAGCACACCGTGAGTTGGCGCGGAACGCTGGCCGACAATGCCCAGGACGTCAACGTAGCCCAGTTCCCCGGCCAGGCGCCCGCCTCCAAACTGCTCAACAACAGCAAGGGTTTCGCGGCCCGCTACACCGCGGTGGTCACGCCCAAGATCGTCAGTGTTACCGGCCTGGGCCTCACCCGCATCGGTCTGGAACAGTCTGGCACCATCGGGCCCGCGCTCGGCTTTGACGGCATCTCGCAGCAGCAGAACTTCGCCAATGGCGCGCGTGGCTTTGGCCGCATCCAGCCAACGTGGAACCTCACCAACGACACCACCTATATCAAGGGGTCGCACACGGTCACGTTCGGCACCAACATCCGCTTCCTGCGCTTTGACCGCACGGCTTACATCAACTCGTTCCCCAGCTTCAGCATGAGCCGCAACACGCTGCTCGGCCTGGGTTCGGACATCAACAACCGCGTGCTGGCCTATATCCAGACGCGCGACAACAACCCGGCGCTGCGCTTCTCCGACGCGGCCAACGTGACCCGCGGCATGGGCTCGCTGCTGGGCATCCTGAACCAGTACACCGCGACCTACAACTTCGAAAAGACGGGCCAGGCGATCAACCTCGGCCTGCCTGTGACGCGCAACTTCGCCACCAATGAATATGAGTTCTATCTGCAGGACTCCTGGCGCGCTACGAAGGAACTCACCCTCACCTACGGCCTCCGTTACAGCAACTTCAGCGTCCCCTATGAACGCAACGGCACGCAGGTGAACTCCACCGTCGGCATTGACCAGTACTTTGCCGACCGCGTGGGCGCGATGAACGCCGGCATCCCGAACTCGCAGTTGCGCACCGCGCTGCTGACCTATGATCTGACGGGTCCGGCCAATGGGCGCGCCGGCTGGTATACGCGCGACAACAACAATTGGGCCCCCCGCCTCTCCATGGCCTTCGCTCCGCAGGGCGACAGCTTCCTGTCGAAGATCATGGGCAAGGGCAGCGTGTTCCGCGCCGGTGCCGCGATGGTCTACGACCGTTTCGGCAGCGACCTCATCACCGAGTTCGACCGTTCCGGTTCGCCCGGCCTCGCCACCAGCGTGACGCAGCCGCGCAACACGGACTTCACCTCCTCACCCCGTTACGCACAGGGTCTGCCCGGCCTGCCCGCCGCTCCGCAGGGTGCGTTCCCCTTCACGCCTCCGGCCATTGTCGGCGGGTTTGGTTCCTATCTCGCCATCAACCCCAACATGGTGGCACCCTACTCGTTCCTGCTGAACGCCAGCTACGCTCGTGAACTGCCCGGCAAGATCACGATGGAAGTGGGTTATGTGGGCCGCCTGGGCCGCAAGAACCTGCTCCAGGTGGACACGTTCCAGCCGTTAACCCGTTTCAAGGACGCCAAGTCCGGCCAGACCTGGGACCAGATGGCCGGCGCTCTGTATGACCTGCAGCTCGGCGGCCTGACCCCCGCGCAGGTCCGCGCCAACCCCGGCAGCGTTCCCACGCAGCCCTGGATCGAAAACCTGGCTCCCGGCCTGGCCGGCTACCTGTTCCCCGGTAGCGCCACCGCCAACTACTTCAACCTGGTCTATGACGAGTACGGCGGCAGCGATCTGGACGCGCTGAACGACTTGGATCGCCTCCGTTCGGCGCAGTTCCCCAACTGCATCATGGTGACGGGCTGCAACACGACCTTCGCCATGCAGAACGCCGGCAATCGCACCTGGGGCAACTACGGCTTCTCCAACTACCACGGCGGGACGCTGAGCATCCGCCGCGGCCTGTCGAACGGCTTTGCCTTCGACTTCAACTACACCATGTCACACTCCATCGACAACTCCAGCGCTCCGGAATCGGGCGCCGGTACCGGTGGTGCCGTGCTGCAGGATGCGTTCGATTACGGCGCCTTCCGCGGATCTTCGGACTTCGACATCCGGCACAATATATCGGCCAACGCCTTGTACGAACTCCCGTTCGGCAAGAAAGGTAAGTTCTTCACCAAGGTACCCACGGCCGTGGATTACGTGATCGGCGGTTGGCAGGCTTCCACCGTCATGCGCTACCGCAGCGGCTTGCCCACCACCATCAGCAACGCCGGTCTGTTCCCGACGAACTATCTGAACGCCGCCATCGCCATCGTGAAGCCGGGCCTGTCCAGCGTCACGGCACCCGGGACCACGTTCAACCAGAACAACAACCCGTCGGTGTTCGGCAATACCAACGCCATCAACGACTACGTCGGCCAGTATCCGGGCCGCACGGGAACCCGCGCCATCACCCGCGTCGATGACTTCATGAACTTCGACGTGGCCGTGGCCAAGTTCTTCGCTCTCCCCATCGAAGGCCACCGGCTGCAGTTCCGTGCCGAGGCCTTCAACGCGTTCAACAACGTGAACTTCTTCGATGCCCAGCTTCGTCTGGACCGGCCGGCAACGTTCGGCGAATATCAGCGAGCCACTCCGGCCCGCGTGATGCAGTTCGCCCTGCGTTATGAGTTCTGAGGAGTTATGAGTTAGAAGTTAGAAGAGGGGCCAGTGGACCTAGCGTCCGCTGGCCTCTTCTGTTTCTGTGGGCGCCAATTCGCCCACCCCGGGCAGCATGCGAGCGATGGTGTTGTTATCGAACGTAAAGGTATCCGCCAACAAATCCCGGGTATGGAAGCACGACTTCGCTACCCCGTTCGCCGCATGCCCCACTTCCTGCGCCAGGAAATGATAGGCCTCGTGCGCCAGCACGCGTGCCAGCGCTTTCCCGAACAGCATGTTTCGCCGCGCCGCCGGCTCATTCTGGAGCCAGCCGCTGATGGTGGCCAGCGTCCGGTCGCAGTAGAGGTCGGCGAAGGGCAGTACGCGATTGCCCTGCACCTGCGTCGAGGCCAATGGGCCGGGCCGGTGGCTGGAAGGCAGGCTCTCGGCCGAGCAGACGCCCTTCAGGCGCACCACCATCAGCCGGTCGAACGCTTCCGACGCTTTTCGTTCGTGATAGTTGCGGATTTCCAGGGTGTAGCCAGTGGAGCGCAGGAGCGTGCGCAATTCGTCCCGAAACGTGGCATCCACGCCGGGCAACGGCTGGTCCAGATAAATGGCGAGGGTCTCCGCCTGGGCACACACGGAGGCCAGGCACAAAGCGACTAGGCTTAGAATTCTGCGCGACATGGCACGGGCAAACGTTGCCCGTCCAAATCTTATCAAATAGATTTGTGGAGTGCGTGACGCCCTTACGCGGGCTGTTCGGCCAGGTACCGCCGGAGCCAGGCTTCGGCCGACCGCAGATCGCGCGACACGGTGGCATCGGAGATGCCCAGTGCCTCCGCCGTTTCCTCAATCGTCAAACCGCCGAAGTACTTCAGCTCGATTACGCGCACTTTTCGCTCATCGAACTTCGCCAGTTCCAGCAAGGCATCGTCCAGGGCAACCAAGTCTGGCGCACGCGTGGCCGACACCAGCACCGACTCTTCCAAACTGGTTTTCGATCCACTCCCGCGCTTGGCCGCCTTATGCTTGCGCGCCGCATCCACCAGAACCTGGCGCATGATCTGGGCCGCCACGCCGAAGAAGTGCGACCGGTTGCGCCACTCCGGCAATCGCTGGTCGGCCAGGCGCATGTACGCTTCGTGGATCAGGGCCGTGGGTTGCAGCGTGTGGTCCTGGCGCTCGCGCCGTAGGTAGCTGTCTGCCAGCTTGCGCAGTTCCTGGTAGACCAGCGGCATCAGCGACTCGAGCGCGTCTTTGCTGCCCGTCTTCCATTCCACCAGCAGACGCGTGATCTGCTTCGGTTGCTGTTCGGCGTCCATGCTGTAGTTTCTTTATCCTATCCTACCTTTCCGGTCCGCTACACTGGCTTTTCGTATGACTAACGCAGAACTTCGCACGGCCTTGCTCGAAGGCCTGGTCATCCCCGCCCACCCGCTGGCCTTGAACGCCAGCCGAAAGCTTGATGAGCGGCGCCAGCGCGCCCTCACGTCCTACTACCGAGACTCTGGCGCTGGAGGCGTGGCGGTTGCGGTCCACACGACTCAATTTGCGATTCGCGACCAAGGCCTGCTGGAACCGGTACTCGCTCTGGCCGCCGACACTGCCCCCAACCTGCTGCGCATCGCTGGCGTCGTGGGCCGCACCGCACAGGCGGTCAAGGAGGCGGAACTCGCGGCCCGCCATGGCTATCAGGCCGTGCTGCTGAGTCTCGCCGCGCTCAAGGATGCATCGCTTGATGAAATGATCGACCACTGTAAGGCGGTGGCTGGCGTGCTGCCGGTCTTCGGTTTTTATCTCCAGCCGGCGGTGGGCGGGCGCATCCTGCCCTATGCGTTCTGGCGCCGCTTTGTCGAAATCGACAACGTTGTTGCCGTCAAGATGGCGCCGTTCAACCGATACCAGACCATCGACGTTGTTCGCGCGGTGGCGGAGTCCGGCCGTGCCGACCAGATTGCCCTCTATACGGGCAACGACGACAACATCCTGCTGGACCTCATCACGCCGTTCTCGTTCGGCGACACGACCGTGCACATTGTTGGTGGGTTGTTGGGGCAGTGGGCGGTGTGGACGAAGCGCGCTGTGGAACTGCTGGAGCAAACGCGGCTGGGCGACAGCGACGAAATCCTCCGGCTGAACATTCACCTTACCGACGCCAACGGCGCGCTGTTCGATGTCGCCAATCATTTCCATGGCTGTATCGCCGGCATCCACGAGATCCTGCGCCGCCAGGGGTTGCTGGAAGGCATCTGGTGTCTGGATCCCAACGAAGGGCTCTCCCCCGGACAGATGGAGGAGATCGACCGCGTCTGCCGCGCCTATCCGCATCTGACCGACGATGCCTTCGTGAAGGAAAATCTGGATCGTTGGTTGAAGGCTTAGATCGCCGATAGCGACGTCGCGTCCCACCCCGCCGTGATGACCCGTGCCTGCGGATAGAGTTTGCTGACCTCCGCGGGCGCTATGGCTTTGCCCATGGCGTCCACCGGCCTCGAAATCGCCAGCCGGCGGCCCAACCGCGCCGCGATCTCCGGCAGGTCCGTATGCCGCAGCAGCCCCGGTGCGAAGTTCGCGAACGGCACCGTGTACTGCTCGGCTTCCAGGACGTGGCGGAACGAGGCCAACCCTTCGATCAACGTTACTTCGGCGATGCGCGGTTCCAGCGCCGCCGCCAGCAGCGCGGGTACCGTCAGTTTCCGCCATGCCGCGACTTTGATCTTCGACGGCCCGAACGCCCGCGCGATGTGGAGGATGTCGGTGACGCGCTGGGCCACCAGGCTCTGTCCCAGCATGACGCAAGCCCAGGCCCAATGATCTTCAGACAGGTGCGGTGCCGTGTAACGGGGGGCGCCGCGGCCGGCTTCCGGCGTCAGATCGCCAATGCCGCGCACGTCCGCCGCGCACACCGCCACGCCGCGCCGCGCCAGTTCGTGATAGACATTGTCTTCGCCCCAGCGCCCGTTGCGGCCCGCGGGATCGAGCACGATCAGCACCTCGTCGACACCGCGCGGCTTCGACGGCTTGTAGAACCAATAGGGGCACCAGATGTGCGTGGCCGATGAGATCTCGCCGGCTTCGATCTCGCAGTCCTCGGAGGGCACCGTCGCCAGCTTCACGCGCCGCGGTCTTGCGGCGATCTCTTCCAGTTCCAGAATCTCGCGCAGGTCACGTTCCACCTTCGGCGCCGCGGCCAGCTTGCGTGCCAAGGCCACAGGGCGCTTGGAAGGCTCGGCCACGGTGCCCGTGGTCGTGACGCGCAGTTGCTTCTCCTCATGGGGTGACACCGGCGGCTCAGCGGCCAGCGGCTTCTCCTGCAACAGCCAACGCCGGAACCAGTTGTACACCTGCAAGCGTGACGCATAGTTGAAGCCATGCGGGAGCGGGGATTCCCACCAACCCAGATGATCCGCCTTGCCCATCGTGCGGTACACCTGCGCCAGCTTCGCGTACTCCAAGCGCCCGTTTTTCACATAGCTGGGTGAATAGGTGCCGAAGAAGTCTTTCGCGCTGATGAGAACGAGCAGCGGCTTCGGTGCCAGGGGGTACAGCGTGTCCCAACGGTCGAAGCCCAGCGGCCCGGCGCCCGGAAAGTTCTGCTCGGCATCATCGGTAGAACCGGGCGGATTGAAATCCTCGCAGGCGAAGTTCTCGCTATTGGGACACGACGGCGCCGCGCACGCCAGGCGGTCGTCCACCGCGGCCAGGAACATCGTGATGGTACCGCCGCCGGAGTTGCCCGTCGAAGCCAGCCGCGTCGGATCCACCAGCGGGTGCGACGCCAGTACGTCAAGGCTGGCCATCGCATCCACGGTCTGCATGAGAGTGGAGGTGGAGCCCACCAACAGCAACTGCTGCCCCGGCACCGTATGCTCATCGTCAGCGGAAGACAGGCGCGTCTGCGTGACGTCGCCGGACTTCGGATAGTAGATGCGTTCGCCCTGCCCCATTGGATCGAACGACAGGACGACGAAACCGGATTGCACCAGTCCCTGGCAGCACTTCTGGTAGGGGGCCGCTGCCTTGCCCTGCAGGCTGTGCCCTAACTGGAACAGCACCCCGGGATACGGCGGCTTACCGGTCTTCGGGATATAGAGGTTCGCCGGAATCGGCAACCCCTGGGGGCTGTCATAGAGCAGCTTCTCCACCTTATAGGTGGCCGTTTCGAAGCCGCCGACAACGCGCACGTTTGGTTTGGTGGGCACCGGACGCCCACCGGTGATCTTCCAGAACGCATCGCGCACCCAGCGCTGGCGCTCGCGGACCTTCTCCGGCGTCGTCAATTCGTTCAGCGCCGCATTGCGCGTACGCACGGCTTCTGCCGCGAGATGGCTGAGATGCTCCGGGAGCAGCTTCGAGTAATCCCGATACGTAATGTGCTGCTGGCCTAATAAAGGTGCCGCCAGCATGGGCAGGAGAGCCCGCCGTGGAATGCTACCATCGCGCATATTCGCCGATGATAGCGCCGATTCCTTTATCCGAGGCTCTTGCCCTTTCCAGCGAAGCCGGCTGGAACCAGTCGCCCGGCGACTGGCAGCGTATTTTCCGCCTCTGTGGCGAGGCCTGTTATGCCATCCGCGCCGAGGGTCGTGTGGTCACGACAACCTCCGCCATTACGTATGGTGATTCGCTCGCCTGGATCGGCATGGTGCTCACCACCGCATCGCAACGCGGCAAGGGGCACGCGCGCACGCTGATGCAACAGGCGTTGGCCGACCTGCGTGCCGCGGGTGTCGGCTGTATCAAGCTGGATGCTACGGACCTGGGCCGGCCGGTCTACGCCAAGCTCGGCTTTATTGATGAACGCCCCGTTTCGCGCTGGCTGCGGAAACCGGATGGCGGCCCCCTACCGCCGGCTCCGGACAACGTGCTGGCCAGCGGCAGCATTCCGTTCGCTCTCGATCGCGAAGCCTTCGGGGCCGACCGCTCGGCCTTGCTTACGGCATTGGCCGAAGAGGAGCTCTACACCGCGCCTAACGGGTATGCCATGGCCAGGGAGGGTCGCAACGCGCGTTACTTCGGGCCCTGCGTCGCCCAGGATGATGCCACCGCCCGCAGCCTGCTGCAAGCTTTCCTCGCGCGCCATGGCCACGAACCCGCGCTGCTGGATCTTTGCGACGAACACACCGGGGCCACGGCCATTGCGACAGAGGTCGGGTTTCAGCCGATCCGCCGCCTCATGCGAATGTACCTGGGAGATCTCGCCGGCATTCCCCTGGGGTCCGGTGCCGCGATCTATAACCTTGCCGGCTTCGAATTCGGCTAAGCTACAGTCCGGGGGAGTTGTGCGATTTATCTGGGTTCTGCTGTTGTGTGCGTTGTCTGTTCGTGGGCAGGGGCTGATCACTACCTTCGCCGGTACGGACTGGCTGTTTCCCGGCGACGGCAAGCCCGCCATTGATGCGCCGCTCGGGCTGATCTACAGTGTGGCCGCCGATGCGCGGGGCAATCTTTATCTCGCCGATAGCTCCAACCATATGGTGTTCCGCCGCACGCCTGACGGCGTGCTGGAGATCGTTGCGGGCAACGGCATCCAGGGCCTCTCCGGCGATGACGGCCCGGCCCGCCGTGCCGCTCTGAACGCCCCGTTCGCCGTCGCCGTGGACACAAACGGCAATGTTTACATCAGTGACTATGGCAACCATCGCATCCGCCGCGTCACTGCGGACGGCGTCATCTCGACCTTTGCGGGCGCCGACGGGCAGTTGCAGAACCCTACGTCTATCGCCACCGACACAGCCGGCAACGTGTACTTCTCCGATTGGGGGAACAATCGCATCCGTGTCATTAACGCCGCCGACGGCCGCATGCGGACCATTGCGGGCAACGGCACACGCGGCTTCAGCGGCGATGGCGGGCCCGCCACGGAGGCCAGTATCGACGCGGGGGCCGGGCTTATCGTCGACGCGCGCGGCCGTGTCATCTTCTCCGAGACGCAACGTCTGCGCGTCATCGATAACGGCACCATCCGCACCATTGCCGGCGATGGCAGGGGGAATGGCATCACCAGCGGGGCCATCGCTACGGAAACATCACTCGAGTTCGCCACCGGCCTGGCCTTCGATGGCTCCGGCAACCTGCTGTTCGCCGATCAGGCCCGCATCTGGCGCCTGGCCGACAACCGGATCACGCCCTTTGCGGGCAATGGAGAGTATGAGGTGTCCGGCGATGGCCTGGGTGCCGCGCTTGCCTCATTCCATTCGCCCTACGGCTTGGCCCGCGACGGCCAAGGCAACCTGTTCCTCTCCGACGAGCGCTGCGCCTGCGTCCGCGTCATCGACACGCAGAACATCGTACGGCGCATCGCCGGCAATGGCCAGTTCGGCATCGTCCCGGACGGCACGCCGGGCCTGCGCACCTTTGTGCATCTGCCGCGCGGGATGGCGTTCGATTCGCGCGGCAATCTGCTGGTGGCCAATACCGAACTCTCGATGCTGTCTTCCTTCGCGCCCGATGGCCAGCATCGCCGTCTGGCGGGCGGGTCGGCAGGCTGCTGCGACGAAGGCATTCCGGCCGTCCGTGCGCCGCTGGATTACCCCGCCGGTGTGGCTGTCGACCGCGCGGGCAACATCTATGTCTCGGAAACCGGCAGCGACCTCATCCGCATCATCGACACGAGCGGTGTCATTTCCGTGTTCGCCGGGCGGCCGTTCAATCGGGGCTTCGGCGGGGATAACGGGCCGCGGCGCCAGGCCATCTTCCGTGACCCGCACGGCCTGGCCTTCGATGCCCAGGGCCGTCTTTACATTGCCGACCGGAGCAATCGCCGCGTGCGGCGCATCGACACGAGCGGCATCGTTACGACCGTTGCGGGGAATGGTGCTCCCGGCTTCACTGGCGACAACGGGCCAGCCACGCAGGCCGCGATGCTCTCGCCTGTCGCCGTCGCCTTCCTGCCCAATGGCACGCTGCTGATCGCCGACATCGAAGGCCACCGGATTCGTGCTGTCGATACGCAAGGCGTGATTCGTACGTTCGCCGGCACGGGACGCCGCGAGTCCACCGGCGATGGCGGACCTGCGGCGAGTGCCTCATTGCACGCGCCCTCCGGCCTCGCGGTCGATTCCCGCGGCGTCGTTTACGTACTCGAACAGGACGGCAGCCGTATCCGGCGTATCGACGCGAGCGGCATCATCACCACCATCGCCGGCACCGGTAACTTCGGTTTCCGCGGCGATGGCGGGCCCAGCCTCAACGCCGACCTCAATGAGCCGTTCCTGGGCATCGCCGTTGACGCCGCCGGCAATGTCTTCTTCAGCGATACCGGCAACCGGCGCATCCGCGTCATTCGCTCCGGCGCGGTACAGCTCACCTCCAGCCGCACGTCGCTTTCCTTCACGGTGCGCGCCGGGCAGGTGTCGCCGTCGGTGCCTGTCTCGCTGAGCAGCGCCCCACCATCGGTACAACTGAGCGTGCGCGGCACGCAGCCCTGGCTGCAGATTTCGCCACCGGCGCCGTTGACGCCTTCGCCCGTGGAGGTGTCGGTTGATGCCAGCGGCTTGGCGCCCGGTGCTTACACCGCCGCTATCGAGATCCGCAGCGTGGCGCCGACGCTCACCATCCCCGTCACGCTGACGGTGCAACCCGCGCTGGCGCCGCAGTTGAGCATCCCCACCGAATCGCTCGCCCTGACCGCCGATCTTGGACAAACCGCGGAAGCGACGCTCGTCATCGCCAATAGCGGTGGCGGCGAGTTGCCGTTCACTGTCGACACCGCGGGTGGCGACTGGCTGACCGTGTCCTCGGCGCAGGGCACCGCCACCGCGGACGTCCGTGTGTCGGCGTCCAGTGTGACACTCACACCCGGCACCTACAGCGGCGAGGTCCGCGTCCAATCGGAACATGGCAGCCGGACGATTCCGGTGACCTTCTCCGTGCGGGAAGGGCGCGCGCCGCGCATTTTGCTGTCGCAGACTGGCCTCAGCTTCACGGCGGTCGCGAGTGGCGGCGCGCCCACCCCGCAAACCATCGGCATTCTCAACGAAGGGGGCGGCACGCTTGGCTGGCGGGCAGCCGTGCAGCCTCTGACTGGCGGCGATTGGATCCGAGTAGACCAATCGGAAGGGCTGCTGGCGCAACCGTTGGAAGACGTCAGCCTGCTTGCCATCGAGGTCGACCCCGCCCGTCTTGGACCCGGCGTGCACTATGCACGGCTGGAAGTCACTTCGGACGATGCGGCCAACTCGCCGCAGTACGCGACCATCGTGGTGCAGGTGCTGCCGCCGAACACCCCGCTACCGCCCGAGGTGCAACCCTCCGGCCTCATCTTCGCCTCGCGCGGTGGGAGCAACCCGGGCGCACAGACTGTCACGGTGAACAACCTGCAAACGCGCGCGGTGCAGTATGCCTCGGCGCGCCTTACGCTGGACGGCGCCTCCTGGTTCAGCCATACGCCGGTGAATGCCGCCGTCAGCGCCGGCAGCCCTACCCAGGTCATTGTGCAGCCCGATAGCCGCAACCTGACGCCGGGCGTACGGCGGGGCCTGCTGACGCTGTTGTTCGACGATGGTTCCAGCCGGTCGGTAAACATCCTGCATGTGGTGGCTGACCCTTCGCTCACTTCGGTGCAGAAGGCCGGCACGCGCGCCCTGGGCACCTGCCCGACGAACGTTCTGCGCGTCGAGATCACGAACCTGCGCAACAACTTCGTCGTGCCTATCGGGCAGCCGGCGACCATTGAAGCCCGCGCGATCGACGAATGCGGCAACTTCCTCACGCCACAGAACGCACAAAGCGCGAAGATGGTGGCCAGTTTCACGAATGGCGACCCTGACGTGAATCTGGTGCACACCGGCAGCGGGCGCTGGACGGGCACCTGGAAGCCCGTTAAGTCCGCCAGCGGAACCATCATTCTCAGCGTGTATGCGTTCGGTACGGCCGGGGGCAGGCTGGCGTTGAGCGCGGCGCTGCTGCAGGGCTCGGTCGTGGCAGGCGAGCGCATCCCGCTGCTGCAGCCCGGCTCGCTCCGTCATTCGGCGACATTAGAAACCGGGCTGCCGGTGGCGCCCGGCCAGTTGATCACCGTGCTCGGCACGGGACTCGCGGATGGAGAAGGCTCCGTGCCGGATCCGCCGTTACCGAGCGAGTTGAATCGGACGGAGGTGCTGCTCGGCGGCAGGCCGCTGCCATTGCTGTTCACCAGCGATGGCCAGATTAATGCCCAAGTGCCTTACGGTTTGCCCGCCAACACGCAGCATCAACTGCTGGTGCGGCGCGGCGACACCATCTCCGTGCCGGAGGCTTTCGTCGTAGCGCCAGCGCAGCCCGGCATCTTCACGACCAACGCGCAAGGTACGGGCCAAGGCTTTGTTTATGGTCCCGATGGCGCCACTCTGGCCGACCCGGCAAGCCCCGTGGAACGCGGCGCAGAGGCATCGCTGCTGGCTACCGGGTTGGGCGAAGTCGACCCGCCGCTTACTGCAGGTGTCGGCGGTCCTGATCCCGCACCCAGCGTGCTCGCTTCGCTGGAACTGACGGTGGGTGGCCAGCCGGCCGTGATTCGCGGGGCGGAACTCATGCCCAGTCGTACGGGCGTCTATCGCGTGCGGTTTGCGGTGCCCGCTGAAGTTGCGGCCGGCAATGCCGTGGAGGTTGTGCTGACCGCCGCGGGCCGCGCGGCAAGGCCGGTTACGATGGCCATTCGCTAATACTGGGGGTTCGGCAATCGGACGAAGCGGTGCCCCTTCCCAACTAGGAGCGGCGCTAGTTTCACGCCGTCCCATTCGGCGAAGACATCCACCGGATGCCCGCCCGACAAACCGAGCAGATGGCTATGTTCGAAGGACGGCAGCGCCCCGCTGTCGTCCCGCAGACACCACTGCTGGCCCCCGCCGACGGGCACAACGCCGCGCAAACACGCGGGCTGGCGCTCTGTCCAGGGGTTGGCAGCGTAGCGAGCGGCCAGCGACTGGTGGCATTCGGCCACGGTTGTCGTGCAGGGCAGTTCGTGCGGCCTCTCCATGGAGCCGTAGTTCGCCTTCACCAGCGCCCGAAGCGGCGCAGCGCCGGGGTAGAAGCACACCTCGGCATCCATCACACTCCCCACCACCAGTGCCGGCGGCAGACTGCCTTCCTGCACGGCAAACTCCAGCAGCATGGCCGGACGTTTGGTCACCTGACCCAACAGCCAGGTGCGGCGCTGCGCGAGCCGGTCGCCCATAACCTCGCGTTGGCCTGCCACCAGCCAGGCATCGCGTAAGGGTTCGGTGGCCAGCACCGACTCCTGGGACACCGTAAATCCCACGGCGGACCGCACGTCGGCCAGCGCGGCCTCCGGCAGATGCTCCAGCCGGCGCCAAGCCTGGATGAGCAGCGTCAACCTTCCGAGGGCGCGCACCATACGCTCCTGCCAGCCAACACCACCCACGGCGATTGTGCCGAGTTCGCGCACCATGCGGGCCGCCCCCGGCGCCTGGGAATCCACTAGCCGGGCGGCGGCATTCTCCCAAAACGTGTACGGCTTCGAAGGTGCCTGTACGAGGCCCTGCTGCACGAGGTCGCGTAGCCACAGTTCGAGTTCGTCAAGACCCTGGGTGACGCGCCCTTCCCGCTGCTCGACGCGCTTGGCCCGCGCCGCCTCGTCGACGATTCCCGGCGCCCGGCGGCTGGTCTTTGCCTCACGCCCGGCGAGCCAGTCGGCGGCCCACTGTGGCGGCTCCTGGATAGGAAAGCGCTCCGGGTCGGCTTCCAACGTCGCCAGTAGGGCGTCGCCATGCTTACAGGGATAGCGACGGCTTGGGCAGGTGCAGTGCGTTACGCGCACGGCGACGTCGGCCTGCACGCGATAGGGCTCCGCCGCGCTACCCGCGTAGAGCCCCCAAGCCGCCCGGTCGTCTCTTCCTAGCTGCGACCACATACCCCTAAACTGTAAACCTTCGCCCAGCGCTGCACCAGGCAAAATCGGTACAATCCGGCATGCCGCGCATCCCTTTGCTTGCGCTATTTGCTGTTACGCTGCTGCCGCCGCCCCACGTGTCCGCCGCCGACACCTGGCTGCGGATTCAGACCGATCATTTCGAGCTCTACACGACCGCCGGCGAGCGCACCGGCAAAGACGCCATCCTCTACTTCGAGCAGCTTCGCACCTTCTTCCGGCAGATCACCAATCAGCCGGTGGATGCGCCTGCCGAACTCCCGGTGCGCATCTTCGCGTTCCGTAACGAAAAGGAGTTCGCGCCGTTCCGCACGAAGGAAGGCATTGCCGGCTACTTCCTGCCCGGGCCTGACCGCAACTCCATTGTGCTGATGCGGGCCAGTCAGGAACACTATCCGACCGTCATCCATGAGTATATGCACTTGCTCATCAACTCCCTGGTGGGCACAGAGAAGATGCCCATCTGGCTCAACGAAGGCTATGCCGATCTGTTCACGACGCTCAAGCCGATGGGCAAGCAGGTGCAGGTCGGCCAGTTCATTCCCAGCCTCCTCTATCAAATTCAGCAGAGCAAGTGGATCGATCTGGGCGACCTGCTTCGCGCCGACCACAAATCGCCCTACTACAACGAACAGGACCGCATGGGCATGTTCTATGCCCAAAGCTGGCTGCTGGTGCACATGCTGATGCTGGGTGACGACTATCGCCCCAAGTACAGCGATTTTCTCGCGAAGGTTTTCACCGGCGATCCGGTCGAGGCACTGCAGACGGTGTATGGCCGCGACCTCAAGCGCATCGGCGACGACCTTCGCTCCTATGCCAAGAGCGATCGCATCAAGGTCGCCATGTACGACGTGAAGCTGTCCAAAGCCGCCGAGATCCCGAAGGTAGAGCCCGTGGACGCGGCCACCGTTGCCGTCGCTCTGGCGAATCTAGAAGTCGGCATTGGCAAGTATGCGGCGGCGAAAGCGCGGCTCCAATCGGTGGATACCAGCGGCCGTTGGGATGCCCCGGAGACGCTGGCCTACCTGGAGTGGCGAAGTGGCAACGCCGACCTGGCGATGGAACATATGGCCAAGGCCATTGCGGCCGGATGCCCGAACGCCAAGCTCTATACGGATTACGCGCGGCTTATGGCGACCTCCAGCCAGCCGCGTCCCAAGGTTCTGCAAGCTCTGGAACAGGCGCTGCAACGCACACCGAATGACTTCGATCTGCGGATGGAGACTGCGCGGCTGATGCTGCTGGAGAAGCGCCAGTACCAGGCCCTTGCCGCGCTGAACCAGATCAAGGCTGTGAAGGAAGAACAGGCCGCGCGGTTCTTCCGCCTGATCTCCTGGACGCAGTACCTCTGCAAACAGCCGGAAGCCGCGTTGCAGAGTGCCACGCTAGCGCGCAGGTTCGCCAAGGATCCCTCGGAACAGGGGGAACTGGATCGCTTCATCGCCCACTTGAAGGACCCCGCCGCGGGTCAGCCGACGGAAGCGGCGGTGGCCACCGCCGAGCGCCCGCAACTTCGCAGAGAAGGGCCACGCCCGCCTGGCGATGTCGAACCGCTGCCTCCGCAACTGCCGCAGGCGGAAGGCTCGCTTACTGCTATGGAATGCCTGGGCAAACAGGCGCGCCTGCACGTCACTACCGCCGAGGGCCAGCGCATCTTCACCATCGACGACCCTAACCGAATCGTCATCCGCAGCGGCGGCCGAGGCACTGTCGAATTCACCTGCGGCCCACAGAATCCGCCGAAGAAGATCATTGTCGAATACACGCCGGAGGAAGGGGGAGGGCAATCCGCGGGTGTGGTGACAGCGCTGGAGTTCCCGTAACGGGTCACGATGGCTTCCGCGAGAGCCTGGGAACAATTCGCCGGTCCGCCAGTCGGTAAACTGGAAGATCGCCCATGGATCGCGCCACCGCCTGGAACATCGTCTGTGAATTCGTTCAATCCGATTCGCTGCGCCGTCATGCGCTTGCCGTGGAGACGTGTGTCGCCGCCTATGCGCGCAAGTTCAACGAAGACGAGGCGCTCTGGTCCATCACCGCACTGCTGCATGACTTCGACTGGGAGCTCCACCCGCAAGCCCCGGACCATCCCATGAAAGGCGAGCCGATCCTCGCAGAACGCGGCGTGCCCGACGTGGTCCGCCGCGCCATCCTCTCGCACGCCAACTACAGCGGCGTGCCGCGCGAGTCGCTGCTTGAAAGAACGCTGTTCGCCTGTGATGAACTCGCCGGCTTCCTGACCGCCATCTCCTACGTCAAGCCCGGCCGTAGCATCCACGAAGTGGACGTCGCCAGCGTGCGAAAGAAGATGAAGGACAAAGGCTTCGCGCGCCAGGTCAGCCGGGACGATATTGTCAACGGCGCCGCCGAGATGGGCCTGGATCTCGATCCCCACATCGCCTTCTGCATCGAGGCTATGAAGGCGAATGCCGAAGCCCTCGGCTTGGCCGGGACACCGAAGTAACCCATGCTACTCGCGCTATTCATCGGCATCGTGACCCTGGTGACCACGGCAGGCGTCGTCACCCGGCGCTTCTGGCTGCCGGCCGGCATCAACCAGCACGCGGCTGCGTTCGATAGCTGGCTCGGTATTGTCATTGCCATCCTCGGCATTGCCTTTCTGGGCGCGCAGATTGCCCTAGCCTGGGTCATATGGAGGCATCGCGATCGTGGGCAGCGTGCCGTCTATTGGGATGGCTCGCCTAAGTTCGAAGTCTTCTCCATTGCTATTGTCACGGTGCTGTTCCTGGGCGCCAGCGTGGGCGGCGCGCGTCTGTGGACGGGCGTCCACATGAGCGATCAGCCAGCCGCGCTGCGCATTGAAGTGCTGGCCAAGCAGTTTGCCTGGAACTTCCGCTACGCCGGCCCGGATGGGCGCTTCGGACGCACCAAGCTCGACCTCCGCAACGACGCCACCGGCAATCCCTTCGGCATCGACGACACCGACCCCGTGGCCGCCGACGATGTGTCAAACGCCGCCCTGCGCGTGCCCGCGGGGCAGCTTATCGAACTGCGCCTGAACGCGCAGGACGTCATCCACAGCTTCTTCGTACGCGAACTGCGCCTTAAGCAGGATGCGGTTCCCGGCATGGAGATCCCACTGCGGTTTATCGCGGCGAAGCCCGGCACCTATGAAATCGCCTGTGCCGAACTGTGCGGCCTGGGCCATCACCAGATGCGCAGCGTGCTCATCGTTCTACCTCCGGCCGAGTTCACCGCCTGGCTCGCCCAATCGAAGAACCCCTGACCTATGCGGACCTTTCTCTCCCGCTACCTCTTCTCCACCGATCACAAGACCATCGGCATCCAGTACTTCGTGCTCTCCGTGCTGGCGGGCTTTGTAGGCCTGGCGCTATCGGTGGTTATGCGGATTCATCTGTCTTATCCGGAAGCCAAGATTCGCCTCTTCGAAATTCTTTGGCCGAATGGAGCCCCGGGCGGTGTCATGACGCCGGAGTTATACCTGGCGCTGCTGACCATGCACGGCACCATCATGGCGTTCTTCCTATTGACCACGGTGCCCTTGGGCGGCTTCGGCAACTACTTTTTGCCTATCCAGATCGGCGCGCACGACATGGCCCTGCCGCGCCTGAACATGCTCAGTTTCTGGACCACGTTCCTCAGCTTCCTGGTGCTGCTGGCGGCCTTCTTTGTGGAAGGCGGAGCGCCGCTGTCGGGTTGGACGGCTTACCCACCGTTGAGCGCCGCTGGCCCCATCGCGGGACCCGGCCAAGGCACCGGCCAAACGCTGTGGATCGTCAGTATCGCCATCTTCTGTCTGGCGTCTTTATTCGGCAGTATCAATTTCATCACCACGACGCTGGAGATGCGTGTGAAGGGCATGTCGCTGTTCCGCATGCCGCTCACGGTGTGGGCGTGGTTCATCACGGCCCTCATCAGCCTGTTCGCGTTCGCGGTGCTGATGGCCGCCGGAATCCTGCTGCTGCTCGACCGTGAGGCCGGCACCAGTTTCTTCCTCCCCACGGGCCTGCTGATCAACGACCGCGCGCTGCCCAACCAGGGAGGCACGCCGCTGTTGTGGCAGCATCTGTTCTGGTTCTTCGGACACCCCGAGGTGTATATCGCGGTGCTGCCGGGCATGGGTATCGTCTCCACCATCCTGGCCAACTTCGCGCGCAAGCCTGTATTCGGGTATAAGCCAATGGTGTGGGCGATGCTGGCGATTGCGGGCCTTGGCTTTATCGTCTGGGGCCATCACATGTTCATCAGCGGCATGAACCCCTATTCGTCGCTGGCTTTCAGTGTTCTGACATTGACCATCGGCGTGCCGTCGGCAATCAAAACGTTCAACTGGCTGGGCACGCTTTGGGGTGGGCGAATCCAACTCACCACCGCGATGCTGTTCTCGCTGGGCTTTGTGTCGGTCTTCGTCACCGGCGGCCTCACCGGCATCATCCTTGGCCAGCCTTCGCTGGACATCTACTTTCACGACACCTACTTCGTTGTCGGCCACTTCCACATGATCATGGGCGTTGCCAGCGTGTTTGCCATGTTCGCGGCCACGTTCTATTGGTTCCCGCGCATGTTCGGCCGCATGCTGAACGAAAAGCTGGGCCGGGTGCATTTCTACATCACCTTTCTCGGCGTTTACGGCATCTTTATACCCATGCACTTCGCGGGTTTGGCGGGCAATCCCCGCCGCTATGCCGACTTCACCCAGTTCGAGTTCCTGCAGGACCTCACCATCCTGCACAAATTCAGCTCGCACTGCGCCTTCACGACGGCGGCGGTGCAACTGCTGTTTCTGGCGAACCTGATCTACAGCTACCGCCGCGGACCGCTGGCGAAGGACAACCCCTGGAACGCCACGACGCTCGAATGGCTCAACAAGACGCCGGACGCCGTGCACTGCGGCGCCTATGAGTACAGTGTGCCGGGCGATACGAAGGACTTCCGCATGCAGCACGAGGAAGCACGATGACGCCAACCCCGCACGTCCATCCGCCGTCTCCACCCGGACAGCATCGCCGTGCCTCGTTCACCGCGCTCTACGCGGGCATGGCGTCGATCATCATGCTGTTCGGGGCGTTTACGTCGGCGATGGTGGTCCGGCGCGGGGCGAGTAAGGATTGGCGCGGCACGCCGGCTCCGCAACTGCTGTGGGTGAACACGGCGGTGCTGGCCGCCAGCAGCGTCGTTGCCGAACGCGCGCGCCGCCATCTGCGGAACAATGACCGTGTCCATTTCAATTATTGGTGGAGCGGCGCCACGCTGTTGGGGGCCGGATTTATCGCCGCGCAAGGCTTGCTGTGGCGGCGCCTGGTGGATGCGGGCGTCTACCTGAACAGCAATCCCGGCAGCGCCTTCTTTTACATTGGCACCGTCGCCCACGCTCTCCATCTGTTCGGCGTATGGTTGTGGATGTTCTATCTGTGGACGAAGGCGGTGCGCCTGCAACTGGGCCCATCGCGAAGAACGGGTGTGGATGTCTGCACCGTTTTCTGGCATTTTCTGGGGGTACTCTGGCTGTACCTGATGTTTCTGTTTATCTACTGGGGTAACCGTTGACGACACTCTGGGCTGTCCGCCTGTTTGTAGCATCCGATGCGTTCACCTTCGCAGCCCTGCTGCTGGGCTACGCGTATCTGCGCGCCCATAGTGGCTCCTGGCCGGCGCCCTTCACGCTGTTGCCTGGCTTGCTGCTGACAGCCATCCTGTTGGCCAGCAGCTTCTCCATGGCGAAGGCTGTCCGTTCGCCAAAGGCCGCCAAACCCTGGCTGCTGGCGACGCTGGTGTGCGGCGTGGCCTTCCTGGTGCTGCATAGCCTGGAGTGGCGGCATCTGATTGCGGAGCGGCAGGTGGGCCTGCATGACAACCCGTGGGGCGTGCCGCTGTTCGGCGCGACCTTCTTTACGCTGACCGGACTCCATATGGCGCATGTGGCGGCGGGCGTGGCGGTGATAGGCGGGCTTCTCCGCGGCAGCAGCCTGCAAGCGTTGCGTGCCGCCAACCTCTACTGGCAGTTCGTCGACGGCGTCTGGCTATTTCTGTTTCCCGCGGTCTACCTTACGGCACTGCAGTCATGAGTACGCTGCCGGTTCTTCTTCTCGCCGCCAACGCCTGGGCGCAATGCAGTATGTGTCTGCGAGGAGCCGCTGCCCAGAATGAAGCGGCACGGCAGGCTCTGAATAACGGCATCTTGCTGCTGCTGCTGCCCGTGTTCTCGCTGCTGGCCGGGTTTGCGTGGATAGCGTGGCAACGGCGCGATCCATAGTTAACTGCCCAGTTCCGTTGCAGCCAGGTGGCGGCCCAGGTGTCATCGGCGTAGGGATTGATGGTCTGGCAGGCCGGACATTGAAACAGCCGCGTCCCCCATGCGCGACGGGACGTTGTTCTGCTGCCGCAGCGACAGGGACGAATGACCGGCTCCGCAACCGATGCACACGTTCAGCCAGGTATCCGTGCCGACCGGCCCAGGAACGTTGCCGAAGTAGAGCGCCCAGCCGTAAACGCTGGATCTGGTTCCCAGGAACCGATCCAGGCGGCGGGAAAGCCAGGTATACAGGAACAAAGCCCCTTGGTGCCCTCCTCCGATCAGTAGCGCGCGGCGCGGCTGCGGAGCGTTCTTTCGATTGAGGAACGACAGCGACGAACAGAGTACACGCGTGGCGACGTGTGGCAAGCCCGTCTCGCGTTCTATCTGTGCCGCAAGTGCCCGTGCCGATGTAAAGGCGTTGACGTGCCCTCCGCCACGCGCAAGCCAGCGATAAACGCGGTCGGTACTAGTGCGGACATCAGGAACGGCAACATACAGCGCCCCATCCGGGCGAAGTACACGGCACACCTCCCGCAGAACCGTATCCAACTGCTCCACATGTTCCAGACTGTGATTGGCAAACGCCGCCGCGAACTGACCGGAGCGAAAGGGAAGGGCTGCGCCGTCACCCTGAACGAAGTGGTGGGTGCCTCGCCGGCCGGGTGGTGCAGCCAGATCCAAACACACGACGCGGGCGTTGGTCGCATCCGGTGGGAAACTCCCGGTGGCGCACCCAAGGTCCAGGACGAAGGAGGGAACGGAAAGCGCCCTGAGGATCTCATGCATGGCCCACCACCTCCGATCAGGTTCCTCCATACATTACCAAGGAGTAGACTGGCCTTGTGAGCTTCTTTGCGCGGCTATTGCCGTTCGTCCTGCTTTCTTCCCTTGCCGCCGCCGAGACACTGGCTCCGCTGGCCAGAACCGTCCAGCAGGCCTCGCTCGATCCAAGCCGATGCTACCGCGTGCGCGACCTGCGCCTGGCGCGCGAAGAGGCCAAGATTTACTTTAATGACGGCTTCCTGATGTTCGGCAAGCCTATTGAGGGGGTCGGCGTCACGGTGATCTTCTCCGCTGAAGATATCGAAGGCGGCGATGCCGAAGTGCTGCTGCTGCCGCCGACGGAACGGGAACGGCGCGCGCTGGCGGGGTTCACCGGTTCGCCCAACCTGAATGAACACTTCCGCGCGGGCATCCTGATCTTCACCGACGACACTGCCGAGGAGCTCCGTCAGGCGGTGGAAGAACGCCAGTTTAAGCAGAACCCGGAGATGGGCAATCTGCTGGCTGAGCGCTGGAACTCGATTCTGCGCAGCTTCGTTGGCAGCTTTGAAGTCCGGCTGGTGGAGGATCTGCTCTCGAAGCGCCGGAAGGACACCGGCTTCTTCTACGCCGCGTTTAACGGGAAGCAACTCGGCAACTTCGACATCATTCTGGATCCGCGCGGCCGCCAGCAGATATCGGTGGGCCAGGTGGTGAATCGGGAAGACCGGCGCTTTTTCGATGTGTGGACTAACTTCGAAAGCCGCTCCTGGCGCAACGGGCAGAAGGCCCAACTCAGTTCGGAAGTGAAGCTGGAGGGTGTGAAGATCGAGGCCGATATTGCGCCGGACCTGACCATGAAGGTGATTTCCAAGCTGCGCGTGACGCCGTCGGTGGAAAGCGCAACGCTCGCCTTCGAACTCTCGCAGCGCATGAAGGTGACGGAACTCCGGATCGACAATGAGCAGGGGGAAGCCTACGCGCCGGAATCGCTGCGGGCCAACCTGCTGCGCAGTTCCGAGAACAACCTGTTGCTGGTGGCGGGTGCGCGTCCCTTCGCGGCCGGGCGGACGGTGGAACTCACGTTCCATCACGAAGGGCAGGTGATTCTGCCGGCGGGCGACGGCATCTACTTCGTCAGTTCGCGCGGCATCTGGTATCCGAATCGCGCGCTGCAGTTCGCCCCTTACGATGTTACCTTCCGTTATCCCAGGTCGGTGGACCTGGTGGCCACGGGCGATCTGGCCAGCGAGACGGTGGAAGGCGATCTGAAGATCAGCCGCCGCGTGACCAAGAGTCCGGTACGGTTTTTCGGCTTCAACTTCGGCGAGTACAACCGGCACAAGGTGAAGCGCGGCGAACTCGAAGTGGAGGTCTGCGGCAACCTCAAGATGGAGCCGGCGCTGCAGCGCCCGCCGCGCCCCATCGACGTGGCGCCGCTGCCGACGCCGTTCCCGCGGCGGCGCGGGAACAACACACCGCCGGACCTGGTGACCATTCCGCCACCTCCGCCCGATCCGATGCGCCGGCTGGAATCCATGGCTGCGGAGATTGCCGCCAGCTTTGAGGACATGGCCACGCGCTTCGGCAAGCCACCGCTGCCGGTGCTGACCGTCTCGCCCATTCCCGGGCGGTTCGGGCAGGGGTTCCCCGGCCTGGTTTATCTGTCCACGCTGTCCTATCTCGACCCTGGTGACCGTACGCTCACGCGCGAAGGCAACATGCAGCAGATCTTCTTCTCGCAAGTGCTGTGGGCGCATGAGGTGGCGCACCAGTGGTGGGGCAACGGGGTGACGTCGGCCAGCTACCAGGACGACTGGCTGATGGAAGGCTTGGCGAACTACTCCGCGATGTGGATTCTGGAGAAGAACAAAGGCGCCCGGATGACCGATACGCTGCTGGATGGCTACCGCGACAGCCTGCTCAAAGTGGAGGGGGAACGCACGCTGGAATCCATCGGACCGGTCACGCTCGGCCACCGTCTGTACACGTCGCAATCGCCCAACGCGTGGTCGGTGATCACGTACCAGAAGGGTTCCTGGATCCTGCACATGCTGCGCCGCCGGTTGGGCGACGACGCCTTCCAGAAGCTGCTGGCGAACCTTTACCAGAGCCACCTTTACAAGCCGGTGACCACCGAGACGTTCCGCGACATGGCCGCCGCGCTGCTGCCGCCGAAGTCGCCCGATCCGAAGTTGGAGAGCTTCTTTGAAAACTGGGTTTATGGAACCGGCGTGCCGCAGTTGAAGTTGACCACGTCCGTGAAAGGCAAGGCGCCGCGCGTCACGCTGACCGCAACGCTCAGCCAGGCGGAGGTGAACGAAGACTTCTCGATTCTGGTCCCGATTGAGATCCAGGCCGGGCGCGGTAAGCCCATGGTGCAGTGGGTGCAGACCTCGAATGAGCCCGTAACGGTCACGGTGCCGCTGCCCGCGGCGCCGACGAAGGTGACGCTAAACCCCGGCCGAGCTGTTCTGACCCGCCAGTGATTCCAACTGCCGGTAGCCCATGACGCGGATGCCCGTTTCCTTCACGGCGCGCAGGGTTTCCGGTGCCGTGAGGGCTTCCAACTCGCGCTGCCGGCTCTCCTTCAACCGCGTGCGTGCGGCCCGCAACTCGCCGGTGCAGAAGGCCGGATGGGTCATGAACTCGGTGCTGCCGGGCGGCAGTTGCCTTAGCGTCTGAATCAGGTCCGGCGTCTGCAAATACCCCGTCATCTGAAAGCCCGCGAAGTAGTCGGTGGTCAGGCAATTGTGCTTCGCCAGGACGTGATGAAACCGCCGGCGGACAAACTGCAGGGAGCGGCTGACGACACGCCGCGACCATGGCACTCTGCCCTGTTTCAGGGGCAGATCGAAAGGCCGCCGCACCCAGCGGATTCCATGTCGTTCCGACAGCCGCGCCACGGCGTCGAGCACCGGCGGCAGCAGATGGGTGTGCTTGTGGGTATCGAGATGCGTGGGTTGCAGGCCTGCATCGAGAACGCGCCGCACCTGCGCTTCAATCTCCGCCGCGTAGTCCAACTGGCCGCGGACAATCGCTGCAATCAGTTCGCTCACGGTGGCTGGCAGCGGTCGGCCCGTAGTCAAGGCCTGGCCTCCGCACAGAACCAGATGGACGCCGATATCGAGGGTGGGGTGCTGTTTTGCCAATTCGACGGCGTGCTCGAATTGCATGCCGTTTGCCATGAGCGTGGTGGCCGTCAGAATGCCGCGCAGGTGTGCTTCCACGATGCCATCGTTCACGTCGCGCGTGAAACCGAAGTCATCGGCGTTAACAACGACATATCTCAAAACAGGCCCAGTTTGATACTCAGGAACTTTTTTGGATTCGCGCGGAAATCCTTCATTAGCCCATTCACTTCGCGGGCGGTCGCGTTGAGCGACTCGTACAACTGCGGATTCACCAGCAGTTGGCCCAGGGTGCCCTGGCCCGTGTTCAGCTTGTCGATGGTGACATCCACCTTGCGGATGACACCCGCGATCTCGTTGTGCAGTTGATCGCTCTTCAGCAGTTTGCCGGCGGTGCCCTTGCCTGCCTGCAGATCCGTGAGGGCCTGGCGCATGATGACGAGGTTCTTCTGCACTTCGTCATAGATGGCCGGATCCTTCAGCAGTTTGCCGGCGGTGCCTTTGCCGGCTTCGAGGTCCGCCATCAAGCGGTCCATGCGTTGGATGGGCACCCGGATCTCCGCATACAGCGCCTCGTCGTAGAGCAGCTTGCCGATGGTGCCCTTGCCGGTGTTCACGGCCGTTGCTGTCTTCTGGAATTCGGCCAGAAGGCCGTCCACTCGCGCGTAGATGCTCTCGTCGCTAATGAGCTTTCCGATGTTTCCCTTACCCGATTCAATCATCCCCACGATGTTGTCGATGCGCTTCAGGGTCAATTGGGCCGACGTCAATAGGGGGAAGAAGCTGTTCATGACATCCGATAACTCGCGGGACACCTCGGCGTTGATAGTGGCGCCGGCCTTCACCACTTCCCGGCTCTGCCCTTTGCGGATATTGATGAACTTTGAGCCCAGCAGGTTTTCCGCGCTCACGGCCGCGGTGGAATCCACCGGAATATGCGGGAGCATCGACTCCAATACCGATAACTCCACCCGCACAATCTGGGCCGGATCCAGGCTCCCGGTCAGTTCAATGCGCTCCACCTTGCCGGCCGTGATGCCGTTCACGCGTACCGGTGCGCTTGCCGCTACCGCAGCCGCGTCGTTCATATAGGTATACAGCTTCACGTTGCGCGCGAACGGGTTCGACGAACTGGTCAGGAAATAGATCAGCACCCCTACCAGCGCCAAAGCCACCAGGGCCGTGATCCCCACTCGCAGTTGCGCCCAACTTACTTTGCTCGGTTGTGCCATTCGGGAACCCTTTCAGTTTCGCAAAACAAACTTCGAGATGTAGGGGTCTTTCGACTGTTCCATTTCCGCCAGCGTCCCCTCAAACACCAGCCGTCCCTGCTTCATGACCAGGAACTTCAGCCCTGCGATACTCGCATCGCCGGGCGTAGCCGCCACGAGCGTTTCGGTTGCGCGGTCGTATTTGTAGCGGGCCATGATCGCGCCATCCTGGAAGCGCTGGGTCACCATCACGGTGGTTGCGTGCCGCACATCTCTCTCTTTGACAATCAGCGCCATGATGTTGTTAGCGGTGATGGGATCGAGTCCGGCGGTTGGCGAATCGTAGATAACCATGGCGGGCTCGGTAACGTTGGCGCGTGCGATGCCGACACGGCGGCGCATGCCTCCCGACAGTTCGGACGGAAACTTCTCCAGGGTGTGCCCCAACTCGACGAAGGTCAGCGCTTCTTCCACGCGCGCGTGCACCTGGTCTTCCGGACAGTTCACGGCCTTCTGGTTCAACAGGGGATACGCAACGTTCTCTTCGATGTTCAACGAATCAAATAGCGCGCTTTCCTGAAACAACATGCCGACGCGGGCCCGGAGGTCGAACTGGTCCTGCTCCTTCATTTCGGTGATGTCCTGTCCAAACAGAAAGACACGGCCGCTATCGGGACGCAGCAGGCCCACCGAAGTCTTGAGAATGACCGTCTTGCCGCTTCCGGCGGCACCGAGGATCACCCGGCTTTCGCCTGCCCGGATCTCAAACGACACGTCTTCGATGGCCGGATCGCCGCCGAAGGCCACCGTCACTTTCTCAAATCGCAGGATCGAGTCCGTGTTCGGCACTTAAAAGCTCACGAAGATCTTAGTAATGATGGCGTTCAGCGCGAATATCCAGACAATGGAGGAAACCACGGCCTGTGTTGTCGCCAGACCTACACCTTGCGTGCCGCCACGGGTGTTGAGGCCATAGAAACAGCCCACCATACTTATGACGATGGCGTAGATGAATGGTTTCAACAGCCCCTGTGCCACGTCATCGTACTCCAGCGCGCGGTAAGCGCCGGTCCAGTATTCGGCGGAGGTGAGGTTCAGCAGCGAGATGCCGATGAAGTAGCCGCCCAACAGGCCCACGAAGTCGGCAATCGCGGTGAGGCAGGGCAGCATCACACAGGTGGCAATCAGCCGCGGCTTCACCAACTTCTGAATGGGATCGGTGCCAAGCGCGCGCATGGCGTCAATCTGCTCGGTCACCTTCATGGACCCGAGTTCGCTGGCAATGCCCGCCGCATTGCGGCCCGCCGCCACCACGGATGTGAGAACCGGACCCATTTCGCGCACAAGTGTGATGGCGACGATGGGGCCTGTCTGGCTGACGGCGCCGTACGTCTGGAGCGCGCGCGACATCTGCAGGGCCATCACGATGCCCGAGAAAAAGCCCACCAGCAGCACGATGGGCAGCGATCCCACGCCGATGATGTCCATCTGCATGAGAATGTCGCGCCAGTAGTGCGGGCGCACGGGCAGGTTGCGGATCGTCCGCGCCGTCAGGAAGACGAACTCCTGTACCGCTAAGACTGGACTCTTCAGGAAGTCAAGCAAGCCGGGGACCTTATACCTTTCTCGATGCTAGCACGGGCGTTCGCTATCATCAGTAACGATGTCCTCCGGGCTAACTGACATCCCCGGCCTCTTCGTGGGCCACGCCACAGATCTGGACGGAATCACCGGCTGTACGGCGGTGCTTTGCCCCGAGGGGGCGGTGGGCGGTGTCGATATCCGCGGCTCGGCCACGGCCAGCCAGGAACTCGACCTGCTGAACCCGCAACACGTGACGCCGGCCCTGCACGCCATTGTGCTGGCGGGCGGTTCCGCCTTCGGACTGGAGGCGGCCAGCGGGGTGCGGCGCTATTTGGAAGGCAGAGGGATTGGATTTAAAACGGGGGCAGCGGTGGTGCCCTTGGTGACATCGGCCTGCATCTACGACCTGTCGATTGGGAAAGCCTCGGCACGCCCCAACCGCGAGATGGGCGAGGCCGCGGCAAGGGCTGCCAGCGATGCTGATATCGCGGAAGGTGCAGTGGGCGCGGGCACGGGGGCGACCGTCGGCAAGATCCTGGGGATGCGCCACGCGATGAAGTCCGGACTCGGCACGGCATCGGTGTGGTTGGATGGCGATCTCAGCGGGATCCGCGTGAGTGCGCTTGCCGTGGTGAACGCGATCGGCGACGTGCGCGACCCGGAAACCGGCCACATCCTGGCGGGCACGCGCCGCGAGCCTGGCTCGCGGGATCTCGCGGACTCGGCCGCTATCCTGAAGCGCGGCGTCAAGGCTGGATTCTCACAAAGCCAGAGTACGAATACCACGCTGGTGATCGTGGGCACCAACGCCAAACTCAGCAAGGTGGGGACGACGAAGTTGGCGCAACTCGCCAGCCTGGGCGTGGCACGTACGATTAATCCGATCTGGACCATGTCCGACGGCGACATCACGTTTGCGCTCTCGATTGGCCAGCAGCAGGCCCCAATTGACTCGCTGGGGGTGGCGGCCGCCGAGGCTGTATCGAATGCCGTACTACGAGCGGTACGGAAAGCGCCCGGTATGGGCGGATTGCCAGGATTAGCGGAGTAATGCCATATGAGATCGCTATTGTTGGTGGGGATGTTTGCCGCTGTCGCCGCAGCTGCCGACTATCCGTTCGCGCTCCTGTTGCGCGGGTCTTCCGCCGCTGCTATCGACAAGGAGCAGGCGCAAAAGTTGCAGGCCGGCCACATGGCGAATATCAATCGAATGGCCGAACAGGGGAAACTGATGGCCGCCGGGCCGATGGCGGAGAATGGTGATCTGCGCGGAATCTTCGTCTTCGAGCCCGGTCCGCAGGAGGAAGCCGAAAAGCTGGCGGCCGAGGATCCTGCTATTCAGGCCGGGCGGCTTCGGATGGAATGGATGACGTGGCAGACGCGCCCCGGCATCGGCGCTAGCCTGAACGCAGCCTTCCGCCAAGACCCGAAGACGAAGATGACGATGAAGGTGCATTATCTGGCGCTGTTGCGAAAGGGCGACGGGTGGGTGCCGGGCGCAAGCCTCAGTTTTGCTGAGGGCAAGTACCTGGCAGCGGGCGCGGTTACGGGGCATGCGGAGATCGCCGCCATCCTGGTGTTGAACGCCGCGTCGGTGGAGGAGGCGAAGGTCACCGTGGCAGCCGAGCCCGTGGTGCAGTCCGGCCGACTTAAGCCCGATGTCCGGCCCTGGTACGTGGCCGCCGAGGTTTGGCAGTAATCAGGATTTGACAGAGCAGCCGAGGTTCGGGAGAATAGGAACTGCCCACCAATCGTGCGGATGTGGCGGAACTGGCAGACGCGCTAGATTCAGGTTCTAGTTCTCGCAAGGGAGTGGAGGTTCAAGTCCTCTCATCCGCACCAATAAAATCAACAACTTACAGAGATTGAGACGCCCTCCACCGGAGGGCGTTTTCGCGTTGGTGTGACTATAGTGTGACAAATTTCGAATTCCGTTCCGTTGACCCCAGTTTTGGTGTGACTGTTTCTGTCACACCAGGCGTCGCGGGCGTGACTCGGAGACGGGGATTCGAAGCACAGTTGAAGTGACGGCCGAGGGCCGTGAAGAGGCGGTCGAGGGTGGATCGGGCGGCGATCTACGACTCGTCGTCGCCCCCGCCGGATTTTTGGTCTTGGGTGCGGCGGCGACGGATATGCTGGTCCAACTTCTCGGCGGCGTCGGTTAGGTCCGATTCCGAAACGATGTTGTAGCGATCGAAGACCGCCCTGGTTTTGTGCCCCGAGATGCGCATCGCGACCGCTTCCGGAACACCCGCCCGGACCAGATTGCGGACGCCAGTCCGGCGGAGATCATGAAAGAGCTTGGTAGGCTCCCCGCCCGCGTCCGCCAGACCGGCCCGGACGCATGCGACGGCCCACGACGCTTTGAACGAGCGAATGGGCTCCCCCTCGCGAAAGAAGACCCACTCGCACTGAGGATATTGTGAATCCCGGAGACGCTTTTGGTCCTGGAGAATGGTGAGCAGTTCCGAGACAAGCGGAATGATCCTGGCCTCGTCGTTCTTGGTGGTGCCGGGTTCAAGGCGGACGAGCCGATGAGACAGGTCCACCTGTGACCACTGGAGCTTGAGAATCTCACCGCGACGGCATCCTGTGTAGTAAGCGAAAGCGAGAATGGGCTTCAATTCGACGGGCAACTCACGGAGGAGCGATCGGTACTGCGCATCCTCGAAGAAGCCTTTTCGAACGTTGTTCTCCTCCAGCTTTGGGATGAATGGGACTCTCGCAACCTTGGGCGGCGTCGACATGCGCCCCAAGTTGAGAGCCCGCCGGAGGAGGGAGAGTTCGCGGTTAACCGTCGAATTCGCTACGCCCTTTGTCTGGCGAGCAGCAATGTACTTCCGGGCGAGGTCCGTCGTGAGTTTCGACGCCAGCAC
>JAEUQF010000212.1 GCA_016789745.1 Bryobacterales bacterium
CCCGCGCTCCCGCAACAGCGCATTCGTCAGACCCCCGTGCAGCTTCTTATACAGCGCACCACTATCTCGACGCATGCGGGCGAAATCCAGCCCATACCTGCCCGCAGACTGCTCGGCGTGGCTCGAAAAGTCCAGAAACGCATCGTCCAGAAAGTACGGCGGGTACTCCGGCCAGTCCACCCGAAACCCGTCCACCTCGGGATAGGCCTCGGCCAGGTCCTTCAGCAGCGCCACATGGTACGCCATCACTTCCGGACTGGCCAAACTCGCATTGTTCGCCACCCGGCGCCCCTGCAGCCGCCCGTCCGGCAGCCGCGGCCGGTCTGCCTCCACCGGACCGCCGAACTGCACCCGGTACCCCGGCGGAATCGCCGCCTGCACCTGCAGATAGGTGCGCAGCCCGGCCTTCTTCGCCCCGCGCAGGAATTCGCCGACCAGCTTGCCCTCTTTCTTGGTCAGCTCGTTCGGCTCCGCCGGCCGGTACCGCAGGCCCTGGTAATGCTTCGGATTGGGAACGAAACTCGGCGCCGTGCGCACAAACAGCTCACGTTTGCCCCACAACGGCCGATCCAGCAGCCGCACGCTCCCGGCATCGGCATCAATCGGCGGTTCCCGCGACCCGGTCTTCGGATCGGCCGGCTCCATCACGTACGGCGACGTTGCCACCGCAGTCACCCGAGCCCGCCGCTGCAGGTTCTCCAGCGCCCCACCAACGCCTTCATTCTGGATGTACTCGGGCAGTATCGTGATGCCCCGGAAGGGCATCGGGGTCGAAGCGGTCTGGGCAGCCAGCGCCGCCGGCGAAAGCAACAAGGTCCGTCGGGTCATGTTCTCCTGGCCAGGCGCAACCCCGCCAGCAATCCGGCGGCTACGCCCAGCATGGAGAATGTAGCAGGTTCGGGCACTTCGGTGGGCTGCATGTAATAACTGAACCCTGCGCTGCCCCCATTCGACAGAAAGCCGGCGCCAGTCGTCGTCATCGTGAAGCTGTCCGGCCCAGTCACCACCGGCAAACTGAAATAGCCCGGCGTTCCCCCGTTCACCGAAAAGCCCGTCAGGATCGCGGTGGGCGTGAACGAAACACCGGAGAACGAGAAAATGAAAACCGGCGGAACCACTGAATCGGCCACGTTCACAAGTCCGAACTCGAATAGAACGGCGTTGCTAAGCCAGTTAAAATCAGCCGACACCGTCATCGGCACCGAGCCTTGGTTGAACGTCCCGCTGAACTCCGGCGACGGCGGGCTCAGGTTCGTAATCGTCCCTGTGTTGCTCGAGAACAGGTTGACCCCGGGAGCGTCGGTCGAGCGTCGTACCGTCCCCGTGATCGTGCTGTTCAACGTCAGGTTGGCGGCATAGACCGGGAACGACAGCAGGAGGATAGCAAGCAGGCGGCGCATTCCTGACGGTATGCCGTCAACCAAATGTCTCGCAAGTGTACTTGTACGGGCTTTCCGTACGTAAGACTACTTAGTGATGCCGCAGGTGCACCCGGTGCCATACATCCGGATGCCGCACCCCCCAATCGGCCAGGTACAGCACGCCCGGAATCATCGCCACTACCAGCGCCCCGATCCAATCGATCGTCAGGCCGAACGCCAGGATCGCCGCCAGCGACAGGATGGCCCCGGCCAACTCCTCCCGCCAAGCCAGCATCATGCCCATAACGGCAAGTAAAATGAACAACATACCGAGATACTCCAGCGGCGTCGCGCGAGCCCCGGCGTGAGGCGTCGCAATCTCGCCGCTGAGGATCAGCAGGAAAATGCCGGTCAAAAGGAGCGCAGTGCCGCGAGCAGCCCAGCGCAACAACGTGGGAAGCCAGTTAGACATGGAGAACCTCCTTCGGCTCCAGTATGAACCTGCCAGGCCCGAATGAAACTACATCTTTTTGTTTCACGTCGCCGGGGCGAAAAAGCGGAACCGAATAACCTTTGCCGCTTCTGTGTCGTCATTGTTGATGGGATACAGTAGATAGATCGCAAGTCCTGCTTCCGGCATCCATCCCTCCGGGGTGAGATTTGCGTGCTGTTACCCCAAGGACCGAGACGAGTTAACTACCAGCAATGCAACAGAGTAGCGTTCCCGCACCGAATCCGGCGCCGTTACAGACGGAGAAAAAGCCGGTCCTCGTCCAAGCCGAGCCCAAGAAACCCCGCGGTACCGGGTGGATCTGGCTGGCTGTGATTGTGGCGTTTTGCGCTGGCGGCTATTACCTCTACCAGCGCAACCTGGCCTCCGAAATCGCCGCCAAACGGACCGCCGCCGCAACCATGCGCACCTCCACGGTGACGGCGGGCAAGGTCGCCAGCGTCATTCGTCTTACCGGCACCACCGGCCCCGAGAAGTTTTCCACCATCCTCGGCCCGCAGCTCCGCGGCAGCCGCAGCTTTGCCGGCGGCGGTGGCGCGGCCCAGGGCCGCAGCCGTGGCGGTGGCGGTAGTTCGGGCGGCTCGTCCGGCGGCGCGGTCGCCTCCTCGGGCGGGGGATCCTCCTCCTCTGGCTCTTCCTCCGGTTCTTCTTCATCGTCGAGCGGTACCGGCGGACTATCCATCGCCAGCAGTTCCTCAGCGATGAGTGGTGGCGGCAGCGGTTCAGCCAGCGGTGGTTCCAGCGCCTCTATGATGGGCGGCGCCGGCGGCTCCACCGGCGGCGTGCGTAGCGCTTCCAATGCCCTCCGGGCGGCTACCAGCCGTACCTCCAGCAGCAGTTCCTCCCGCTCAACCTCGTCTTCCAGTTCGTCACGTTCGAGCAGTGGCAGCGCCCTCGGCTCGGAAGGCTTGGGCTCCACCTCCGGCTCACTGTTCAGCGGCGGTGGCGGTGGCGGCGGCGGTGGTGGCGGAATGAGCGGTGGCGATTTCGGCGCCGTCCTGCAAACCGTCATCAAGCCCGGAACCATCATCGAAAAAGGAGCCACCGTGGCGGAGTTCGACCGCCAGTACATGCTCCAGCGCGTCGACGACTACAAAGCCGGCGTCGAGCAGCAGGAATCGAACATGAAGCGCCAGTTGGCCGACCTCGATGTGACCCGCAAGTCCCATGAGCAGTCCATCAACACCGCCAAGGGTGACGTCGACAAGGCCAAACTGGACCTCCGTACCGTTCCGGTCCGCTCGGATATCGAAAGCGAGCGGTTCAAGCTGGCGCTCGAAGAGAACGACGCCCGCCACAAGCAGCTTCTGCGCGAAGTGCCCTTCGTCCGGGCCGGCGAAGAGTCGCAGGTCAAGATCGCCGAGATGGATCTCAAACAGAGCCAGATCGAACTGCGCCGCGCCGAACAGAACGCCGACCGCATGCTCGTCAAGGCCCCAATCGGCGGGATGGTCGTCATGATGTCTACCTTCCGCGGTTCCGAGTTTGCCCAGATCCAGGCCGGCGACCCGATCATGCCGGGCATGCCATTTATGCAGATCGTCGATCCGAGCTCGATGGTCGTCAATGCCCTCATGAACCAGGTGGACGTCGAGCGGGTTCGCGTCGGTGCCAAGGCCCGGGTGCGGTTCGACGCCTTCCCGGACCTGGAATTGCCCGCCCATGTGTTTTCGGTGGCGGCCATGCCGCGCAGTAGCTTCAGTTCCCGCGCCAGCTTCCTCAAGGAAATCCCCGTCCGCATCAAGCTGGACAAAATGGATCCGCGGGTGATTCCGGATCTGTCGGTCAGTGTGGACGTGATCATCGAGGAAGAGGATGCCTCGGCCATCGCGCCGGCGTCAGCCATCTTCCGGGATGCCCCGGACGCCAAGCCCTACGTTTACGTCAAAGTCGGAGAAACGTGGGCCCGGCGCGAAGTGGAGTTGGGCCTGAGCAACTACATCCAGACGGTTATCCGGAGTGGGTTGAAAGCCGGTGAGGTGGTGGCCGAACAGCCTCCCTTGCTGGGGCCAGACAAGTCCGGCGGAAGCACGCAATCGAGCTAGAGCGAAGGGGAGCCGTAACAACTCATGTCCAAGGATGTAAAGCCAAAACAACGTCTCGGCCAGGTGAACCAGGGCCGGAAGAAGATCATCGGATGGGCCCTGCTGGTGGCGGCGATCGGTGGCGGCTGGTACGGCTTCCAGCGCTACCAGGCCAGTGCGAACAAGGTGGAAGTTCCCGTGCAGCGGGCGCGCCGCGGCGAGTTCGTCATCTCGGTCAAAACCCGTGGCGAGATCAAGAGCGTGCGCTCGGAGATCCTGGCCGCTCCGCAGGTTCCCGAGGTCCGCATCGTGCGGCTGGCCGAGTCTGGCAAGCCCATCCGCAAGGGTGAGGTGGTGGTCGAGTTCGACCAGGCCTCGCAGGAACAGGCCCTGCTCGAACGCCAGACCAGCGTCCGTACCGTCGACAGCGAAATGGTGCAGACCAAGGCTTCGCACCGCATCACCGACGAAATGGACGGCATGAACAAGATGACCGCCGAGTACAACCTCGAGCGCGCCAAGCTGGAAGCCAGCAAGGCCGAGGTGGTCAGCGAGATCGAAGGCGCCAAGAATCGCATCGATGTCGGCATCAGCCAGGGCGAACTTGGCCAGGTCATGACCACCGTTAAGGCCCACGAAGTAGGCCAGGAAGCCGACCTGGAGCGGCTGCAGCAGAAAAAGGACAAGGCGGTTCGCGACATGGAGCGCACCCGCAGCTATCTCTCCAAGATGGTGCTGCGTGCCCCCAACGACGGCATCGTGAACCTGCTGCCCAACTTCCGCTCCCAGGGCTCGTTCGGCTCCAGCCCGCCCCCCTTCAAGGAAGGCGACCGTGCCTGGACCGGCGCCGCTATCGCCGAGATCCCCGATCTGTCGGAAATGCGCATCGAATTGAAGCTGGACGAAGTCGACCGCGGGCGGCTGCAGTTGAACCAGGAACTGCGAATTAGCGTAGACGCCATCCCGGACAAGGACTTCAGCGCCATGCTCGACTGGATCAGCCCGATCGCCAGCGTGATTTATCGCGGCATGGGCCTGTCGGAGAAGAACTTCCCAGCCCGTGCGACGTTGAAGAATCTCGATCCGCGCCTGCGCCCCGGCATGAGCGCTTCGGCCGAGGTGGTGATCGAAAAGCAGCCGAACAGTCTGCTGATCCCCATCCGCGCCAGCTTCGTGCACAACGGTAAACCGGCCGTGTACGTGCAGAAGGGCCAGACCTTCCAGGTGCGGAACATTGAAGTGGGCAAGCGCAACGATACCGACATCGTCGTGCTGGGTGGTTTGAAGGAAGGGGAGATGGTGGCTTTGGAGAATCCGATCGAAGCCGCCAAGCGCTCCAAGAAGCTGTAAGGTACGCCTGACTCTATCGTCATGAAGAAGATCCTGATTCGTTTGTTTCTGGTTGCGATACTGGCCGCCGGCGGCTGGTATGCCTACAAGTTTTTCGGCACCATGCAGGCCCGCCAGCAGCAGGTGGCCACCACCCGCGTCCGGCAGGGCGATGTGGTGGTGCGCACGTTTGCCCGCGGTGAGCTGCGGGCGGTGCGCTCGGTCACGCTGAACGCACCCAACCTGTTCGGCACCGTGCAGGTGACCAAACTGGCACCGCTCGGGGCGCTAGCACGGGAAAAGGACCTGGTCGTGGAATTCGACGACTCGGAACTGCTCTCGCGTCTGGAAGAGAAGCAGCTGGAACTGGATCAGATCGACGAACAGATCAAGAAAGCGCGCGCCGACCTGGCCATCCGTAACAACCAGGACCAGGTGGAACTGCTGCGTACACGCTACTCGGTGCGCCGCGCCGAACTCGAAGTCAAGCGCAACGAGTTGCTGTCGGCCATCGACGCCAAGCGGAACCTGCTCAACCAGGAAGAATCGCGGCGTCGGCTGAAGCAGCTCGAAAGCGACATCAAGAGCCGCCTGGAGCAGGCCGAGGCGGAGTTGGCGGTGTTACAGGAGCGGCGCAACAAGTCGGTTCTGGAGTTGAACCGCGAACGCCAGCGCCTGATGCAGGTGAAGCTGCTATCGCCGATCACCGGTTTGGTGGCGGTGCGGCAGAACCGGGCCTCTGGCTTCTTCGTCCCTGGTATGACCATCCCGGATGTCCGCGAAGGCGACCAGGTTCAGCCTGGTATGCCGGTGGTGGATGTTCTCGACTTGAGCGAGCTTGAAGTAATCAGCCGCGTCGGCGAACTCGATCGCGCCAACCTGAAGGAAGGCCAGGAAGTGAACCTTGCCCTGGACGCGATTCCGAACATCAGCCTGAAGGGCGCCATCAAGTCGATGAGCGGCACCGCGAGCGCAAACATCTTCTCGAGCGATCCGGCCAAGAAGTTCGACGTCATCTTCTCGGTGGACATGAAGCAGCTGCTGAAGGCCCTGGGTGCGGATCAGGCACAGATTGACAAGATCATGGCCACGGCCGAAGCCAACCGCAAGAAGCCGGTGGCGATGAGCTCGTTCTCGATGGGCGGGGGCGGCGGCATGGGCGGTGGCGGCATGATGGGCGGCGGTGGTGGTATGGGTGGTCCCGGTGGCGGAGGCGCCGCGATGGCTGGCATGGGCGGCGGCGGACAGGGTGGTCCTGGCGGCGCGGGTGGCGCTGGCGGTGCCGGTGGCGGCGGTCCACGGCAGTTCGGCTTCGGCGGCCCTGGTGGCGGCGGTGCCGGCGGCGCGGGTGGTGCCGGTGGCGCGATGAGCAGCCTGACCGACGAGCAGCGCACCAAGATGCGGGAGATCTTCCGCAAGCTATCGAGCGGCGGCAAGAGCCCGGCCGAGATGGACGAGAAGGAACGGGCCGAGTTCCAGAAGAAGGTGCAGGCGGAATTGAAGAAGGCCGGCATCAACCTGCCTCCAGGCGCGGCGGCCATGATGGGCGGCGGACGCCGTGGCGGCGGACAGGGCGGCCCTGGTGGACCGGGCGGGTTCGGTGGCGGTGGCGGCATTCCGGGCGGCTTCACGGCCCGTGACATGGAGAACGCCAAACTGCCTCCGCCTCCGGAAGAAGATTCGCAATTGGATGTCTTGCTGCGGCCGGGCATGCTGGCCGATGTCGAGATCATCGTCGACAAGGTTTCGAATGCCGTGCACATTCCGACCCAGGCCGTGTTCGAGCGGGATAACAAGCCGTTCGTTTACCTGCGTGTCGGCCAGAAGTGGCAGGAGCAGCCGATCACGATCGCGCGGCGTACCGAGTCGACTGTCATCATCGGGTCGGGCGTCAAGCCGAACGATCTGGTGGCGATGGCTGATCCGAACGCGCGGCCCGGCGACAAGAAGAAAGCGGAGCCCAAGGGTGGAGCCATGGGCGCGATGCCCGGCGGAGGTCCTAAGTAAATGCAGTTATCGGGGTTAGGTTCTGAAATCCAGATGGGGCTCGCGAGCCTCCTGGTACACAAGCTGCGAAGCTTGCTGACGATGTTGGGCATGATCTTCGGTGTGGGCGCGGTGGTGGCGATGCTGGCCATCACGGCCGGCGCCGAGAAGGAAGCCATCAGCTACATCGATCTGCTGGGTGTGAACAACATTATCATCGAGGCCAAGGAAGCCGCCGACCGAAATGAACTGCAGGCGCGCCGGCAGGTGTCGCCCGGGCTGACGTTCCGCGATTTCCGGGCCATTGCCGAGAACGTGCAGGGCATTGAAGAGCTGACGCCGCGCAAGCGGTTCAAGCCCGGCAAGGTGCTGCCCAAGACCGCGCAGGAGCCGCCGGTGCTGATCGGTGTGCAGTCGAACTTCCTAAAGATCAACAGCCTCAAAGTAGTGGAAGGGCGCTTCTTCAACGAAGAGGACAACGCCAAGTCGGCTACGGTTTGTGTGCTGGGCGAATCGGCGAAGGTGAACCTGCTCGGTTACGACAACGCCGTTGGCAAGTACGTCAAGGTGAACGATATCTGGCTGCAGGTGATTGGCGTGCTGGCCACGCAGGCTAGTGCCGATACCGATGTGGAAGGTGTTGAGGTGGTGAACCGCAACAACCTCGTTATTGCACCCTTAAACACCGTAATGCGCCGCTTCGAGGACAGCAACAGCTACCTCAAGGACGAGATTGACGGGATCTACATCAAGGTGAAGTCGGACGTGGACTCGGTGGAAACCGCCAGCGTGGTGAGTGCCATCCTGGGCAATACCCACAAGGACGCGGGCGACTTCACGATCACGGTGCCGGCGGGCCTGCTGGAGCAGAAGCGCCGCACCCAGCAGATGTTCTCGATCGTCATGATCTGCATCGCCGGCATTTCGCTGCTCGTAGGCGGTATCGGCATCATGAACATCATGCTGGCGACGGTGCTGGAGCGCACGCGAGAGATCGGCATTCGCCGCGCCATCGGCGCGCGTCAGGCCGACATCATCCGTCAGTTCCTGACCGAAGCGGTACTGATCTCGATTCTGGGCGGACTCATCGGCATTGCGTTCGGTTTGACACTGTCCACGGTCATCGCGGTCGCGGCGGGATGGCCCACGGTTGTAACCACAAGCTCCATTGCTGTCGCCTTTGGCGTATCGGTGGGAATTGGACTTCTTTTCGGAATTTATCCGGCCGTTCAGGCGGCCAAGTTGGATCCCATCGAAGCGATCCGCTACGAATGATTCTTACGCACTGTCGAGGATTGGTCTGCATGAGATTGTTTTGCGCTCTGTTGTTGAGCGGTGTTTCCGTTCTTGCGGAAGAACCGTCGCAGGTCCCGCCGGTCGATCCGGTCGATGTCCACTTCAACCGTCCTGCGGCGGGAACTCCGGAGTATGTCGTGGCTCCGTCCTTTCCTTCGAAGGCCTGGGTCCGCCAGCATTTTCAGCCGGAGGTGCCGCGGATTGAGCTGAAGCGTCCCGTGCGCCTGGCTGACTTCGTGCAGGAAGGCAAGCTGGAGCTGTCGCTGAAGAACTACATGGAGTTGGTGTTGGCGAACAACACCGACATCGAAATCCAGCGGCTGAATGTGGAAGTTCCGCGGAATGCCATCACGCGCGCCGCGGCGATTTTCGATCCGGCGTTGCTCACGCGCTTCGCCGCGACGCGCCAGAACACGCCGGCGAACGACCTGCTGGCAGGCGCCTCGCAGTTAAGCTCGCTGACGCAGCCTTTCACGGCCAACTACACGCAACTGCTGCCCACGGGCACGCAGATCCAGGGTGGCTTCGGCGGGCAGCGGCTGTCGAACAACTCGACGCTGCAGACGTTCAATCCGTCCATCAACACCAACCTCAACTTTCAGTTCACGCAGCCGCTGCTGCGCGGGCGCGGCAGCTATATCACGAAGCTGCCGATCAGCATCGCCCGCAGCCGCCTGCGGCAGTCCGAGTACCAGATTCAGGACACGGTGCTGCGCCTGATCGGTACTGCCGAGACGCTGTACTGGAATGCCATTGAAGCCCGTGAGAGCCTGCGCGTGCAGGAGAAGGCCCTGGAACTGGCCGACGCGGCGCTGAAACGCGCCCAGCGCGAGTTGGAGTTGGGCGCCACCAGCCAGTTGGAAATCTTCCAGCCCCAGGCGCAATATGCTACTGCCGAGATTTCGGTAACGCAGGCCCGTTTCCGTCTGGCACAGGTGGAAGACCAGTTGCGGCGGCAGATTTCGGCGGACCTGGATGCGGACATCCGCAAGCTGCCGATCGTGTTGACCGAAGCGGTGACGGCACCCACCGATACGGCGGAACTCGACAAGGATGCGCTGATCACGCGGGCCATGGACATGCGGCCGGATCTGCGGTCGGCGCGGCAGGCACTGGATATTGATGACCTGAACGTGGTGGTGGCCAAAAACGCGCTGCTGCCCAACCTGTCGCTGCAGGGCGGCTATACGACGGCGGGCCGCGGCGGTATTTTCTATCCGCGCAACTCGTTCAACCAGACCGGCCCCGTGGTCCCGATTCCCGGCGGTTTGGGTGATGCGTTTGACCAGATGTTCGGCTTCAACTTTCCGACGTACAACTTCGCGTTGACGCTAAACCTGCCGTTGCGCGACCGGCGCGCGGCGGCGGACCTGGCCGATTCCACCGTTGCCCGCAAGCGCGACCTGCTGGCCGTGCGTACCACGGAGCAGCAGATCCGGCTGGAAGTTCTGAACGCCATCAATCAGGTGGAGAACAGCCGGGCGAGTGTGAAGCTGGCGCAGATTGCCCGCGACCTGGCCCAGAAGCGCGTGGATGCCGAACAGAAGAAGTATGAATTGGGTACGACCACCATCTTCTTCGTGCTGGCCGCGCAGACGGACTTGACGCAGGCTGAATCGTCGCTGGTGACGCAGTCGGTCAGCTACCGGCGCAACCTGCTGGTGTTGCAGCAGCGCACCGGGGAGTTGCTGGCCGAACGCGGCGTAGTGATTCCGTAACCGCTACAATAGCCCAGAGTGGGCCGCATCCAAGTTCTTTCTGACGACCTCGCCAACAAGATTGCTGCTGGCGAGGTCGTTGAGCGTCCGGCATCTGTCGTCAAGGAACTGTTGGAGAACAGCTTGGACGCCGGTGCCACCGATATTCGCATCGACATTGAAGCCGGCGGGCGGCGCCTGATCCGCATCATCGACAATGGCAGCGGCATGCTGCGCGACGATGCGCTACTGGCCTTCGAGCGCCATGCCACGAGCAAGATCCGCCAGACGCCGGACCTGTTCAACATCGGCACCTTGGGCTTTCGCGGCGAGGCACTGCCGTCGATTGCGTCTGTTTCGCGGCTGACGTTGGAGACACGGGCCGAGGAAGAGAGCATTGGCAGCGTGGTGGAGATCAACGGCGGCAAGATCTTCAAGTGCGAGGAACGGGCGTTTCCGCGCGGCACCACGCTGACAGTTCGCGACCTGTTCTTCAACGTGCCGGCACGGCGGAAGTTTCTGCGGTCGGAGCAGACGGAGTTGGCGCACATTGCGTCGCTGGTGACGCACTATTCGCTGGCGCATCCGGACAAGGCGTTTGAGTTGCGGCATGGCAATAGTGAACTGCTGCGCGTGGCTCCGGTGGATGCGCTGCGGGAGCGAGTGTACCAGGTGTTCGGCAGCCGCGCGCTGGATGACCTGATTGACCTGGGGTCGCAGCAATGTGCCGTGCCTGGCGATGGGGAGGATGCCGAACCGGCGGCGACCTATCAGCTGTCGGGCTTTATCTCACGGCCGCAGGTGCAGAAGTCGAACCGCAATTCCATCTTTCTGTTTGTGAACCGGCGGCTGATTCGCGACCGGTTGCTGCTGCATGCGTTGTCGGCGGCGTATCACAACCTGATTCCGCCAGCGTCGTATCCGTTTGCGCTGCTGTTCTTGGATTGCGATGCGCGGGAGGTGGACGTGAACGTGCATCCGTCGAAGACGGAGGTGCGGTTCCAGCGCGGGAGTTTCGTGCATGACTTTGTGCGCGATGCTTTGCGGGAGGCGTTGATCCGGAGCCGTCCGGTGTCGAGCCTGCCGTTGCGCGAGTCGCCGCAGCCGGGTGTGCGGCTGCCGTATTCGGATTTCACACAGCGGCTGCAGCAGCAGGAGCCGGTGGATACGAACGCCGCGCTGGAGTTGTTGAAGCCATTGACGAAGGAGCAGGAGGCGCAACTGCCGGAGTTCGTGCTGAAGCCGCAGCAGCAGGTGGCGCAGGCGGCGCGGCTGGATTTTTCGGGCGAGTCGATTGCGGTTACGAATGATGCGCAGCCGGCGACGCCGCCGGTAGCGGCTGCGATATCGCCGGTGAAGCTGCAATTGAAGGTGCCCGATACGCATGGCGCGTTCCCGCGGGAGGCGATCCTGGATGCGCCGCCTAGCATGGAGGTGCTGGGCGATCTGCGGCCGCTGGGGCAGTTGCAGGAGTCGTTCATCATTGCGGCGAGCCGGGATGGGCTGTGGATCATCGACCAGCATGTGGCGCATGAGCGGATCCTGTTCGAGCAGGTGCTGCGGCAGTGGGCGACGGGCAAGGTGGAATCGCAGCAGCTGCTGATTCCGGTGATTCTGGATCTGACGCCGGGGCAGTGGATTGAGTATGAACGCATCGCGGAACAACTGCTGGCGGCGGGCTTTGAGACCGAGCCGTTCGGGCAGCGGACGATTGCGGTGAAGACGGTGCCGGCGGCAGTGGCGCCGCAGGAGGCCGAGGCGATCCTGAACGAGATCCTGGAGATTGCCGAAGGCGAGATGCGTCGGGTGTCGTTGGAGGATCTGCGGCGCGGGATGGCGGCGTCGATTGCGTGCCGGGCGGCGATCAAGATCAACATGCGGCTGGATCCGGCGAAGGTGGACTACCTGCTCCGCGAGTTGGCCAAGTGCGAGTATCCGATGAGCTGCCCGCACGGTCGGCCGGTGGCGCTGCGGTACGGGATCCGGGATATTCTGAAGAGCTTCCACCGCATCTGACGGCGCGCGGCGAGCCATGGTAATCTGTGACTGCCGTGGTACCTCAAAAGCCTGATCTCCCTGCCGCCTGCGCCGATTGCATCACGACGTTCAAGTCGTCGATTCCTGGCGCCGATATTGCAAAGACGCCGTCGAAGTGGGCTCGCGATGCGCAGGGGCGCCTGCGATTCGATTACCCGGATATGTCGGTGATCAGCGATCCGGCGTCGGGCAAGTCGGTGCTGCTCGATCACCTGAAGAAGGAGGCGAAGATGATGGAACCGCCTCCGCCGCCGACGCTGCCGAATGGCTTGCCGATGCCGCCAAAGCCGGAGCTGCCGAAGATGCCGGACATGCAGAAGCCGGATGTGCAGGAGTTGGGCAAGCGGTTTATCGACGGCGTGGAGGCGGAGGGCAAACGGTATCTGATCAAGCCGAACGTGCCGCAGATGCCGAACATGCCGAACATGCCTACACCGCCCGAGCCGCCGGACGTGATGGAGATCTGGACCGGAACGCAGAGCAAGCTGCCGATCCTGACGATGATCAAGGGCAAGTTCGGCGAACAGATGTGCCACTGCAAGTATTCGGGGCCGGAGCCGCCGGCGTCGATGTTCCAGATTCCGCCGGATTATAAGCTGGTGCCGGCGGTGCCGCCGAGTCCGGCGGCGCCTGGATTGCCTACGGCGGCTTCGTTAGGGGCGCCGTCTATGCCGCAGGCGCCCGGGATGCCGGGTATGCCATCCATGCCGTCTATGCCTGCGATCCCGCAGGCTCCCACGGCTCCGGCGATGCCGACTGCGCCGGCGGTTCCGCGGGCTCCGGCGCCGCCGAGTGTTCCGTCGGCGCCGAGCGCGCCTTCGATGCCGAGTGCTCCTAAGCCGCCCGGGTTCAAATTCTGACGAAAATCGCTCGCCAGGGCGCCAAGCTTCCAAGAAGGTAGATCGCTGGTGTTACGGCGGGGGGGACCCAAAGCCGGCAGCCAGGGCAGCTGGTATCGCGTGCGTAGGCACACGGAGCGCACGACGGATGAGACGATGGTGCGGGCGCTGCGGGTGGAGACCGGCACGAACGCACCTGGCTCCGTAGGTGTGCGCGCCTATAATGCGGTATGCTCCTGCTGCTGCCGCTGCTGACCCTTACGCTTTGCGCCCAACAACCGACGACGCGTGATCTGAACGAGATCAACTGGCAGGAGTTCGCCGAGTTCGTCCCGGCACGGAGTGAGACGGTACTGATTCCGACCGGGACGGTGGAGGCGCACGGGGTGGCGAATAACGGAGCCGACAATACGGCTCCCGAAGCGCTGGCGAAGGCGATGGCGCCGCGGCTGAATGCGTTTGTGGCGCCGGTGCTGGCCTATGGGATGACGGGGAGTCTGGATGGGTATCCGGGGACATTTGGGGTGAGCGAGGCGGCGTACCGGCTGATGATCACGGACATTCTGACCGGGTGGGCTCGCAACGGCTTTCGCAATCTGATTGTGGTGAACGGGCATGGCGGGGGCCAGACGGCGGTGCTTAGCGATGTGGCCGAGAAGGTGAGCCGGGAGTTGCGGGTGCGGATCCTGGTGACGAACTGGTGGTCTGTCTGTTCGGATGTGACGCTGCGGGTGTTTGGGGAAGATGGCGGGCACGCGGGCTGGAATGAGACGGCGTTTATCCAGGCCATCAATGCGAAGCTGGTGCATCCGGAGCGGTATAAGGCGTCGATGGCGACGGCGCGTCCGGAAGCCGGTACTTGGAGCGCCTTTCCGTTTCCGTCGCCGATTATTTTGTACCAGGCCGGGCAGGGATATCCGAAGTTTGATCAGGGGAAGGCGGAGGCTTATTTCAAAGGTGTGGTGGAGAAAATGACGGTGCTGGTGGCCGATACGATCGCCAAGTGGGATGCGGCGAATCTGTATCCTCGGCGTGTATTGCGGTAAAGCACGGCCTGGAGGCCGTGCGCAGTCGTGGACGACTGCCCCACTCGCCTCCAGCACCTTGCAATAGGCTACAGGTTGCCTGCGTTTATTTGGGGGCGAAGCAGTAGAACAGGCCGGCGCCGCCGGTGGCTACCAGGTTGGGCTGGCTGCAGCCTTTCGACTGGTGGGCGCTGTTCCAGGAATTGGGACGCGTGCCGCCGCCCTGACGGTCATGATGGCCGACCCAGGCGCTGCCTTCGGTGTTCGAGGTCCAGTTATTGCAGGTGACTTCCTTGGCGGCGCCGGAGGCCAGCGTGCCGTCGGCATTGGAGCCGGTGAGGATGTCGTGGGTGTTGGGCTTGTCGCCGCGGCCGTTGACTTTGTCGCCCTTTTCGGTGAGCGAGCCATCCTTGCCGAGGCCCATGTTCTCGCTGTGGAGGTTGTCGATGGAGTCGGCCACCTTCACGCCTTTCGAGTTATACCAGGGCCCTTTGCCGATGCGGTCCTTGGCGTTGACGGCTTTCATCTTGCCTTCCGGCGCCTGGCTCAGGTAGGCCTTCCAGCCTTTCTTTTTGGAACCGGCGGCTTTGGCCAGCTTCTGGCAGTGCGCGTCGGCGCCCTTCAATCCGCCAAGGTTGGCGCCATCGCCCGGGCCGGCGCTGGTGATAAAGAAGCTCATTTGGTCGCTCTGGGCCAGCCCGAGCTGTGCAGCCAGCAGCGTCGCCCCAAGGACAGGTAGCAGTGACTTGAAGTTGGTCATAGACTCAAGCAGGGTATCACAGAAGAAGAGCGGCGATGGCCCGCCTGACCTCCTCGGTGTGCCGCTCATCGCGATATTGGTGCCGCGGCCAGAAAAAACCTTTGAGTCCGTCGCCCTTTGTGCGGGGGACGATGTGGATGTGCAGGTGGGGCACGCTCTGGCTGACGGTGTTGTTCATGGCGACGAAGGTGCCTTGGGCCTGCATGGCCTGCTGCACGGCGGCGGCGATGCGTTGGGCGGCGGTGAACAGAGGCGCTACGGCTTCTTGGGGGAGGTCGGGCAGGGTTTCGTAATGCGTGCGTGGTACCAGCAGGACGTGGCCGGGGAAGAGCGGGCGCTGGTCGAGGAAGGCGACGCCCTGCGGGTCCTGGTAGACGATGGCGGCGGGGAGATCGCCGGCAATAATCCGGCAGAAGACGCAGGTGCTCATCGGCGCAGGGCCTCGACGATCAGTTGCAGAGTTCGGGTGGTGCCGGGATCGGGGAACTGCATGCCGTCGCGGTCGCCGTTGTAGACCGCGGGGGATGGCGGCAGGCCGGTGTTGGACTGGCTGTACTGCTCCTCGCGGCCGCCGAGTTTCCAGATGACCAGCTTGAGGGAGGGGATGATGTAAAGCGCGTGCCCGCCGGAGCCGGACTTCCAGAAGGCATCGCGCGGGACAGCGGCGAGGTGGCCATCGGTATTGACGTCGAACTGGAGGCTGTAGGGGGAGTGAGGATTGTAGGGCGTTGCGCGGCTGAGCTTGCGGACATAGGCAGCGGGCACGATCTGGCGTCCGTTCCATTTGCCGCCGTCGCGGAGCATGGCGCCGAAGTGGAGCATGTCGTGGGCGCGGGCGGCGATGCCGCCGCCACCGGGGGTATGGCCGAGGTTGGCGTGGCGATAGGCGAAGCCCCACCGCTGCCAGCCGAGCGGTTGGGCGATCTTGGCTGCGAGGTACGGTTCCATCTCGGCGCCGGTGACGTGGCGGATGATCATGGAGATCAAGTGGACGCCGGCGGTGGCGTAGGAGTAGCCTTCGCCAGGCTTGGTCCAGAGGCCGGTGCGGAGGACGACGGCGTCGCGCATGGCTTCGGCGCCGTCGGGGCCGGGCGGGGTTAACGCGACTTCGCGGCCGTGCACGCGGCCTGGGCTGTTGCCGCGGAGGCCGGAACTCATCGCCAGCAGATGGCCCAGTTTGATGTCGCGCCAGGCGGGGTCTGGGACGTCGTAGGGGAAGTACTTCGGGGTGAGGACCAGCGTGTCCAGGCCTTTGGGAAACAGGTCGCGGCGTTCCTCGAGGAGGATGCCCATGGCGGCGCTGGTGAAGGATTTGCCGATGGAGGCGAGGTTCGGGGTGGCATCGGGGTGGCCGAGGCCGAAGTAGCTCTCATAGACGATGGTATCGCCGCGCAGCACTAGCAGGCCGCCGTGCTTGCTGGTGGTCTTCACGAAAGCGAAGGCGGCATCCAGGCGTGTGTCCGGTTTCGTAGTCCAGGTATCGGCGGCGCACAACGCCGTAACGAAAAGCAGTAAAATCCCCACGAGGACTACAACCTTACCATGCCATTTCGTTCCCCGTTTTCCGATGTGACGTTATCGCCGCTGAGCCTTCCCGACCATATTCTGCGGGGTGTGGATGGAGTGCGCAATGAGTTGGCGCTGGTGGATATTGCGACCAACCGGGCCTGGAACTACGGGCAGTTCGCACAGGCGGTGCGGGCGGTGGGGGCGGCGCTGGCCAAGCGCGGCATCAGCAAGGGCGATAGGGTGTCGGTGCTGAGCCCGAACTGTCCGGAGTATGTGATTGCGAGCCTGGGCATCATGCAGGCGGGCGGCATTGTGACGACCATCAATCCGCTCTATACGGAGACGGAGATGGCGCATCATTTCCAGGATGCGACGCCGCGGATGCTGGTCGCCACGCCGGCGCTGTTCGATAAGGCGCGGGGCGTGGCGGAAGCCGCCGGAACACGGCAGTGCGTAGTGTTTGGGAAGGCTGACGGCGCCGAGTCCTTTGATGTCCTGATGGCGGAGCGCGATACCCCGCCGCGGGTGTCGTTCGCGGTGGAGGACGACGTGGCGGCGATGCTGTATTCGAGCGGGACGACGGGGATGCCGAAGGGCGTGATGCTGACGCACCGGAATCTGACCGCGGCGCTGGAGCAGATTGAGACGCTGCTGGGGGCCGAAGGCAGCCGCAGTCTGTGTTTCCTGCCGCTGTTCCATATCTTCGCGTTCGAGGCGGTGGCGAATTTCGATTTATGGAAGCGCGGCACGGTGTACACGATGCCCCGTTTTGAGTTCGAGCCGTTCCTGGCGGCGATCGAGCGCTACCGGATCCAGAAGGTCTGCCTGGTGCCGCCGATCGTGTTGGCGTTGGTGAAGAGCCCGCTGGTGGAGAAGTATGACCTGAGCAGCCTGGAACTGCTGTTCAGCGGGGCGGCGCCTTTGGATGCGGACCTGGCAGCGGCTTGTGAACGGCGTATCGGCTGCCAGGTGAGGCAAGGGTATGGGCTGACCGAGACCTCGCCGCCGATCTGCAGCCATCCGCGGGTGGGGGAGAAGGTGCGGCACGGATCGGTAGGGGTGCTGACGCGGTCGACCGAAGCCAAGCTGGTGGACCTGGAGACGGGGGAGGAGGCCGCGCCCGGGCAGCCGGGGGAACTGTGGGTGCGTGGGCCGCAAATCATGAAGGGCTACTACAATCGTCCGGCCGAAACGCGGGACATGCTGCAGCCGGACGGGTGGCTGCGGACGGGCGATATCGCGGTGGTTGATGAGGACAATTGGATTACGATTGTGGATCGCGCCAAGGAGTTGATCAAGTACAAGGGGCTGCAGGTGGCGCCGGCGGAGTTGGAGGCGGTGCTGCTGAGCCATCCGGGGATCGCCGATGCGGCGGTGATCGGAGTGGCGGACGAGGAGGCGGGTGAGGTGCCGAAGGCGTTCGTGGTGCGGCGCGAAGCTGTGTCGGCGGGCGAGGTGCAGGCTTGGGTGGCGGAACGTGTCGCGCCTTACAAAAAAATCCGGCATTTGGAGTTTGTGGAGGCAATTCCGAAGTCGCCGAGTGGTAAAATCCTACGCAGAGTGCTGCGGGATCTACAGCGGAAGACCGCTGGAGCCGATTGAGAGCATAGGTTATACGTACCGTGCCTGCTACGGCCATTCGACTGGCGGTGATCATCCCGGTCTATGAGAACTGGGAAGACACGCTGGAGTGTCTGCAACAGTTGGACGCGCAGACCGACCGGCGGTTTTCGGTACTGTTGGCCGATGATGGATCGCCAAAAGCGCCGCCGCCAGAGATTCTGCGATTTCCCTTTGTGCGCTACTTTCGGCGGCCGAATGCGGGGTTTGCGGGCAACTGCAACCGCGCGGTGCGGGAAGCGATAGCCGATGGCGCCACACATGTACTGCTTTTGAACAACGATACGCTGTTCGGCACCGGCTTTATGGGCGAGTGGCTGCGGGCGATCGATGGCAACCCGGAAGCGGTGATGAGTCCGGTGATTTATTGGGCAGCGGATCCGCAGCGGGTGTGGTATTCGGGGGGGAGCAAGTCAATATTGGTGCCGTTTTTCCGGCTGGCGAAGAGCTATTCGCAGACGACTTCGGTGGACATACTGTGCGGCTGCACGCTGCTGGTGCCAGTGAAGGCGTGGGAGCAGTTGGGCGGTTTGGACGAGCGGTACTTCTTCTATTTCGAAGACCTGGACTTTACGCTGCGGGCGCGGCGGGCCGGGATGGAGTGCCTGGTGCTGGCGGAGAAGGGGCTGCGGGTGTGGCATAAGGTGCACGGGTCGTTCCGGGGCACCGGGGCGTGGAAAGGGCACTACCGGCTGATCCGGTCGCAGTTATTCTTTGTGCGGGCGCATTATGGGGGGCTTCAGAAGGCGTTGGCGCTGGGACTATGTTTCCTGCATATTCTGGTGTTCTGGCTGTTGAACCTGCCGCAGATGCCGGATGGTGGGCAGTTGCGGGATGCCGTGACGCGCGGGGTGCGGCCGGCGGCGTCGGTTAGAGTGTGAACCGCAACTTTCCCTGTAACCGCGGTTTAAGGGGAAACGTCGACGCCAATACCTGCTAAACTCTTGGCAGCTAGGAAACAGGCTATGACACGCTACGCCACTCTTTTTTTGCTGACCCCGGCGCTGTTTGGCCAGATGGCCATCTCCGTCAAATCCGGTCTGATTCACCATGTGGAAGGCCAAGCGGTGATGGACGGGGTGGCGGTGAAGAAGAAGGCGAACGAGTTTCCGATGGTGAAGGAAGGCAGCACCTTTGCCACCGAGCGGGGGACGGCGGAGATTCTGCTGAGTCCCGGGTCATTCCTGCGGCTGGGGCCGGACAGTTCGTTCCAGATGAAGTCGGTGAAGCTGGAAGACGCGCGGCTGCAGATGCTGTCGGGCAAGGCGATGCTGGAAGTGGCGGAGTTGGCCAAGGGGCATCACATTGTGGTTGGGGTGGGCGAGGCGGGCACCGAGATCACGCAAGCCGGTCTGTATGAGTTTGACGTGAAGGCTGGCGTGCTGCGGGTGTTCGACGGCAAAGCCAAGGTAATGGTGAATGACCAGGTGGCCACGGTGAAGGGCGGGCGCGTGTTTGTGTTTGACCGGCCTTCGACGGATCTGGCGAAGTTCAACCGGAAGAAGGAACAGGACGGGCTCTATGCGTGGAGCGCGATGCGGTCGGGGCTGCTGGCGAATGCCAACATGCTGGCGGCACGCACGCTGGGCAGCAACGGCTATCGCATGTCGATGGCGGGTTGGGCCTATTATCCGTCGCTGGGCTTCTTCACGTATCTGCCCCGGAGCGGGATGTGCCAGAACTTCTTCGGCTACTACTATTACAGCCCGGCGACGCTGATTGCGATGGAACGGCCGCGGTATGACGGCGGCGGGATGGGTGGCGGACGCGGCGCGGATTCCGGTTTTGGTGGTGGTGGGTCGGGTATGGCAACGATGGGTATGGGACGTGGTTCGGGCGGCGGCGATTTCGGCGGCCGCGGGGCTTCGGTATCGGCGCCTCCTCCTGCTGCTCCGGCGGCGGCTGCCGGTGGTGGTGGGCGCGCGCGGTGATCGTAGGGAAAAAGATCTCTGGGCCGCCGATGAACGCCGACGAACGCAGATAAGCTGCTTGTTTTGAATCGGCGCTCATCGGCGGCTAAGTCCGATACGGCGCTTTTTCAGCACCCTGCTCGTCTAGGATCGTCGCGGCGAAGGTTCCGGAATTCCCCTGCTCGCCAAGTTCCCCAACAAGAGAAGATACATGCGAGCTGCTCTGGCGGTCGCCCCGCGGAGAAAACAAGGCCAAACAACAGAGCGATGTGCCCGCGGGCGTCTTCATGATGATGGGCGGCCCTGAGTGCCTGGGATACTCCGTTGGCGGTGGTTCCGGATGTTTCGCGCGCTCGCCAAGTACGCAAAAGGAGACAGAATACCTGCCTGCTGCTCTGGCGGCGGCTGCCGGTGGGCGTGGCGGAGGTCGTACGCCTATCTTGCAGGGCGCGGCGCATTGGATCCTCAAGCCCGCCAAGATCGCCACGCAAAGGAAGGCGGAAGCGCGGGATTTGGGCGGCATGCGAGAATAGGGGTTTCCCTCCTACTGCATGCAACAATTCCGGAACGAGAGCATTCGCAACATCGCTATCATTGCGCACGTCGACCACGGCAAGACGACCCTGGTGGACGCACTGCTGCGGCAAAGTGGCATTTTCCGCGTCAATGAAGAGATAGCAGACCGCGTCATGGACTCCAATGATTTGGAGCGGGAACGCGGCATTACCATCCTTGCCAAGACCACGGGGGTCCACTACAAGGGCATCAAGATCAACATTGTCGACACGCCGGGTCACAGCGACTTCGGTGGCGAAGTGGAGCGCGCCCTGCTAATGGTGGACGGCGTAATGTTGCTGGTGGATGCCAGCGAAGGCCCTCTGCCGCAGACCCGCTACGTGCTGCAGAAGGCGCTGGAGGCGCGGCTGCCGCAGATTCTGGTAATCAATAAGATCGACCGGCCGGACGCCCGTGCGGCCGAGGTTCTGAACGAAGTCTACGACCTGTTTATCGATCTGGATGCGACCGAAGAGCAGTTGAACTTTCCGGTGATTTACGCCAATGCGAAGGCGGGTTTGGCCAAGCTGACACTGGAAGAGGAAAGCTCCGACCTGCGTCCGCTGTTTGAAGCCATCCTCACCAATATCCCGGCTCCGTCGGGAGATCCGGATGGCCCGCTGCAACTGCAGATCGCCAATCTCGGCTACTCGGACTACCTGGGGCGTCTGGGTATCGGCCGCGTTTACAACGGCACGCTGCGGATGAACGACGAGGTGAGCGTCTGCAAGCTGGACGGCAGCATCCAGAAGACGCGCATCACGAAGATGTTCTCGTTCGAGGGTTTGAAGCGCGTGGATGAGACGGTTGCTGCTCCCGGGTCGGTGCTGGCCATCGCGGGAATCGACGGCATCACAATTGGGGAGACCGTCAGCAATTACGATAACCCCACGCCGCTGCCAGCGATCCAGATTGATGAGCCGACCATCGGCATGATGTTCACCATCAATACGTCGCCGTTCTCGGGCAAGGAAGGGCAGTTCGTCACCTCGCGGCACCTGCGGGACCGGTTGCAGAAGGAACTGCTGACCAACGTGTCGCTGAAGGTGGAAGAGGCCGGCGGGCCGGATGCCTTTAAGGTGATGGGCCGGGGCGAGTTGCAGCTTGCCATTCTCATCGAAATGATGCGGCGCGAAGGCTATGAACTGATGGTGGGCAAGCCGGAGATCCTGACACGTACGATCGACGGGAAACTGAACGAGCCGCTGGAGAGCCTCACTGTGGACTGCCCCGAACAGTTTGTGGGCGTCGTGATGGAGAAGATGGGCGTCCGCAAGGGCAGAATGACCAAGATGATCAACAACGGCTCGGGCCGGTGCCGGCTGGAGTTTGAGATCCCCAGCCGCGGGTTGATCGGGCTGCGTAACGAGATGCTGACCGACACCAAGGGCACGGCGATCATGAACTCGCTCTTTGCCGGCTATATCGAATGGCAGGGCGATATTCCGATGCGGCCAACGGGGTCGCTGATTGCTGACCGTCCCGGACCGGCGACGGGCTATGCCATCTACAACCTGCAGGAGCGCGGCGAGATCTTCATCACGCCGGGCACCGAGGTGTATGAGGGCATGATTATCGGCGAGAACTCGCGCGATGCGGACCTGGACGTGAATATCGTCAAGGAAAAGAAGCTGACGAATATGCGTTCGTCGACGGCGGATGAGGCGATCCGGCTGGTGCCGCCGCGGCTGTTGAATCTGGAACAGGCGCTGGAGTTTATCCGCGAGGATGAATTCGTGGAAATTACGCCGAAATCGATTCGTCTTCGGAAGAAGATTCTAAAGTCTAACCAGCGATAAGTAAGTCATGGTGGACACGGCGCAACGCATCGCACTGCTGAGCATGGGGCTCAGCGGCGGGCTGGCCGCCTTGAAACTGACGGCGGGGTATATCGCGGGATCGACGGCGGTGATGGCCGATGGGGCGGAAGCTGCGGGGGACGTGCTGGCGTCGGGTGTGGTGCTGTTCGGCCTGACGCTGGGCGCGCGGCCGCCCGATGACGATCATCCGTACGGGCACGGGCGTGCCGAAACCTTGAGCGGCTTTATTGTGGGCTGGATGCTGGTGGCGGCAGGCGCCTCGATCGCGTTTTTGTCGATGCGCGATATCAACATGCGCCACACCGCGCCGGCGGCGTTCGCCATCTGGCCGATGATCGCTTCGGTGGCGTTGAAGAGCGGCATGGCGGGGGTGAAGTTTCACTACGCGCGCCGGACGCGTAGTGAGGGCCTGCGGGCCGATGCCTGGAACGACAGCATCGATATCCTATCGGGCCTGGTGGCGCTGGTAGCGCTCTCGCTCACGCTGTACGATCCGGGGCGGTTTCTGGCGGCCGATCACATCGGCGGATTCCTGGTGGGGATTATTGTGATTGTGCTGGGGTCACGGGTGGTGCGCGATACCTCGCTGCACCTGATGGATACGATGCCGCCGCCGTCCCTGCTGGCCGAGGTACGGCGTGTGGCGATGACGGTGCCTGGGGCCGAAGGGGTGGAGAAGTGCTTCGCGCGGAAGACGGGGCTGCGGTATCACGTGGATCTGCACCTGGAGGTAGACCCGGACCTGACGGTTCGGCAATCGCATGATATTGCCACGGCGGTGCGGGCGCGGCTGCGGGAGGAGTTGGACTGGGTGGCCGATGTGCTGGTGCACGTGGAGCCGCACGGAGGCTGGGATTAACCTGATCGTACGTTAGTGTCAAGATCGTAAAGTGTTGAATTAATTAAGTAAAAGCTGGGGCTGGATTCGGACCGGATTCGCAGGTCTGCGCGTAAAGTAGGCATATGCGATTTCCGAGAACGATACCTGATGTGAGCCGCCGGCAGGCCTTTCGCTGGCTGGGTGCGGCGGCGATGGGGAGCCTGCCTTTCTCTTCGCGAGTGCCTTTGCTGGGCCAGTCGGCCTGTGAGACCGTGGCCTCGCCCAGTCTGACGGAGGGGCCGTACTTTGTGGATGAGGATATGAACCGCTCCGACATCCGGGTGGATCCGGCGGATGGGGCGGTGAGCGCGGGCGTCCCGCTGCTGATGAAGATCAACGTGTCGAAGCTGGTGGATTGTACGAAGAAGCCGTTGACGGGTGCGTACGTTGATATCTGGCACTGCGACGCGGCAGGGGTGTACTCCGACGTTTCGGCGCAGAACAGCGTGGGACGCAAGTTCCTGCGTGGGTATCTGCCGACCGACCGGCAGGGTAACGTGCTGTTCACGACGGTGTATCCGGGCTGGTACCAGGGGCGCGCGGTGCATATTCACAGCAAGATCCGCATGTTCGATGGCGAGGACCAGACCTACGAGTTCACCAGCCAGTTCTTCTTTGACGAGAACTTCACGGACGATGTTTATACGATGGAGCCCTACAACAAGCGGGCCACCAGCCGCGACACGCGGAACACGAACGACGGGATCTATAACGGGGCGTCGAGCCTGGGCAGTATCGCGTCGCAGGCGGGCTCATACCTGATGTTGAAGATGACGAAGTACGCCGATTATGTGGCCGCGGAGGGCAGCATGATTGTGGACCTTTCGCTGGGGAGTTCACCGGATCAATCGGGCGGTGGCGGTGGAATGCCGGGTGGCGGGGGCCCCGGTGGCGGCGGCATGCCGCCGGGTGCGCCGCCGGCCTAGGCTTGCCATTGGGCGAGCGTGGTCGGGCCCAGGCGCGCCGGTCCCAGCGGGACCAGGGAATCCTCGGCAAGTGCGGCGCCGAAGTAGGTGGCGGCGGGGTCGGCGATAACCGGCCGGCCGCCGGTCTCGACACGCTGCAGGAGCGTATCCATGCGAATGCGTTCCGGGCCGGCGATGTCGACGACGCCGTTGACGGGCGGTTGCAGTACGGTGTCGGAGAGCGCGGCGGCGACGTCGGCCGATGCGATGGGCTGCATAAAGGCGGGTGGGACACGGACGGCGTCTCCCGTGGTGGATCCCTGGGCGACGGCGGCCAGGAACTCGAAGAACTGGGTGGCGCGGACGATGGTGTAGGGGATGCCGCCGCCGGCGATAAGTCGCTCCTGCAGCACCTTGGCGCGCAGGTAGCCGCTGTCGGGCAGGCGGTCGGCGCCGACCACCGAGAGCGCTACGTAGTGACGGGTGCCGGCTTCCCGCGCCGCGGCGAGCAGGTTGTGGGTAGATGTCTCGAAGAAGTGGCGCACGGCCCGGTCTTCGAACGACGGCGAGTTGGTCACATCGACCAGAGTGTCCGCACCTTCGAGCGCCGCCGCCAGCCCTTCTCCGGTGAGTGCGTTCACGCCGCTCGATGGCGACGCGCTTTCGGCCGTGTGGCCCGCGTCTCGCAGACGGGCCAGCAGTTGCCTGCCGATGAGCCCGGTGCCACCTAAAACAACAATCTTCACGTTCTGCCTCCATCGCCCGCTTGGGGCGCACGAGGGAGACGAATGACGGAGGCGTTTTGTGACGGCGCTACGGCGCCAGGGCTCGCAATTCCTTCTGCACCTGGGTGACGCGGGTGTTCAACACCCGCAACTGGCGCATATCTTCGTCGGCCAGGCTGATGGCGTTCTGGATGCGAGCCAGGTCGTTGCTGCCTGCGGCGCTGCGGTCGGGCATGTTGTCGAGCCGGAGGGCCATGGCGCGGAACAGGTCGGTGGCTTCGCGATAGCGCTGCAGGATGGTGGTGAGGAAGCTTTCACGGCGGCGCGAGAGGTCTTCCAGGGTGTCAGCGATCTGGCGGAGTTGGGCCAGCTTGCGGCCGCTGTCGTCCTGGCGCTTGCGCAGTTCGATGTTGCGATTCTCGACGTCTGTAATGCGGACGGCCTGGGCGGCGCGCTGGTTGTCCAATTCGCGGACCTTTTCGTTCAGGCTTTCGACCTGGGAGCGGGCGGACGACTCGGCCTGGGTGAGCTTTCTCTGCTGCTCTTCGAGTGAAGCCAGACGCTGGTCGGCCTGTTCCAGTTTCAGGCGGAACTCCTCGCTTTGGCTACGGGCGGTTTCCAGTTCCTTGCGGGTGTCTTCGAGTTGGCGCAGCAAATCCTGGGCGTGCGCTTCGGTGGCCTTGAGATTCGGATCGACGCGCGGACGGGGCGGAGCGCCGGGCGTGTCTGGCTCATCGAACTCCGCCTGGAGGTCCGCCAGATCCTTGCGGGCTTTCTCCAACTCGGTGCGCAGGGCCTGTTCCTGGCTGGATCCGCCGATGGCGGGCGGTTGGGTTACGGTGCGCCGGGAGGCCACGAACAGCGCGGCGCCGGTCAGGAAAACAACGGTGGAAACTGCCGGAAAAAGCCACTTCTTCATGGCCGTGTTCCTTTCAGCATGCGGCGCGGTTGGTGATATAGCGTACGCCCTTCGGCCGCGACCACGAACTGCAACTGCCTGCTCTTACCCGTCTGCCATTCTACTTCCGCGGCGCCGAGCGTTTGGATGGAGTCCAGCATGCGTGCCACCGCGGTGGGGATTTCGGCGGTGGTGCGGCAGAGTTCGCCGGCACCGCCGCTGGCGCGTGCCAGGCTCAGGAGCCCATTCAAGTAGGCGGTGCTGACGCGGTCCTGCTGGCTGTTGGCCTGGACCAAAAACAGCGGGGTCTCGCGGCTGAGGACGGCGGCCATCAACTGCTTGATTTTTTCCTGCACCAGGCCTTCGGGAAAGCGCCGGCTCATGTCGCCCGAATCGCTGGAATTGACGACGGGGTTGGTGTAGTCCTCGCGGTAGTTGGTGATGGTGCTGTCGCTGAGGAATAGCACGGCGAGGCGGACCTTGGCTTTGGCGGCGATGGCGTCGGCCAGCATCTGCGCGGGCTCGATGGAATCGAGCAGACCGGCGCGGCCCACCACGGCGGCCTCGCGCACCAGCTTGGCGACATCCTCGCGCGGGGTGCCGGGGTCGGCCAGCACCTTCAGGCCATCCTGGGCCCGCAGCAGCGCTACGTGGACGTTCGGCGGCAGGGATTCCAACTGCTTGAGGAACTCCTGGCGGGCCGGATCGACCATGGTCAGGTCGGTGGCCCAATCGAGGACCACCAGCAGGACCAGCTCTTCCTTCGGCGTCAGCACGCGGAGCAGTTTGGCCGGTTTGGCATTGATGGCGACTTTGACTTTGTCGAGCGGCTCGGGGTTGGCGTCGTTGAGCCAGAAGGGCACACGGAGGTTGCGGCGTTCGGGGGCGGCGGGCGGCTCGGCCCACAGTGCGAACGACACAAGCAGCGAGAGTGCCAGGGCGCGCTTCATCAGAAACTGAACCTCAATCCTAATTGGATCACACGGCCGCCGCGCGAGCCGATGATCTTGCCGGCGTTGACGTTGGGGGAGGCGTCGGTACCGATCAGGGTGTCGGGGTCACTCCAGTTGGCATGGTTGATGAAGTTGAGGCCGACCATGCTGAATTCGACGCTCTTTTCCGGGGTGAGCGAGATGCGCTTGTTCACCGACAAGTCGTGGTTCTGGCTGGAGGGCATGCGCAGGGACGGGTGGGTGCGGGAAGCGTCGCCGATGGTGAAGTCGGCGGGTTGGGCGAAGGCGGCGGGATTGAACCAGAGATCCGGGCCGCGGGCGGCGACATGCGGGTCCACGCCGGGCACCACGTTCACGCGGAGCGCTTCGACGACGCCGCCGGTGTTGTTGAACATGGGACGCAGTGCCATAGGTTCGCCGGTGACCATGGTGGTGGAGCCGCTGACGGACCAGCCGTCCACCAGGTAGCGGCGCCAGTCCGAGACGGCGAGGAACGAGCGGTTGGGACCGAAGGGCAATTCGTAGTTGTAGGTCATGGTGACGCGCTGCGGGTTGTTGCCGGCCGTAAGCGACCACTCATTCTGCCGGTTGTAATAATCTTGGACGCCGTAGGGGCCGGAGTAGTTATCCATTTGTTTGGACAGCTCGTAGTAAGCCGAGAAGGAGAGGCCCTGGGAGAGGCGTTTTTCGGCGCGGACGTAGGCGGCGTTGCGCCAGTAGCGGCCCTCGGGCCAGGCGCTGTAGACATTGAATCGCTGGTAGTGCGGATAGGGTCGCAGGGAACGGTTGAAGTTTTCGTCATTCAACTGGTCGCGGTATTCGAGGGCGTCCAAGTGGATCGCGTTGGGGTTCGACGCATTCAGCAGCAGGTTGCGGCCGTTGCTGTGGCCGAAGCCGAGGGTCATGACGAGGGCGGCGGGAAGGCCGTGTTCCACGGAGATGCCGGCGGATTGGTAGGTGGGTTGTCGACCGGTGGGCTCCATCAGGTCGGCCTGGGTGTTGTTGGCGGCTTCCGGACGCAGGTCGGGGAAGACGCGGTTGGCTGGCAGACCCTGGGAAAGAACGACAGCGGGGGCGAGTTGTGGGTTGGCGGACACCCATGTTGGTGTTCCGTTGAAGGCCTGGGTAGACCACTGCGAGGAATAGATGGGAATGGGGCTGTAGGAGCGGCCATAGCTGGCGCGGAGCACCGAGCCGGTGCGGCCGAGGATGTTCCAGGCCACACCCATGCTGGGCTCGCCCTTCATCAGAAACGGCTGAAAGGACCGCCCGTAGCCGTTGTGTCCGGCCGTTACCAGTGCGCCGGGACGGCCGTTCACAGGATTGATCTCGCTGAGCGAGATGGTGGACATCCGGTCATACTTCTCGGTGCGTGGGGTGTTCATGTCGAGCGAGAAGCTGAAGCTCAGGGTTAGCCCCTTGCGCACCTCCCAATTGTCCGAGATCGAAGCGATGTAGCGAGTCTTGCGGAAGTAGGATGGCGAGACGGTAACGGTCTGCTCGGCGAAGTTCGCCATGCCGAGCAGAAAACTGGCGAACGCATGTCCGGTGTTCACGATGCCGGGCAGGCTGGTGATACCCGCCGAGAAGCGGTAGCTGCCTTCCGGATAGTACGGGGCGAAGATATTCACCTGCTCGCGGATAACCTGGCCTACCAGGCGGAGACGGTGGTTCTCGCGGCGGACGGAGTGGCCGTTCACCAGGACAAAGGTATTGCGGGAGCTGCGCCGGTCCGGCGTTGAGCGGCCCATGGAGAGGTAGGGGGAGAACAGGTATTGGGGGAAGACGCGTCCGCTGCCGTCGGTTTCCGGCTTGTTCTGCAGACGGTCCGAAGAGGCTTCAAAGGTAAGGGTGTTCAGGCGGGTGGGCGAGATGGTGAAGACATGCTCCAGGGTTCCCCGGCGGCTGGCGCGGCTGCGAATGGCGTTGCCCGGATTGGCCAAGGTGGGGATGAGCGCGGGTGCGCCATCCTGCCCATTGGAGAGGCTCATGCCGAAGCCCACACGATGGCGCGAGCCGGCCGTATGGTCAACGCGTGCGATGACGCCGTTGGCGCTGTTAATTTCCGGCGCGAAGACGAAATAGTTGTTGCGAAAGAAGGGGCCGGCGTCGGAGTTCGGTGCCGGGTAGTAGGTGAGGGCGTTCTGCGCCACCGGGTCGAGCCGTGTGGTAGGAATGCGGTTGTTGGGGAAGGGAAGGCGGTTGTACTGCAGATTCTCGGTGGTGACATCCCGCGCTGGGTCATAGGCGGGATTGAGCGCGGTGGTAACGGGGTCGTAGATAGGCAGCAGGACTCCGGCATTGTCGACGGTGCCGGACCAATCCCCGGTGCGCTCTTCGGGCCTGGAGATGGTATGCAGCGACGAACGTCCGATCTTTTCGCGCATGCCTTCGTAGGTGAAGGTGAAGAAGGTGTTGCGGCCGCCATCGTAGAGTTTGGGAATGACCACGGGGCCGCTGACGTTGAGACCAAACTGGTTGCGGCGGAGGATGTTTTTCTCGCCGCCGCGTTGGGCGACTTCATGCGGGGTGGCGTCCAGAAAGTCGTTGCGGAAGTTATGGAACAGGCGTCCGTGCCAGCGGCCGCGGGAGGAGCGGACGGTTTTGACCTGCTGTTTGGCGCCTTCGCCGGTAAGGCCGAGGGCGCGCGCCTGGACACGGAATTCATCGACCGCTTTTTGTACTTCCGAGGGCGGGTTCCGCTGCTGCGCCTGGCTAAGCAAAGCCCACGACAGCAGCCCTGCCCCCATCCAACCAAACCGCATATCTCCAGTTTAACGTGCGGGTTGCGATTTGACGATACGGGAATCCGGTGAATCCAGCATGGTGGGAAGAAAGCCTCGCCCACAGCAAAGGGACTGGCCGCGCGGAGGAACGCGGACGCACGTCGATCCGAAACATAGGGCTGATCTGCGTTGATCGGCGTTCATCGGCGGCCTGAATTTGGTTGTTTCAGCCCCCCGGGCAGCTTAGCCGTGCCTGGTTCGGCTGATTCCGGCCCTTCCGCGCGACATTGCGTTTACCCCTGTGGTACTCTCACATGGAGAGCGCTCCTCCCCGGCCGCATCTCCACTCCTTGGCAGTCACTTTTCATCGATGAACCTCCGTTCTGTATTCAGCCTCTTCTCGTCTGACCTGGCGATCGACCTCGGCACCGCAAATACGTTAGTTTTCGCCCGTGGCAAGGGGATCGTGGTCAATGAGCCATCCATCGTTGCCATCAACAAAAACACCGGCGAAGTCGAGGCGGTTGGCAAAGAAGCCAAGGAAATGCTTGGGCGCACACCGGGCAATATCGTGGCGATCCGGCCTATGAAAGACGGCGTCATCGCCGATTTCAAAGTGACGGAACGGATGCTGAACTATTTCATCCAGAAGGCGCACGGCCGCAAGATGCTGGTGCATCCGCGGATCATCATCGGAGTTCCCAGCGAAATCACGCAGGTGGAAAAGAAGGCTGTGACCGATTCGGCCTATCGCGCCAAGGCGAGTGAAGTGCACCTGGTGGAACAGGCGATGGTGGCGGCCATCGGCGCCGGGCTGCCGATCACGGAGCCTTCGGGCAACATGGTGGTGGATATTGGCGGGGGCACCACCGATGTGGCGGTGATCTCGCTGTCGGGCATCGTGTATTCGCGGTCGGTGCGGGTGGCCGGCAACGAGATGGACGACGCCATCATGCAGTATCTGAAGCGCAAGTACAACCTGCTGATCGGCGAGCGCACGGCCGAGCAGATCAAGATCACGGTGGGCTCGGCGTATCCGCTGGACCGGCCGTTGACGATGGAAGTGAAGGGGCGGAACCTGATCGAAGGCGTGCCGAAGACGATCACGATCGATGATCAGGAGATTCGCGAGGCGCTGTCGGAATGCGTCGCTACCATCATGAACGCCATCCGCGTGGCGTTGGAACGTACCCCGCCCGAACTCAGTGCCGACATCAGCGACCGCGGCATTGTCCTCACCGGCGGCGGCGCGATGATCAAGAATCTGGACCGCCGCATTCGCGAAGAGACCGGCCTGCCGGTCTCGATTGCTGACGATCCGCTGGCGTCGGTGGTGCTGGGCACCGGGAAAATGTTGACTGATTTCAAACTTTTGCGCCGCATCGCCATAGAATAGAAGAAGTCGAGCCACGCCCGGGTCGACCTGAGGCCGGTCTATGGACTTCCTGCTTCACCGTTACAAGAACGTGACCGTGCTGCTCGTTGTGGTGGCGGCGCAGTTGGTGTTGCTCGCCTATCAGGTGAAGAGCAACCAGGACATGCGGCTGATCCGCGTATGGTCCATCACTGCCATCACGCCGATTGCGCGTTTGATTGAATTTGCGCGCGGCGGCACCACCGGCTTTTTCAAGAACTACATCGTGCTCTACGACGCGCGGCAGGAAAACCAGCGCATGAAGACGGAATTGGACCGGCTGAAGCTGGAGAATCAATTCCTGCGGACGGAATTGTCCACCGCGGATCGGGCGCGCGTGCTGGCGGCATTCCAATCGCGCACGCCTTCGAAGACGGTGGCCGCGCGGATCATCGCCAATACGACGGGCGCCAATTCGAAGGTGGTTTACGTGGACCGCGGCAGCACGGCCGGTGTGTTGCCGGGGATGGCGGTGATCACGCCGGATGGGATTATTGGCAAGGTGGTGGCGGTGTATCCGACCGCATCGCAGGTGATGCTGGTTTATGACTCGGCGTTCGCGGCCGGCGTGGTCAGCGAAAAGCATCGTGTGCAGGGCACGTTGAAGGGCCAGGGGCACGGCACGATGGTTATCGACCATGTGCCATCGGAGATGAAGGTGGAGCCCGGTGAGAAGTTCTTCACCTCGGGCGATGACCGCATTTTTCCGAAGGGCCTGCCGGCGGCCGAGGTGAAGGTGGTACGTCCCGGGCGCGTGTTCAAGGAGATTCTGGTGGCGCCCACCGGGTTTGCACAGGGACTCGAAGAAGTGCTGATTGTGATTGAGGGCGTGCACCAGGTGCTGCCTACCGGGACGCCGGAAACGACGCCGTATCATGTCTTGCCGGCTCCGGAAACGCCCGCGCCGGGCACGCCCGAAACGGCTCCTGCCGAAGGTACGGCAGAGCCGACCGCCTCCGCCGCCCAGGCGCCGGCGGACGAGAAGCGGACCACCGAATCGGACCGCATCCGCGCCCGCTACCGCCGGCTGAGTGAAACGCAGGGGTTCAAGGTTGGCCGGGGCGGCCGGATCCCGGATTTCAACGCCTCGGAAACGCCCGCGCCGAAGCCTGCGTCTTCTGCTCCCGCCGCCGCGGCACCTGCCACGGCCACTCCTAATGCCGCGCCGCCCGCCGCGCCCAGTCCTAACGCCCAATG
>JAEUQF010000200.1 GCA_016789745.1 Bryobacterales bacterium
GGCCGATCGCCTGGCCGAAGCCTTCGCCGAGTGCCTGCATAAGCAAGCGCGCTGCGAGTGGGGCTATGGCTGCAACGAAGGCCTTTCGAACGCGGATCTGATCGACGAGAAGTACCGGGGCATTCGGCCGGCTGCGGGGTATCCGGCGTGCCCGGACCACACCGAAAAGGGCACGCTGTGGCGGCTGCTGGACGTGGAGGCGAAGACCGGCATGAAGTTGACCGAGTCGTTTGCCATGTGGCCGGGATCGAGCGTGAGCGGGTTGTATTTCGCCCATCCGGCATCGCGCTACTTCAGCCTCGGCAAGATAGACCGCGACCAGGTGGCCGACTACGCAGAGCGCAAAGGGATGCCGGTGAGCGAAGCGGAGCGCTGGCTGGGGCCAAACCTGAACTACGACCCGCCGAGGTAGGGCGCGCCATGCAGGATCCGTTGCGCACGCCGACGGCGGGCCTGCTGGCCGGGCTGCTGTTCACGCTGGCCGTGATCGGCGTCTATGCGGCGTACACCTTGCGGGCCGTGGGGCGGATGCGCGCGATGCAGACCAGCATCGTGGAGCGGAACCGGCTGGCCTCGCTGCAACTGATCCGGATCCAGAACGATCTGCATGCGTTGGGGCTGTCGCTGCGGGATATGCTGGACGCTCGGGACGGGTATCCGCTGGCGGCGTGGCGTCCGGCGCTGGGGCGCATGCAGGAGAACCTGGAGCAGGCCATCGGGCGGGAGGCGGAGCTGAGCGCCGGGTGGCGGCCGCGGGAGCAGACGGTGTACCTGCGGACGTCGTTCACGGATTTCTGGCGCACGGTGGATGGCGTATTCGCTCAGGCCGGAGAGGCGACAATGCGGGAGGGGATCCGCGAGACACTGCAACCGCGGCAGGAGGCGCTGACGGCGCTGGTGGCGCGGCTGTTGGTGGAGAACAACGAGCGGGATTCGCTGGCGGCGGCCGAGGCGCAGAAGATCTATCGGGATATTGAGCGGAACGCTTACGGGCTGCTGGCAGTGTCTATCGCGCTGCTGCTGGTGACCGGGCTGGGGCTGATCCGGATGAACCGCCAGGTGTTTGGGCGGGTGGCGACGCTGGCGCAGGAGCGGCGGGAGTTGGCCCAGCAGTTGATCGCGACGCAGGAATCGACCTTCCGGAGCATCTCGCGAGACTTGCACGATGAGTTCGGGCAGATCCTGACGGCCGTGGGAGCTCTGCTGCGGCGCGCCGGGCGCCATACCTCGCCGGGGTCGGCCTTCGAAGGAGAGGTGCAGGAAGTGAGCGTGGTGGTGCAGGGAGCGCTCGAAAAGATCAGGTCGCTTTCGCAATCGCTGCAACCCGTGATTCTGGAAGAGCAAGGGCTGCTGGCGGCGGTGGGCTGGCATTTGAAGAATTTCGAACGGCATACGGGGATTGCGGTGGAGGCGAGGCTGCCGGAGACGATGATAGAGTTGCCGGCAGAGAAGTCGATACATGTATACCGGATTCTGCAGGAGGCGTTGAACAACGTGGCGCGGCACGCGGAGGTGACCCGCGCGGCGGTGGAGTTGGACGTGACCGGGGGCGAACTGCGGATGATAGTGTCGGACTCAGGCGTGGGGATTGGAGCGGAGGCGCGGGCCGGGGTGGGCTTGTCGGCGATGCAGGAGCGGGCAGAGTTACTGGGCGGCTTGTTGACGGTGGGCGCGGGCAGCAAGGGCGGAACCATGGTAACGCTGGTTTGGAAGGGGGTAAGCGAGAGTTGAAACCCATTCGCGTGCTGCTGGTGGACGACCATGCGCTGGTGCGGATGGGATTCCGGCGCCTGTTGGAAGACGATACGGGAATTGAAGTGGTGGGCGATGCGACCGATGGCGCCGAGGCCCTGGAACTGGCGGAGCGGCTGCGGCCGGACGTCGTGGTGATGGACTATGCGATTCCGGTGCACAACGGAGCGATGACCACCCGCCTGCTGCGGGAGCGGCTGCCGGCCACCCGCGTGCTGATGCTGAGCATGCATTCCGAGCCTTCCTACGTGGAGAACAGCAAGGCGGCAGGTGCCGCCGGGTACTTGTTGAAGAATGCGCTGGAGTTGGAGTTGGTGGCGGCGGTGAAGGCGGTGCATGCGGGCGAGTGGGTGCAGGATCCACGATTGGAACAGGCGGCGGGGCCGGTGGGCAAGCGGCCGCTGAGCAGGAGGGAACTGGAGATCCTGCAGCATATCGTTGGTGGGCGATCGAACAAAGAGATCGCGGCGGTGCTGGGGCTGAGCGTGAACACGGTATCGGTGCATCGCGCCAATATCATGGAGGCGCTGGAGATGCGGAACACGGCGGAGCTGGTGGTGTACGCGATCCGCCATGGGCTGGCGACGCTGCCATGAGACGGCGTGACTGGTTGTTGGGATTGGTGACGGCCGGGGCTTCGGCGCAGCAACAGCCGTGGCGGTTGACGGATGTCACCGCGGTGGCCGGGCTGCGGTACCGGCACCATACCGGGGCGTTCGGGGCGAAGTATCTGCCGGAGACGATGGGCCCGGGGTGCGCATTCCTGGACTACGATGGCGACGGCTGGCTGGACATCCTGCTGGTAAACGGAAAGGATTGGCCTGGGCACGGGCAGCGGCGGTCTACGCTGCAGTTGTGGCGCAACAACGGAAATGGGACATTCACCGATGTCACGCGGGCGGCGGGCCTGGATGTGGAGATGTACGGGATGGGCGTGGCCGTCGGTGACTACAACAACGACGGCTTTCCGGATGTTTATGTAACGGCTGTTGGCCAGAACCGGCTATTCCGCAACAACAGGGGGCGGTTTGTCGATGCGACGGCGGCGGCCGGCCTGGGCGGGAGGACGGGCTTTTCGACATCGGCGATGTGGTTCGATTACGACCGCGACGGACTGCTGGATCTGTTCGTGTGCAACTACGTGCGCTGGTCGCCCGAAACCGACGTGCGCTGTTCTTTGGATGGCAAGAGCAAGTCGTACTGCACGCCGGAGGCTTACCGCGGCACGACATGCTGGCTGTTTCGAAACAAGGGTAACGGGACATTTGAGGATGTCACCGCAAAGGCCGGGTTGTTCGATCCATCGTCGAAGTCATTGGGAGTCGCGATGTTGGACGTAGATGCAGACGGGTGGCCGGATCTGTTCGTGGCCAACGACACGCAGCCAAACAAGCTGTACCGCAACAACCGCAACGGCACGTTTAGCGAATCGGCAGTGCGGCTGGGGGTGGCGTTCAGCGAGGATGGGCGGGCGCGCGCGGGCATGGGTGTGGACGCCGGCGACTACCTGCGCAACGGAATGCCGGGGTTAGCCGTGACAAACTTCGATAACGAGATGATCGGACTGTATGAAGCCACCGGCGGCGGCTTCACGGACCGCGCGAACGAGCGGGGCGTCGGCGCTGCGTCGCGCGACCGCCTCGGCTTTGGCTGTCTGTTTGGGGATCTCAACCTGGATGGGTATCTGGACCTGCTTGCGGTGAACGGACACATTGACGATACGGTGCGCAGCGTGGGGCGACGGCCGTCGCACGCGCAGGCGCCGCACCTGTTTGTGAACGAACGCGGGCGGCGGTTTCGCGATGTGGCGGCGGAGGTAGGGAATGCCTTCGCGGCACCGAAGATCGGGCGCGGACTGGCGCTGGGGGATTTCGACCGTGATGGGGATCTGGACGTACTGGTGACGACTAACGGCGGGCCGGCGTATCTGTATCGCAATGATCTGGGGAACGGAAACCGCTCGGTGCGCTTTGTGCTGGAGGGGCGGAAGTCGAATCGGGATGGGATCGGAGCGGTGGTAGAGGTGTTCGATGCCATGGGCCGGCAGAGGCAGATGGTGCGGAGCGGGTCGAGCTATTTGTCGGCGAGTGCGCTGGCGTTGACCTTTGGCGTGGGCACCGAGCGGGAGGTGCAGAAGGCGGTGGTGTACTGGCCGAGCGGCCAGATGCAGGAGGCGGCGAAACTGGCATCGGACCGCACATACCGGTGGGTAGAAGGCGACCGGCCTGTGGCGTTGCCGCACCGCTAGTAGATTCCTACTATTGAGCCGGCGTGTTCGAGCGGGTATGCTCGCGCCCAATGTATTCACGACTGGCTCTGGGACTGTTGGTAGCAGTATGCGCGCTGGCGCAGGATCCAACAGCGGCGATTGAGGGGATGATTGTAGATCCGGCCGAGCGGCCGGTGCCGCAGGCTCGGGTGACGTTGCGGGATCTGAGACAGGGGGCGCAACGGGTGACGGCATCGGATCGCGATGGAGCTTTCCGGGCAATGCTGCTGCCGGTGGGCGAGTACGAACTGACGGTGGAAGCACCGGGCTTCGCGCGCTATGAACAGAAGCCACTGGCGTTGAGTGTGAGCCAGGTGCTGCGGTTGTCGGTTTCGCTGGCCATTGCCGGGTCGAACCAGCAGATCACGGTGTCGGGCGATGCGGCGGCTGTCGAGACCGCCAGCAATGCGCTGGGCAAGACCGTGACGACGCGGGAGATTTTGGACCTGCCCTTGAATGGTCGCAACTTCACGCAGCTTGGGCTGCTGCAGGCGGGCGTGGCGCCGCTGACGAACGGCGTCTCGACCGGCGGGGGCAGTCTGCGAGCCGGGCAGTCGTACGCGGTGAACGGGCAGCGGCCGGAGTCGAACAACTTCCTGTTGGACGGCGCCAAGAACGTGAACCGCATGGACGGCGGCTTTGCGCTGCGTGTGCCGGTGGACGCGATTGCGGAGTTTCGTATTTTGAGCCACGCGGCGCCGGCCGAGTATGGCGGGTCGTCCGGGGCGACGACCAGCGTAGTGACCAAGTCGGGTGGGAATGAGTGGCACGGGTCGCTGTATGAGTTCTTAAGGAACGATGTCTTTGATGCGCGGAACTTCTTTTCTCGCGATGTAGAGCCACTCAAGCAGCACCAGTTCGGCGGGACAGTGGGCGGTCCGGTGCGGCGGGACAAACTCTTTGTGTTTGGCTACTACGAGGGGTTTCGCAACCGGCAGGGAGTGACGCGGTCCGGCAATGTGCCGACGGCGGCGCAGCGGCGCGGGGACTTCTCCGCCATGCGTGGGCCGCTGTTGAATCTGGCGGGCGGCGGGGTGCCATTTCCCAACAACCAGGTGCCGGCATCGCTGCTGCATCCGCTGGGAGTGAAGGCGGCGGGGCTATATCCGGCGGGCAACACGACCGAGACAGTGCATACCGAAACCGTGATCACCGAGAATGACACCAACCAGGCGGGTGTGCGTGGCGACTGGCAGCCATCGGAACGGGCACGGTGGAATGCGCGGTATTCCTTCTCGGATGGATTCAACGTGAATCCGATTTCGATTCGCGGGTCAGACCTGCCCGGCTTCCCGGTGCGCGACGATCTGCGGACGCATTCGTTCACTCTTGGCGAGACACACATCTTCACACCGAACGTGATGGGCAGCTTCCGAGCGGCGCTGTTCCGGCACACGTTTCTGTTCGATCAGAGGCTGAACCAGGCATCGCCGCGGGAGTTTGGATTCAACTATGACTCCGCATCGCCCCAAGGGCAGAGCCTGCCGTTCTTCAATGTGAATGGATACTCGCCGGTGGGCGGGGCGATCACGGGTCCACGCACATCGGCGCAGACTTCCGGTGAGGTCTATGCGGCGCTGCACTGGAATCGCGGCGTGCATGCGTGGAAGGTGGGAGCGGAACTGCGGCGGACGCGGTTGAACCTGTTCCAGGCGATCGCTCCGAATGCCTTCTTTGTCTTCGCGCCGTCGTTCCCTTCAAACGACGCGTTCGCGAATCTGCTGATGGGGCGTCCGGTGGTGTTCTATCAGGGGTTGGGCGATCTCTCGCGCGGGTTGCGCGGTTGGGAGAATAGCCTGTTTGTGCAGGATGAGTGGCGAATCACTCCGCGGCTGGTGATGAACATCGGCGCGCGGTGGGAAGTGAACACGCCATTCCGGGAAGTGCGGAACCGATTGAATGCGTTTGTTCCGGGAGTGCAGTCCACCGTCATGCCGGAGGCGCCGCGAGGACTTCTGTTCCCGGGCGACCCGGGAGTTGCGGCCGGTATTGCACCAGTCTTCTATGGCGCACTGATGCCGCGCGTCGGGCTGGCGTGGAATCCGGATGGCCGTGGGTTAACCAGCGTACGGGCCAGCTACGGAATCTTCTTCGATCCTTTCGCGAACGGGTCGGGCGTGGCATCGCAATCGCCGGTGAGTTCCCTGCCCTGGACGCAACTGGTGCAGTTCAGTGGGCCGGGCGTGAACTTCGCCGATCCGTATGCGGGCCAGACCAAGCCAGCGCCGCTGACGATGCCGAAGCCGCTGACGCTGGTGGTGATGGATCCAGACTCACGGCCACCTTATGCGCAGAACTGGAACTTCGTGGTGCAACGGGCACTGCCTTCGCAGATGCTGCTGGACCTGCGTTATATCGGCACGAAGGGCACGCATCTGCCGCGAAACGTGGAGGCCAATCCGGCGGTGTTCGGGCCGGGAGCGACATCGGGCAACGCAGACCGGCGGCGGCAGTACGCGAACTGCCCGGCGGTGGGCAACTGCGACTTCACGCACGTGGCGAAGCTGCTGTATGGGACGAATTCCACCTATCATGCGGCGCAGGTGGGCGTGAGCCGGCGCTTTGCGAACGGCTGGGCATTCAACACTTCTTATTGGTTTTCTAAGACGTTGGATTACCTGTCGGCAATGAACTTGGGCGGGGCGGCGGCGCGTCCGCTGGCAGGAGAGAACGACATTGCGCAGAACCCGTTTGACCTGCGGGCCGAACGCGGGCCGTCGCTGTTCGATGCGCGGCACCGGATGGTGCTGAGCGGGAGCTACCGGCTGCCGGAGTGGCGCGGGTCAAACCGCGCCGTACGGGCGGTGTTGGGCGGCTGGCAGACGAACGTGATCTCGGTGCTGCAATCGGCCACGCCCTTCACGGTGTTCGATACGACGAACGTGTCGCTGCAGGCATCGCACCCGCCGGTTTCGGGCTACAGCGGCAGCCGGCCGGACGTGATTGCCGATCCGAACAACGGGCCGCGGCGGGTGGAGGAGTGGGTTTTGCGAAGCTCGTTCCGGCGTTTGGATCCGCTCACCGAAGCGGGGCGGTTCGGCAACGCCGGGCGGAACATCGCGCGAGGGCCGGGATCGGTGACGATGGACTTTTCGTTGATGAAGTCAGTGCCGCTGGGTGAGCAGAGGAGCCTGCAGTTCCGGGCAGAGTGCTTCAACCTTCTGAATCATGCGAATTTCGCGGTGCCGGTGAGCGATCTGAACTCGGCGAACTTCGGGCGCGTGCTGGAGGCCGGACCGGCACGGTTGATTCAGTTCGGAGTGAAGGTGGCGTTCTGATCGATCGCCCCGGCCGTTCCTTCGCACGGTAGCGAGGGTGGATTGCACGGCGCCCATCAGGGCGCTTCGGTCGCGGATGACTTTATCCCGGGCGAGCAGGGCATCCTATTCGTCCTTGGATAGTGTGTTCCCTAGCTAATCGCCGCCCAGGGCATTCTGTTCGCGCTGGGTATGGTGCAAGTGCACGGGTCCGCCGACGGAGCGGGCGCGCAGGTTCAGCAATTCGACAAAGACCGAGAACGCCATGGCGAAGTAGATGTAGCCCTTGGGGATGTGCTGCTCGAAGGATTCGGCGACCAGGGTCATGCCGATCAGGAGCAGGAAGCTGAGGGCGAGCATCTTGATGGTAGGGTGGCGTTCGACGAAGCCGCTGACGGCTCCGGCGGTGAACATCATAAAGCCGACGGCAATGACGATGGCGGTCACCATGACCCAGATCTGGTTGGCCATGCCGACGGCGGTGATAACGGAATCCAGGGAGAAGACAATGTCGAGCAGGGCGATTTGCACGAGTACGGAGCCGAAGGTGGCGCTGCCATGGGCGGCGCGCTGGTCGTGGGCGGGGCCTTCCAACCGCTCGTGAATTTCACGCGTGGCTTTCCAAAGCAGGAAGAGGCCGCCGAGCAGCAGGATGAGGTCGCGGCCGGAAATCTCCTGGTTGAGGACGGTAAAGAGCGGGGCTGTAAGCCGCATGATCCAGGCCAGGGACAGCAGCAGCGCGACGCGGGTACCCATGGCCAGGGCAAGGCCGAGAAAGCGTGCACGGGCCTGCTGGTGGGCCGGGAGTTTGCCGGCCAGGATACTGATGAAGATGATGTTGTCGATGCCCAGGACAATCTCCAGGGCGGTGAGGGTCAACAGGGCGACGAGCGCTTCAGCGGTGAATAGGTTCTCCATCGCACATAGGATGAAAAAAGCAGGAGAACTGTTGCAGAACAGAAGCAGGAGGGGTGTCGGATTTTGGTTGGCGAGTGCGGCCAGGGGTATAATCGCGCTGCAGCCCCGCACGCAACGTGACTCCATTTGGAAGAATCCAGAAGATCTGTCTGATCGTCTTTGTGATTTGCTTTGTGCTTCCGTTTACAGCGGCAGTGCTGCCGGCGGAGTTGGCGCCGGCGGTGATGCTGACGGGAATGTTGGGAGGCGGAGTCAGCCTGCTGGCGATGGTGGGCTTCGCGATACTGGCGAGGGTCAAAAGAAAGGCGCCGGCGTTCGAGGTGCGGACGGTGTGGGTGGAGTGGCGCTACGGACCGGAGGAGTGGGAGGAGTTTGTCGGGCGGGAGTGGCAGGGAAAAAAGCAGGGAGCCGGCTGGGCTGTGGCGTTGTGCGCCGGGGGCGGCGGGCTCGCGGCGTTGATGAGCGGGCAATGGTCCGCGGTGCCGGGGATTGCAGGTATCG
>JAEUQF010000236.1 GCA_016789745.1 Bryobacterales bacterium
TGTTCGGCCAATTCGTCTTTCGACACCACGCCGGTGGCCACCGCAATGGAGCGGATGCCGTTGGCGCGAGCAGCGTTAATGTCATTGGGGTGATCGCCGATGAGCGAGATGGGCGTGCGGGCGTTGATCCAGCCCTGCTCGCGCGCATGGCGAATGGCGTTGCCCGCCAGTTCGGCCCGTGTGCGTCCCTGGTCGGCAAAGGCGCCGTAGCGGAAAAAGCGCTTCAATCCGGCGCGCTCCATCTTCTTCCAGCCGATGCGCGCCAGGTTGCCGGTCACCAGCGCCCGCAGGACGCGACGGCGCCGCAGCGTTTCGAGACACCCGGCCACTCCCGGGCAAACGGCGTGCCGCAGGTCCGGCGGACAGTTGCGGGCATAGAACCACTGCGCATGGCGCATCAGCGCTGGCAGATGGGTGGGGATTTCGCTCTCCGGCAAGCCGGCATTGCGCAGCATGGCGTGGAAGATATCGCCGTCCAGCATGCCTTGCACCGGAATCCCGTCGGTTGTGGACGCCCGTCCGGTCACCTGCCGCACCGCTACCACCAACGCCTCGCGATGATGCGGGCCGGAGCGGCGCAGCAGTGTCCCGTCAATATCGAAAAGAACCAGGGCCGGGGCTTCGCGGCCGTACGGATCCGGCATGTCCTTCTTATGATACCGCCCTGGTTCCCACGCTTACTTGATCTCGAAGATCGCTTCCACTTCCACCGCGGCGCCCGTCGGCAGTTGCGCAAAGCCCAGCGCCGACCGCGCGTGGAACCCGTCGCCCTCTTTCCCGAAGATCTCGTGGAACAGGTCCGACGCCCCGTTGATCACCAGGTGCTGCTCGGTGAAATCGAGCGTGGAATTCACGCAGCCCAGCACTTTGATCACCCTCAAGCCGTCGAGCGAGCCATGCGCGTTCCACACCGAATTCAGGATCTTCTCGGCGCAGTCGCGGGCCGCCGCGTAGCCTTCCTGCGTCGTCGTGCCGGCTCCCAGTTTGCCCTTCAAGGTGCTCACATGCCCGGAACTCATCAACTGGTTCCCGGTCTTGATGCAAAGGTTCAAATAGCCCGGCGTCTGTTCTTCAAACTTGATGCCGAGTTGTTCAGCTTTTTGTTGCGGAGTCACCCTACGAAGATAGGGGGTGCGGCATGCGCTGTGCAACTCACGGCAGCACGAGGCGCGTCGCCGCGATTACGCCCGCCAACCCCACCAGCAACCCCCACACCCAGCGGTTGGCGAAGTTGAAGGTATAGCCAAAGCCTTCGCGCTTCTCGACGAATAGCGCCGCGTCGTTCGGGTTGTAGTAGATAATGCCCGCCTTCCAGCATTCGTTCGGGGTGGGATCCATGGGCTCCCCCGCTTCGCTCATCTTCCTGACCATCGCGATGATAATGGGAAGAATCACGGTCATCGGGGCAAGCGCGATCACCCACGGCGGCAGACGCAGCAGCACGTTCGCACCGAGCAGGGAGAACAGCAGCGCCAGCATGAGGTGGATGGCCATCATCCCGCCGAACATTACCGATCGCATCCGCGTCCGGCGCGAGCCAAACCAGGTGGCAAACAGCATCAGCGTGAACCAGCCGCTCATCATCACTCCGAACAGCAGCGGGCCGAATACACCCTTGAGACTGCGCGGTGCCCAGCGGTTGGGCTGCCCATCGGCCCCCCAGTGGATGGGGAAGCGCTCCGGAATCTGGTCCCAGTTCGCATCGAGATAGAGCGCCGCGGCGCCGAACAGCAGCACCGGGACGAACACCAGCGGCCAGTAGCCGGGCAGGCGGTCCGGGGCGTCGGAAAGCTCCGCCTCATAGGCCCGTGTATGCTGCACCGCCGCCGGGGCCAGTTTCCGATTCTGCAGATAGAAGCTGATGCCTGTCGCCGCAACCAGAACCAGCGGCACCACTGCTGCTGTGGCGTTCAGCAGGTCCTCCGGCACCAGCAGCAGGGCCGAAACACACAGCACCGTCGCCAGCGCCACGACGATCCGGAATATCGCCACCGCCCGCCGCGCGGCGTCGGTGTCCCGGAAGCCCTGCGGCACCGGCACCGCAAACAGAATCTCGCGCCGCGTCAGGTTCGGGATGGCTACCAGCATCACCCCGATGAATAGATGCAACAGGCTTAACGTCAGTCTCATCGGCTGATCCCTTCCGCTACCGCTCGCAGCTCCGCCGCGATCTGGTCGGCTGGGATGCCTTTCGACCGCAGCTGTGCCGCCAGGCCGCGCAGCCTTTCCCGAAACTCCTCCGCCCAGGACGCATCCGGCGTTGGGGGCACCGAGCGAGGCATCACCACGGCCGGCTTGCCGTGCGCCAACTCCAGCCAGCCTTCGCTGGCCAGCAGGCGATACGCCTCGGCAACGGTGTTGAAGTGCACGCCCAGTTCCATGGCCAGCCGGCGGACGGAAGGCAGAGAAGTGCCCGGAGCTAGTTGGCCATCGACCAGCAGGATGCGGAGGCTATCCTCGATTTGGCGGACAGCCGGGACGAGGGACGAAGGATCGAATTTGATGCGCGGCGGCGCCATCACTGTCTACTGTACATATACACCGTACAATTGGTCAAGCAGTGGTTGAACACGCGTGGCCAAAGTCCCTCGCCAAGACGCAAAGCTCGCTAAGAAGACAGACAACAGAGGGAAGGGCCTCGTCTTCCGGGTTATGGGCGGCCCGCAGGGCTTGGGATACTCCTTGCAAGACGCGCGGCAAACCCTTCCGGATGATGTCGCGCAGAGGCGCAGCGGGCGCAGAGAAAACGGCCAAACCACGTCACGAACGGATCGCATGCTCCGTGCAAGGCGTAACGATCTACCCCGGAACGCTACCCATCCACGAACTCGAAAATCGTATCCAGCTTTGTCACCCGGAACGCGCTGCGCACCGTTCCTTGGGCCCCGGCCATCCGCATCCGGCCGCCGTCCACCAGCATGATCTTATTGAATGCCGAGATGAACCGCCCAATGCCCGTGCTGTCGATATGGGTCAGCCCCGCCAGATCAAACACAAAATCGGAGACCCCTTCGCCGAGCAACCGCGCCACCAGATCATCCAACTGCTCGCTGTCGGAGCCCAGCATGAGCTTGCCCCGCAGCGTGATGTGCGCCGCCCCCCCGTCCGCTTTCGTGTGTTCGATGACCAGCAAGTTACTCAGATTAGCAGGAAGTTTGAACTTCAAGCCAGCGCTATGCTACGGTGATTGGTTACCGCCTACATCTGCTCAATAGAGCTCCTAGGAGTCCCCTTTATGGCCTACGTTATCGCAGAACCTTGCATCGGTACCAAAGACACCGCCTGCGTCGATGCCTGCCCGGTGGATTGCATCCACCCCAAGAAGGACGAAGACAAGTACGACGCTGCCACGCAGCTCTACATCGATCCCGTCGAATGTATCGATTGCGGCGCCTGCGTCCCGGTGTGCCCCGTATCCGCCATCTTCGCTCTCGATGACCTGCCGGAAAAGTGGGCCAACTACGCCCAGACCAACGCCGAATTCTTCGGGCGCTAACCGATCGGCGCTTTCTTTACGGGCGGTACGTGGCTACCGCGGTATCCGTCTCCCATACCTTAACGGCCTGGATCCGAATGTGCGGCTTTTCGCCGCCCGGCTTCAGGCCGTTTTCCATTTGCTCATAAAACCACTTGGCCATGTTCTCGGCAGACGGGTTCACCACGTCGAACGGCGGCAGTTCGTTGATGAACCGGTGGTCCAGGTACGCCATGGCGGCCCGCAGCACCTTCTTCACATCGCCGAAGTCCACCAGCAGCCCGATGTCGTCCAACTTCTCGCCTTCCACAATCACCTGCACCCGATAATTATGCCCGTGCACGTTCTCGCACTTGCCCTTATACCCACGTAAGGCATGTCCTGCGGCGAAGGTGTCATGGACGGCAACTTCAAACATGAAAGAAACTCTCGACCTCGTTCCAGTGAATCGTGAACCGGTAATCCGGCAGGCTATCGAAGAACACCTGACCGTACCGCTGCTTCGTAATCCGGTTGTCCAGCAAGGCCAGTAATCCGCGATCGGACCGGCTCCGTATCAGCCGCCCGAACCCCTGCTTCAACGTAATGGCAGCCTGCGGGATCTGGTAATCAAAGAACGGCGTGCCCCCAGATTCCCTTACCATACGGATCCGCGCATCCACTACCGGATCGCTCGGCACCGCAAACGGCAACTTATCTATGATAACGCAGCTCAACTGATCGCCCGGCACGTCGACGCCTTGCCAGAACGAAGATGTGGCGAACAGAACCGCATTCGGCGTGGTGCGGAACTGCTCCAGCAGCGCATGCTTCGGCGCGGTCCCCTGCAGCAGCAGCGGGTACTCTAGCGCGGGGGACACCAGTTCGTGCATCTGCCGCATGGCCGCATAGCTGGTGGACAGCACGAACGCGCGCCCTTCGGTAAGCCGCAGGATCCGCAGGATCTCCTCCACGGCATAGCCCGTGAATGCCGCATGGCGCGGATCCGGCAAATGCTGGGGAACATACAACAGCGCCTGACTCTGGTAGTCGAACTGGCTCGGCACCTGCACGGTCCGTGCCTCCGGCACCCCCAGCCTGGTCTTGGCGTACTCAAAGCTGTCGGCCACGGTAATCGTGGCCGAGGTCATCACTACGGTATCGACCTTATCGAACAGCTTATGTGCCAGCAGGCTGCTCACGTCGATGGGCGTTGCCTGCAGAAACACCCCGCGACCCCGCCGCTCCACCCAGTACACAAACGCCGGGTCGTTCCCTTCCATCCACAGATACAGGTTCTGGTGTAGCTCCCGTGCCCGCCGCTGCAGCGGAATCATGTCTTCGGCGGCGCCTTTCACTAACTCGAGATGCGTCCACGTGAGTTCCAACCCGTGCAGCACGTCCTGGTATTCCTCGCCGTGCTCGCGTAGGAATGCCTGCTGCCCCGTAAACCCGCTCCGCCCCTCCATCTCCCCGAACAGCCCGAAAAACCGCTCCGCCGCATCGCCCACCCGGATCAGCACCCGGTCCAGTTCATCGGTGGCGAACTTCTTGTTCCGCGACACCGCCAGCACATCGCGCTTGAAATCCTGGACCTGGTAGTTGCTCACCGACAGCCCGAAGTACGTCCCGGCGACATCCTCCACCTCGTGCGCCTCGTCGAGAATCAGCGCCGTGTAGTCCGGCAGGATCCCGCCGAAATCCTCCTCGCGCACCGCGAGGTCGGCAAACAGCAGGTGATGATTTACGATGATGATGTCGGCTTCATGGGCCCGCTGGTGCATGAGGGTCAAAAAGCAGCGTTCAAACTGGGGGCACTTCTGCCCCGAACACAGCTCCCGCTTGGCATCCAGCTTGTTCCAGGCGTTGGAATGCTCCGGCAGTTCGCGGATTTCGGACCGGTCGCCGGTTTCGGTCAGCGGCTCCCAATCGCGGATCAGCTTGTAGTCGGTGATCTCCTCGATCCCATCCAGCAGCAGCTCTTTTTCGGCATCGTACAGCTTCTGCCGGCACAGGTAATTCGCCCGGCCCTTCATGTACGCCACCTTCAACGGCTGTGCGAAATGCTGCTGCAGGAAGGGCACGTCTTTGTAGAACAACTGCTCCTGCAGGTTCTTCGTGCCCGTGCTCACCACCACCCGCCGCCCGGAGAGAATCGCCGGCACCAGGTACGCCAGCGTCTTGCCGGTACCGGTGCCCGCCTCGACAATCAGGTGGTGCTTCTGTTCGAGCGCGCGCTCCACCGCCTCGGCCATCTGCATCTGGCCGGGCCGGTACTCATAATTCGGATGCCATTTCGAAAGCGTGCCATGGGGGCCGAAAAACTTACGTGCCTTGGCCGATTTCGCAGACGACGACATGGACCCCAAGCTTCCAGTATAGGGTCTACGAACTCACCTTCTCGGCAATACTCTTCGCCTGCACAAACTGCATCAGGTAATCCGGCCCGCCCGCCTTCGAATCCGTCCCCGACATGTTGAAGCCGCCGAACGGGTGCGCGCCAACCATCGCCCCGGTACACTTCCGGTTGATGTACAGGTTCCCGACAAAGAACTGTTCCCGCGCCTTCTGGATCTTCTCCGGATCGCGGGTGTACACCGCTCCAGTCAATCCGTACTGCGAGTTGTTCGCCAGTTCCAGTGCGTCGTCAAACGTCCGCGCCCGGGTCACCGCCAGCACCGGCCCGAAGATCTCCTCCTGGAAGATCTTCGCGTCCGGCCCGATGTCGGCAATCACGGTCGGCTGCAGGAAGAAGCCATCGCCCTCGGCCTTGCCGCCGCCGTGCATCAGACGCCCTTCGCTCCTCCCCACGTCGATATACCGTTGGATGGACGCCCGCGCCTTCTCGTTGATCACGGGACCCATATCCAGTCCGGGCTCGTCGGCCGGCCCGATCCGCAGCTTCGCGGTGCGTTCGACAATCTTCGCCAGCACCTCTTCGTAAACCGCCTGGTGGAGGATCGCCCGCGAACAGGCTGAGCATTTCTGGCCCTGGAAGCCAAACGCCGAGGCTACGATGCCCGCGGCCGCCGCGTCCAGGTCCGCATTCTGATCCACCACGATGGCGTCCTTGCCGCCCATCTCCGCGATCACGCGCTTGATCCAGATCTGCCCTTTGCGCGGCTTGGCGGCCAGTTCGTTGATCCGCAGCCCCACCTCGCGCGAGCCAGTAAAGGAGATGAACCGCGTCTTCGGATGCTCCACCAGGTTATCGCCCACGCTCGACCCGCTGCCCGTCAAATACGCGCAGCAAGCCTTAGGGAACCCCGCATCGTAGAGCAATTGGATGAACTGCGCCGCTACCGTCGGTGTGTCGGATGATGGCTTCACCACCACCGTGTTGCCGGTCACCAATGCCGCCGCGGTCATCCCCACCAGGATCGCCAGTGGGAAATTCCAGGGCGGAATGATGATGCCCACTCCGAGCGGCAGGTACACCAGATCACTCTGCTCGCCCGGCATCTGCACCAGCGGATCGGGTTTCGCCAGGCGCAGCGCCTGCCGCGCGTAGTACTCGCAGAAGTCGATGGCCTCACAGGTGTCGGCTTCCGCTTCGATCCAGTTCTTGCCCGATTCGTAAATGAGCCAGGCATTGAACTCGCTCTTGCGCTCGCGGAGCAGGGCCGCCGCCTTCACCAGGAGTTCTACCCGCTTCTCGACCGGAGTCGCCGCCCAAGTCGGGAAACAGCTCCAGGCCGCCTCGACGGCCTGCGACGCTTGCGCCGGGGTCCCCCGCTGGTGGATGCCCACCACCTCCGCCGGACGCGACGGGTTCAACGAGCGGAACGTGCCGTCACCCTTGGCCTGCTGCCCGCCAATCCACAGCGGGTAATCCTGCCCCAACTGGCTGCGTACGGAGGCGAGAGCGCTCTCCATCGCCTGCCGGTGCTCGGGTTGGTTGAAATCCCGATACGTCTCGTTGCGAAATGGCGGCAGCGTCATGCCGTACACCTCCGGTCCGCGAACTTATCCCTGGACTAACTTGCGCCCGCGCTCGATGACCTCACCGGCTTCGTCGGCCATCTCCCGGCCGCGCTCGTACAATTCCTTGCCGCGCTCCACCATATCCCGCGAGGATTCAGCAAGCTTCTCCTTGCCGCGGTTTGCCTGGTCGAGCAGCAACTCCCGAGTCTCGGCGCCAGACTTGGGCGCATACAGCAATGCAATCGCCGCACCGATTGCCGCACCTGCACAGAACCACACAACTTTGCCGGTATTGTCTTCCGTCATGAGAGCAACTTCCTTTCTTCTTTATATTGTAAGTCGGTTGTGAGAAGAAAGATCCATTGAATATCTTTCCTATCGGAGCTATGGTTGAGGCATGAACGAATACTCGGGCGATAATGAAGCCGCCGTCGCTGGTGATATCTCCCACGACTTGGACTTAGCCACTGTCTTTGAAAGCCAGGGCGCCGAAGGCGAGATGGAGGCCATGGCCGTCCACGGCGTTTTGGTGGCCAACGGCATCGACGCCGTCCTGATGGGCTCCTCGTCGCTCCCCAACCTGCCCTTCATCGTAAAGGTGCCTCTCGAGACCCAGGCCGAAGCCCAGCGTCTGCTCGCTGAAGCCCAGGCCGCCGGCCCCGCCGCCGCCGATGAGGCCGAACAGGCGGGCGAAGCCGAACCGGGCGCGACCGCTCCTCTGTAATTGGACTAGAGCAGGTAGGATCCGCAGCGGATCTCGTCTAAGACGGACGGCCACTTCGGTCCCCAGCCGAGCATGCGGCCGGCTTTGGTGGTCATAATCTTCTGATCGAGAACCAGCGCGTCGGCAAGTGGACCCATCTGCTGGCGCGCTTCGTCGAGCGGGACAAGTTTCACGGCGGATTCGAACATTGTGGCCACGGTGTCGGCCACAATGCGGACGGTATAGGCCGGGCCGTCGGATGCCAGGAACACTTCGCCTTTCGGCTGCTGCTCCACCAGCTTTACGTAGAGTTCGGCGAGCGCGTCGACGTGTACGTAGGTCCAGTGGTTCTCGCCGGTGCCGATGACGCGGATGATCTTCGCTTCCTTGGCCTGTTTGACCATGCCGCCCACGAAGCCGCCGCCGCGTCCGAAGACCATGGCGGGACGCACCACGTTGGCGTTGATTTTGTTTTCCGCCGCGGCCAGCACCATGCGCTCCACCGCGGGACGCCATTCGACAATCTTGGGTGGGCGCAACGGGGCGAGTTCGGCGGCCACGCGGCCCTTGGTATCGCCGATCACCCACACGCCGCTGGTATAGACGAAGGGCTTGCCGCTGCCGGAAAGCGCGCCGCAGATGGCCTTCACGGCTCCGGCATCGAGGGCCGCGGTCTCCGGACCCCAGGCCATGGCGGCATGGATGACGCCATCGGCGCGATCGGCGGCGTTGGCGATGGACTCCGGTTTTGCCAGGTCACCATCGACGGGTTGCACTCCGGCGTCACGCAGTGCCTGTGCGGCCTGTTCACTGCGAGCGAGGCCAGAGACTTGGTGGCCGGCTTTTTGCAGATACTCGGAAATGACTCTGCCGATGTAGCCGGTGGCACCGGTTACGAGGATATGCACGGACTCAATCTAGCACGTTAGGGTGGTCGCATTCGGCGGAAATTCGGAGTATCCTTGCTCGAAGAGGGTGCTACCGCGGTATGTTGTTCCTCCTTGCCTTGCTGGCGGTTCCTTGTGTGAGTTATGGCCAGGAGAATCTGGCCGGATCCTTGGCGCATTATCAGGCTGGTGAGAAGTTCCTGGAGCAGAATAACCATGGGTCGGCCGAGGCGGAGTTTCTCGCGGCCCTGAACGGGGACCGGGAGCCGAAGTGGGTGGTGGTTTGGTCATACATCCGGTTGTCGGCCGTGTATGAGCGGCGCGGGCAGCGCGACCGGTCGCTGCAGATGCTGCGGGCGGCACGGCACACCGGCGATGATACGCGCGGGGCGCAAGCGCTGATTGCGGCTCTGGCGCCGAACCCGTCGGAATCGCAACGCGAGGCCCTTACGGCGCATTTGCGGATTCAGCCGGAGTATTCGGAAGAGGCACTGGCCGCGGGATTGGAAGGCGTGGTGTTGCTGCGGGCGGTGCGGAGCGAAGGCCGGACGGACTTTCGCGTGAGCGAAGGGCTGGGTCTCAATCTGGAGATACAGGCGTTGCGCAAGGCGGTGGAACTGGGGCAAGGCTTAGCGGTAGATGATCTGGTAGTGGCGGAGTTTGTGCTGCCGCAACGTGAGTCGCGCTGGCATCTGGTGGAGGCTTCGTTCCAACCGCCGCCGGGCGTGACCAGGCCGAGGTTTCGCCGCACGCTGTTTCCGCCAGGCGCGGGTCTGTCCAATGATGCGAAGGATCACGCGCAGATTGTGCACGCGATGGGGCGGCGCGGTTTCGTGACGCTGCGGTTTGTGGTGGACGAGAAGGGGCGGCCCGGGGAGTTCGAGGTGGTGCAGGCGTCGGACCCGATGTGGGCGCGCGAGGCACTGACGTTCGTGGTGGGGTGGGAGTTTGCGCCGGCGATGAAGAACGGTTGGCCCGTGGCAGCCCCTGGAGTAATCACGTTGGCATGGGGGGACCGGGCGATTCCGGCCGAATCCCTGAGGCACACGTTGCGGACGGCGGGGCGGTAGGCGCTGGCGCTTTACCAATCCTGCGCGGACTGCGGCGTGGCGAGCATGCCCAATTGCTGCTGGTCGATCCCGGTTTTTTCGAGCGCACGGTTTAAGCGCGCGAGCGACGGCAGGTCTTCGTTGGAGCCGCTGCAATGCTCGGCCAGATAGAGCAGGTGGGTGAGGTTCGAGTCATTGCGTTCGGGCTGGTGGTGGTAGGTAATGGCGCTGATGAGCGACTGGCTCATGCGCCAGTGTTGCAGCACTTCCTTGCCGGCCAGCGTATGGTCAAAGCCGCAGAGCAGGGTTTCGGCGAACATGGCTTCGCCGCCCTGTTCGAGCAGTGTGGCGTACTGGGTGGTGTTTTTGACCGGCAGTTTCCAGATGGCGAGGCGGCCGACATCGTGCATCAGTCCGGCCAGGAAGGCCTCTTCGGGATCGGCCTTGCCGGAGGTGCGCGAGAGGACTTCGGCCATGCGGGCGACTTCGAGCGAATGGTTCCAAAGGGGACGGACGAGCGGACTTTGGAACATGGGACGGAAAGCGGCGGCGGTGATGACGCGGCAGCATTCGGGCAGGCCGAGGAAGACGACCGCCTGGCGGATGCTCTTCACCGGGATGGAAGGCGAATAGAGGGGGGAGTTGGCGGTGCGGAGGATCTCGCCGGCGAGCACGGCATCGGAGCCGATGACTTCTTCGACGTGAACCGCGGTGGCCATTTCATTCTGGGCCAGTTTCATGGCTTTCAGGGCGACGGCGGGGAAGACCGGCAGTTTGGACACGACCGCGTGGATATCGGCGAGTTTGACACTGGGCACGTTGGCCAGGCACTCGACGTGATTGGCGAGGAAGAAGCCGTCCTTCACCATGGCACGGAGTTCCTGGAGAACTTCGGTGTAGGTGGCCAGTTCGTAAGGGATGAACTCCCAGCGTTGGACGAAGAAGCAGCAAAGCTCGAGCAGTTTGGCCATTTCCTGGCCGGAGGGGCCGCGTGTGGGCGTCGCCTCGCTGCTGTAGCCCCAGATCTCGGTGATCAGGCGACTGAGGAAGGCGCCGTCGAGCGGGCTCGACAGGTCATGGTGGGCGTCGGCCGCTTCCCGCAACATGCGCTGCCGGTCCTGGGCCCAGCCGAGGCGCTTGGCGACCTCAACGGCCGTCATGCCGACCCTGCGGCTGTGGGCCGAGAGCGCGGACGAGTCATAACGTGTCTGGTATTCCGCCGGGACCGTATTGGAATTCATGGGCTTTCTCTGCTCTCATCGGTCCAATTCGGCGGCGTTTAGAGAGAGGTATGGATTGAGGGAGGCAAAGTTTTGCGTATTCCAGGCGGGAGAGGGTAGGGGGAAGGGGAGAACCACCGTTTGGGTGATCCTCCCCCACGGAACAAGGGACTACTTAGAAGACAAAGCGCAACGATACCTGGGCCCGGCGTGAGTTGGTGCCGTCCGGGAAGCCGCCGGAGGAGTTGCCGACGCCCAAGCCGGCAACCGGACGGAGCACGCCGGCGGTCGCCTGGAAGGCCTGCGTGTTGACGCCGGTATTGCTGACGCGATTGAACGTATTGAATACCTCGAAGTTGAGGTGCAACTGGGCACGGTCAGCCATAAAGAACATCTTGGTGAGGCGGGAGTCCATGCGGTTCACCTCGTCGATCGGAATGCTCTGGCGCGACAGGAACGGCACCTGCGTGCTGCCGCCGAAGCCGTTGAGCGTGTTGTTGAAGGCCATGCCGGTGAACTGCGATCCGGACACAAGCACCGTCGGCGTGGTGTATTGCGGCGAAGCCAGAGTATGGATGAGCGACAGTTGCCAGCCGTTCAGAGCCTGCTTGGCGAAGCGGTTGCCGCCGAACTCCTTGCGCGGCGGGGTGATGATGCCGGTGAAGACGGCGCGATGGCGCTGGTCAAGCACCGAGGTGCCTTTCTCGGCATTGTAGTTGCCGTTGCTGAGCGTCGGGGGGCCGTCGGTGAAGAAGACGTTATTGGAGGCGCCGCCCTGGTTGAGGTCGCGGCTGTGCGACCAGGTGTAGGCGACGGTGCCTTCGGCCCACTTGGAGGCGCGGCGACGAAACTGGACGGCCAGACCGTCGTACCAGACGCGGCCGCCGTTGTCGATGAGGACCACGCGCTGGTAGCGCGGATCGACGCGGGTGGAGGCGACATAGGTAGGAGTGGTGTAGGTGCCGGTCTGGTTGCCGGCGGCGTCCAGGATGCGATAGGTGAAGCTGCCCGTGGGGTTGCCGATGTTCAGGTCGCGGCGGGTCATGTTCTTGAGCGAACGGTTCCAGAGGTAGCTGACCGTAATGCCCATGTTCCGTGTGATCTCACGTTCCAGGCTGACGTCGCCCTGCTGCGTGTAGGGGGTGGCGAGGTTGGAATCCGGGAACGAGAGGGTGACGGTGCCGGGAGGCGGGGTGCGGTCGAGATTCGCCAGCGGGGAAGGGAAGACGGGACCGACGGCCAGGTCGGCGGCGACGTTGCCCTGCAGCGTAAGCGCGCGCTGCGCCACGCCGTTCAACTGGTGGATACGGGCAATGGTAGCCGAGGGGAAGCGGGCGTAGAAGATGCCGTAACCGGCGCGGAACACGGTCTTCTCATTCAGGGCATAGGCCACACCGAAGCGAGGCGCGATGTTGCGGCCGGGCTGATTGATACGGGCCGTCGCCGGGTAGTCGGGATTGCTGATGCGGGGCTGGGCGAACTGGGCGTATTCGTAGCGTAGGCCGTAGTTGAGGGTGAGCTTATCGGTGAGCCGCCATTGGTCCTGGGCAAAGAAGTTGTAATCGCGAACCCAGATGTCGGTCTTCGAGAGGCCGAAGGCCTGGCTGTAGCTCTGCCAGCGCTTGGCGCCGTTGTTGCCGGTCAGGTCGAGTGCGAAGTTCGTGATGGTGCCGTAGTTGTAGGAGCCGGTGCCATTGAACAGCGCGTCTTCCACGTCCTTGGTGTGTGCAATGTCTAAGCCGAACTTGAACTGATGGCGATTGCGGGTCCAGGAGAAGTTGTCGGCGAACTGGAAGCGATCCTCGGTGGGCTGGACACGGGGCAGATAGTTCGGTACACCGAGGTTGGCCTGGCCCTGCACGGTAACGGCAACGCGCACGCCCGGAGGCGCCAGATTGTAGTTGGGTTCGTCGGCCAGACGGTCCTTGTACCAGCCGAAGCGAAATTCGTTGATCTGGTTCGAGGACACAATGCCGGTGTGCGAGAGGCGGGCAAACCGCGTGCGCACCGTCGACAGACCGTTGTTGCCGATAGCGCCGGCATTGGTCAAGGTAGCGGCGCTCTGGATCCCGTTGGGCGATTCCCAATTCAACAGGTTGAAGCTGGCGCTCAGGCTGTGGCGGTCGGTGGGGCGCCAGTCGAGTTTGCCGAAGCCCAGGTTTTGGCTGACCTTGCGTTCCACGGTGCCGAAGAAGCGGCGGAAGTAGCTGACGGCGGCCTCGCACTGGGCGGGCGTGGCCGGGGCGCCGCAGGTGCCGATAAAGGCCCCGCCGGCGTTGAAGAATTGGGGGTTGAGGATGGAGCTGATCAGCGGGAAATTGCGGCGGGTGGCTTCGTAGTTGCCGAAATAGAAGAGCTTATCCTTGATGATCTTGCCGCCGATGCTGCCGCCCAGCTGGTGGCGGTACTCGGGAGGATTGATGGCCGAGTAGCGGTCGCGGGCGTTCAATGAGCGGTTGCGGAAGAACCAGTAGCCGGTGCCGTGCACATCGTTGGTGCCGCTCTTGGTGACGGTGTTAATGACGCCGCCGACGGCGCGGCCGAACTCGGCGCTATAGCCGGAAGACTGCACCTGGAACTCCTGGACGGCGTCCTGGCTGATGTTGGAGCTGATGCGGGTGCGACCGGCATTCTCGTTGTAGAACTGCAGGGTGGTGTCGTTGCCGTCTGTGAGGAAGGCGTTGCCGGAGGGCATGCCGCGGAAGCTGACCGCGCCGAAGGTGCCGTCGTTGGTGACACCGGGCGAAAGCAGAACGAAGGTGTCGACGCGGCGGCCGTTGATGGGGAGATTCTGGATCTGGGCGTTGTCCACCACCTGGGAGACGCCGCTTTTCGCCTGTTCGACGATGGGCGTGCTGTCGGCGATGGTCACGGTCTGCACCTGCTGGGCGACATCGAGCGCGATGGTCAGACTCACGTTCTGGCCGACCTGAACCAGCACTTCCTTGGCGGTGTACGATGCAAAGCCGCCCTTCGTAACGCCGACTACGTAGCCGGGGCTGGGTGGCAGCGAACTGGCGATGAAGTAGCCGGATTCGGTGGTGGTTAGCTTACGTGTAACGCCGTTGGCGGGGTTCGTGACCGAGACTTCGGCGTCCGGAATCAGGGATCCGGAAGCGTCGCGGACCGTACCGCTGATGGCGCCAAGGCCGGCAAGCGATTGAGCAGAAAGGGAAAAGGGCGATGTCAGGTAGGACGCCGCCAACAGGAGCGCGAGAAGGAACTGGCTCATAAAGGGGTACCCCCACGATACGCCGCGATCGTCTCGATTGCGTTTCAATTACGTTTCGATTTTGTTACAAAAATGGACACTCAGGTCCGAGTGTAACGAGTAATCAGATCGGCATGCTGGGGATAGGCTGCCGTCAACGCACTGCGATCGGCCAGCTCGAAATCGGCGAAATCAAAGCCGGGAGCAACGGTGCAGCCGACCAAAGCCCATGAGCCCTGGCGGGGGACGCTGGAGGCGAACCAGCACCCGGCCGGGACGACGGCCTGAAACCCATGTGAACTGCCGAGTTGGATTTGGGAATAGGCGGCGTCCGGGTGGATGACGTGGACGGTCAGCTCATCGCCGGCGTAGAAGTGCCACATTTCGTCGGACTGGATGCGGTGGAAGGCGGAGAAGTTGGCGGGGGAATCGATGAGGAAATAGATGCCGGTAGAGGCGCGGCGCTGGGCCGGAACGCGGGGGTGGGGCACCATGTCGGAGGATTCGTAAGTGACCCGATAGAAACCGCCCTCCGGGTGTGGGATGAGATTCAGTCGCTGTTTCCAGAATAGGGCGTCGTAGAGGGGGGCCAAGGCTCTCCCCAGCGTACCTTGCGGGCGGCGCGGAAGCGATCCTTGTCACGTTTGGCTATCTTTTCGGTGACAATGGCGTCACCGCGGCAGATTTCCAGGGTGACGAGGCCGGGAGCATCAGTGGGGCGGCGGAGGACGCGCGCCGCGGGGCGTTCCACGGGGAGCCTGGTGGCGGCCACGTAGCTGAACTTTTCGTCTTCGTAGCTGAGGGCGGCGTCCTTGAGGCGGCGATGGAGGGCGCTGCGTTCCAGACGTTGGGCGAAGTGGCACCAATCGTTGGGGGGGACGGGACAGTCGCCGTGGGCGGGGCAGGGGGCGGCGAGCGTGGCGCCGAGGTCGAGGAGTTGGCGGCGGGCCTGGCGGATGATGTCGAAGCCGCGCGGCGAGCCGGGCTCGATGAGGATTAGGGTCTGGGTGTTCGGCCAGGCTTGGGCGATGAGGCGGGTGCGGGCTTCGGCGGGCAGTTCGCCGAGGGTGTAGGCGGCAATGGTGAGGTTGGCGGGCGCTTCCGGTTTCCAGGTGCGCAGATCCTGGGGGGAGTTGGTCTGCGGCAGGGCGGCGAGCGAGGGGAAGGATTCGCGTTCCACCTGCACAACGGAAAGCAGGGACGGCAGGATCTGCTCGGCGGCGAGTGTGGCCGCGCCCGTGCCGGCTCCGAGGTCGAGCAGGGTTTGCGGCTGCCAGGAGGCGATACGGGCCTGCGTCTCGCGAAGGACGGCGTACGCGGCGGCGTAGGTGGCCGGAAGGCGCGTGAGCAGGTAGGCGGCGGTTCTGGTCTGCGCGGGTAGCTTCAGTTGGGCGGTGTTCTTCCCCGCCCGATAGTGGTCAGAGAGTTGGTGGACGGCCTTCTGCAGTTCGGCGAAGGGCACTCCGGCGGCGAACTCTTCAATGAAGTGGCGAACACGTTCGGGCAGAATCACTTCTACCATGATGGAATAACAGGTAGCCATGGAACTACGAACAGAGTTGGCGGCGGCGGTGCAGGCCCGGGATTGGCAGAAGATGCTGGCAGAGACGATTGCGGAGTTGCGGGCCGAATCGGGCAGCCTGCACCTGTTGGGAGAGGGCGGCGTGATGCATCTGACGGCGGCGCAGGGTATACCGGAACCGGTGCTGGCGATTGTCAAGACCGTACCGGTGGGCAAGGGCATGGCCGGCCTGGCGGCGGAACGGAAGCAGCCGGTGACGGCTTGCAACATCCAGAGGGACACTACTGGTGACGTGCGGCCCGGGGCGCGTGCGACGGGCATGGAAGGTGCCATCGTGGTGCCGGTGCTGCGCGGCGACCAGGCGTTGGGCGCTTTGGGGGTGGCCAATCGCAGCGAACGCACGTTTACGGACGAAGAGACGGCGCTGCTGCTGGCGGTTGGCCGGGCGATTGGTGAAGCCGTTGGCGGGGAGTGATAGATTTACTGGGAGATGCGTCTCGCGATTCTCTTTCTGATTCCCCTGCTGGCCGCTGCCCAGGCGCCCAAGAAGAAGTCCGCTGCTGCTGGCGACGACCGGAGCGGCTACACCGATACTCCGCTGATTCCCGGCCAGACGTGGAAGGTGCACGATGCGGCGCGGCCGCGGCCGCCGAAAGTAATGCCAGGGCGCCCGGTGGTGAGCATCCCCCCTCCCGCCGATGCCGATGTGCTGTTCGACGGGAAGGACCTTTCGAAGTGGCAACTGCGCAGCCGGAAGGGCGAGACGGCTCCCGCCAATTGGAAAGTGCAGGATGGCTATGTGGAGGTGGTGTCGCCGGAGGGCGGGCGTTGGAACATGGTCACCAAGGCCGGTTATGGCGATTGCCAGCTTCATATTGAGTGGCTGGTGCCGAAGGAAGACGTCGGGCAGGGCCAGGCCGGAGGCAACAGCGGCGTGGAGTTGATGGGCCGATATGAAGTGCAGGTGATGGAGTCGTTTGAAAATCTCACCTATGCCGATGGGCAGGCGGCGTCGCTTTACGGCCAATGGCCGCCGACGGTGAACGCGTCGACGCCGAAGGGCGAATGGAATGCCTACGACATCTTCTTCACGGCGCCGCGTTTTGAAGGCGACAAGCTGGTGAAGCCGGCCTATGTGACGGTGGTGCACAACGGCGTGCTGGTGCAGAACCACCGCGAGATGACCGGTCCGGTGGCGCACCGGCGCGCGATTCCCTACGTGGCACATCCGGCCGAAGAGCCGCTGAGCCTGCAGGATCACGGGCATCCGGTACGGTATCGGAATATCTGGATCCGGAGGCTGAAGGACGGCCAGTAGCGGCCAGGTTACCGGCGGTACTGGAAGTAGTCCTGTTCTCCGGCGGCGGCCGCGGCGGCGGCGTTGGCGATTTCGAGCGACACCATGTAGCGGCTGCGCGGCGTAACGTAGACGCGGAAGGTGGTGGCTTCGCGTTCCATGAGCAGCTCATGGGCTTGCGGGGGGATCTCGAAGTATTCGCCGCGGACCACCAGGCAATGGGTCTCTTTCTTAAGATTGAGGAGTTTGGCGAGGCCTTCTTCGATATCCACCGACTTGCTGGGCGTACCACGGCCGATGATGGACGTGACTTTTCCTTCGGCCATATCCTGCAGCAGGCGCACAACGCGGCCGGAGGTGACGATGAACTTCACGCAGACGGCGACGAATCCGAAAAAGAGCGTCCCAAGGGCGAACACCAGCGGTTTGCCGAGCGTGAGCATCCAGCGGACCTTGCTGATGACCACCTCCGAGCCGGCGGCGATAGCGAGCACCACCAGCAAAAGGCCGGCCAGGGTACCGGCGATGCCCAGGAATGGGGTGAATCCAAGGGCGCTGACGCGCGCCATCTGGGTGTTGCTGATGCGCCCCTGTCGATTCTCGGACAGGTCCTTGTCGGTGAAGGCGAGGGCGCGGCTCAGGCGGCGGAGAAACTCGGGGCTGTCCTCGGCCCCGGAGTACATAGCATACACGGTGACTATCCCTCCTGATTAGGGGAGATATCGGCGGTTGCGGGCGGGGACTGTAGGGGGGAGGCGTATACTAGCGGTCAGGAGTACCTATGGGAACGGTAGCTACACCGCCGGTGGAACGGGTGGTCCTGCGGGACATCAGCTGGGACTTCTACACGCAACTGCTGCAAGAGCTGGGCGATGCACCGGGTACGCGTGTGACGTATGACGGGGGATTGCTACAGATCATGGTTGTTTCACTGGCTCATGATAATCCGAACCGGCTGCTTTCCAGCATTGTAGAGAAGGTGGCGGATCAGTTAGGGATTGATTTCTCCCCGAATGGCTCGACGACGCTGCAGCGGCCGGATCTGCTGAAGGGCTTTGAGCCGGACTCCTGCTTTTACTTCAAACATGCAGAACGCATGCGCGGGCGAGATGAGATCGATCTGCTGCGCGATCCAGCGCCTGAGTTGGTGATTGAGGTCGACGTCACCAGCCATTCGTTGAACCGGTTTCCGATCTTTGCGGCAGTAGGAGTGCCGGAAGTATGGCGCCACGCGGCGGGCGTGGTTTCGATGTACGGGCTGCGAGATGGGCAGTATGAGGCGATTCCGCGCAGCCTGGCTTTGCCGATCCTGACACCGCAGGCAGTGACGCATTTTTTGGCCGCGGCGCGGCAAATCCCGCGGCCGATTTGGGTGCGCGAGTTGAGTGAGTGGGTGGCCCGGCAGTCCTAACTACCGCGGCAAATATTTGTTGAGCCAGGCGATCATTTCGCCCATATAGTCTGGGGGATTCGGCACATCGGGGAAGGTGGGGCCGTGACCTCCTCCGGGGATGCGTAGCAGTTTCGACGTAACGCCGGCTTTGGTGAGCAGCGCCAACATACGTTCGGATTGATCGTAGGGGACCGACTTGTCGGCGTCGCCATGGATGAGTAGCGTGGGCGGATCGTCGGCCGAGACATAGGTGACCGGGGAGGCCGGCGCAGGGGAACGGAACGGTGGCGGGCCGCCGAGGAAAGACGCCACGGTAGCGGCGGAGGCCATCGTAGCGAGGTCAGCCGGCGCGGCCCGGGCGACCACGCATTGCACCTTCGCGCTGGTCTGGCTTACCGGATCCTTGGAGGTTGGGTCGCCCGCACCATCGAGCGTACCGAGCATCAGGGCGAGATGTCCGCCGGAGGAACCGCCGACCGCGCCGATGCGTTCCGGGCGGATGCCGAAGCGCTGGGCGTTGTGGCGGACGAAGCGCACGGCACGTTGCGCGTCCTCGACCGCGGCAGGATAGCGGAAGCGCGGGGCGGCGCGGTGGCTGAGGGAGAAGACCGTGTAGCCGGCCTTGACCAGCACAGGCGCGTAGAGCTTGGTCTGGCCGCCTTTGGCCAGCGGTTCGACGCCCCACTCCTCGGAGGTGTGCCAGCCGCTGCCACTGATGAAGATGATGCCGTAGCCGTTGGGCTGCGCGGGCTTGTAGACGTCCATCAGGAGCGCCAAGCCGGAGTACATGCCGTAGATGACGTTCGGTTCGGTGGGCTGCCCGAACAGCGGCAGCGCTGCCAGAAGCAGGCCGGCCAGGGTGATGCGCATGTCAGTATTTCGGGGCGATCCAGTAGCTTTCGCGCCAGCGACCGCCGGCAACGATGGATTGCAGTTCGGGATACTTGCCTTCGTGATGCAGGTTGAAGGCGTTGGTGATGCCGCTCATCGGTTCAAAGCAGATGAAGTCGCGCCCCGGCGGCGCATAGACGACCGCTACCGGGAACTTAGGGCCGAAGCGCACGCCGATGCGTTTGCCGCCACCTTCCACCACGAACTCCTTCGACGAATCCACGCCGGCGAAGACATCGTCGAACTGGCGGCCGGCGAGTTTCACGGGTTCCGGTTGCGAGTAGGGCTGGCGTTCGCCGGTAGGGGTGAGCTTGGCGTTTAGCTGCACATGCTCGCGGCAGGGGACCGAGACGGCCCACTGATCACGCGGCACGCCGGGCAGCGTGAAGTAGGGGTGATAGGCCACGGAAACCGGCATGGTGTCGGTGGAGAGATTTTCGAGGATGGTCTCGATCTCCAGGACGCCGTCGCGCAGGCGGTAGGTCATTTCGTAGGCATGGGCGAAGGGGAACTGCGCCATGTAGTCGGGGTAGCGCCAGAAGTCCAGGCGGCAGGTGACGGCGGCGGCATCGCCTCCGCCAGTGAGGGAGGCAATCTGCCAGTGCGGGGAGTAGACCAGCAGGCCGTGGATGGGCTGCTGGAAGCCGTCCTTGCGGACATTGCCGAGGCTCATGTTCAGGGCGTAGCGCTTCCTGTTGGCGAAGAAGGCCTCCTGGTCGAGGCGATTGGCCCAGGGCGCCAGGAAGGGGTTGCCGAGATTGACGGGCTTGGCTTTGAACTCGCTGAGGGTGCGATAAGGAGACCAGAAGACCGGCTGGCCCGCGACGGTCATTTCATAGCTGTTGTTGCCGATGGACGGCACGATGCGGACTTCGGTTTTGGTGGCCGCATCGGCCAGGTACACCACTTCTATGCCATCCGCTGTTTGCCGTTCCGCGGTGTAGTTCATGGTTGTGTTCAGTTATCCAGTTTTTCTTTGAGGTCGAGGGCGGTTTGGTCCTGGCAGCACCAGCAGACGCCGGGCGTGTAGGTGCGAATGGAACAGACCGCACACCAGTAGGTGACGAAGAGGCGCTTGCCGTTCTGGTGGACATACATGGCGCGCTTGTGGATAGGCAGGATTTTGAGCTTGTCGGTGCCATCCCAGTGGCCGATGACTTCGAAATCGATGTCCTTGAGGCGGTCGTCGCGGAGGACGCCGGAGGTCTGTTCATCGCCTTCGAGGCGAATGCGGCGGCCTTCGGAGAGGATTACGGGATCCTGGCCGGGGTCCTGGGTGAGCTTGCCGCGGACGGTGACGGGAGCCGCCTCCTCGCCAAAGGCGAGCGCCGGGAGAGTTCCAAATGCTGCTGTGAACTGCCTGCGTGTCACCCTACCAGTGTAACGTCTCGGGATAAGCTAAAGAGTTACGCATGGCAACCCGCGTCTCTTTGTTTGTCACCTGCATTGTCGACCAGATGTTCCCGAAGGTGGGCCTGGCGATGGCGGATATTCTGGAACGGCTCGGTTACGAGGTGGACTTCCGTGAGGAGCAGACCTGCTGCGGCCAGCCGGCCTTCAACAGCGGCTATCGCAACGAAGCCCGGCAGGTGGCCGAGCACTTCATCCGCACGTTTCGCGATGCCGAGTTCGTGGTGGTGCCCTCGGGCTCCTGCACGTCGATGATCACGCACCATTTCTATGATCTGTTTCCGAAGGACACGGATATGCGGGATGAGGCGGAGTATCTGACACCGCGCGTTTGGGAGTTTTCGCGATTCCTGACGGAGGTGGCGAAGGCGGAGGATCTGGGGGCGCGGTTTGACGGCGTGGTGACGTATCACGACAGTTGCCACGCGCTGCGGGAACTGCATGTGAAGGAAGGGCCGCGTCGGCTGCTGCGCAAGGTGAAGGGATTGGAGCTTAGGGAGATGGCGGTGGCCGAGGAATGCTGCGGCTTTGGCGGTACGTTTTCGATCAAGTTTCCGGAAGTGTCGGGCGGGATGGCGGGAACGAAGATCGACTCGATTCTGGCGACCGGGGCGAGCACGGTGGTGTCGATTGACAGCAGCTGCCTGATGCAGTTGCAGACGTCGATTGACCGCCGGAAGGCGCCGCTGCGCACGATGCATCTGGCCGAAGTATTGGCGTCGCGTTAAGGAAAGGAGCCGTCTCACAACATGCAGATCAAGCCGGTTCAGGAAGAGAACATCCGCAAGACGGTGGCCGATCCGAAGGTGCAGTTGGCGGTGTATTCGGCGACGGCGCGATTGAAAGAGAAGCGCCAGGAGGTGGTGGCCGACGAGGTACTGCCGGAGTATCAGGAATTGCGCGAGGCGGCGCATCAACTGAAGCGCCACGCCATCGAGAATCTGGATTACTACCTGGAGCAGTTTGAAGCTAACGTGATCGCCAACGGCGGCAAGGTGATCTGGGCCCGGACGGGGCAGGAAGTGGCCGATTTCATTCTGGAGGTGGCGAAGCGGCGCGGCGCGAACCTGCTGGTGAAGTCGAAGTCGATGACCACCGAAGAAATCCATCTGAACGATAAGTTGGAAAAGCACAAGATGGAGGTGGTGGAGACGGATCTGGGTGAGTACATCATCCAGTTGGCGCATGAGCGGCCGTATCACATTGTGGCGCCGGCGGTACACATGACGCGGCTGGATGTGGCGGATGTGCTGGAAAAGAATCTGCCGGAGCCGCGGACCGAAGAGCCGGAAGGGCTGGCGATGATCGCGCGGCGCACGTTGCGCGAGAAGTTCCTGGCTGCGGGCATTGGGATTTCGGGCGCGAACTTTCTGCTGGCCGATTCCGGCGCGGTGACCATCATTGAGAATGAAGGCAACGCGCGGCTGTGCACGTCGGCGCCGAAGGTGCATATCGCGGTGGCGGGTTTGGAGAAGATGATTCCGCGGGCGCAGGATCTGGCGGTGTTTCTGAAGTTATTGGGGCGCAGTGGCACGGGGCAGTTGCTGACGGTGTACACGTCGATTCTGGGTGGGCCGCGGCGGCAGGGCGATGCCGATGGGCCGGAAGAGTTTTACGTGGTGCTGATGGATAACGGGCGTACGAAGCTGATGGCGGATCCGGGCAAGCGCGAGTCGTTGTTCTGTATCCGCTGTGGGGCCTGTCTGAATGCCTGTCCGGTGTATCGCAAGATTGGCGGGCACAACTATCCGGGGGCTTATTCCGGGCCGATTGGGGCGATCCTATCGCCGCAGTACGCGGGCATCGCGCGGGATCCGTGGCTGCCGTTTGCCAGCAGCCTTTGCGGGGCTTGTGCCGAAGTCTGCCCGGTGAAGATCGACATACCGCGGATTCTGCTGGAACTACGGAGTGAGGTGGTAGAGGAGCAGGGGCGGGCCTCGGACGAGATGGCCGAGCGTACGGCGTTCCGCATGTATAGCTGGATGATGCGGCGGCCGCG